>NZ_CP066775.1:2157040-2465189 GCF_009754905.2 Mucilaginibacter ginkgonis | reverse complement strand
CACACAGGTTCAGCAGCTATCCGGGGTGATTACTCCCGGTTTTATTAATACCCACTCTCACATTGAATTAGCGCATCTTAAGGACAAGATAGAGAAAGATTGCGGGCTGGTAAGGTTTATCAAACTGGTACAAAAACAGCGTGAAGTAGATCGTTCCGAAGCTATCGACGCGGCATACCGAGCCGATGCCGAGATGTATGAGAATGGCATTGTTGCAGTAGGCGATATTTCAAACACAGATATTTCTGTCGACGTAAAATTAAACAGTAAGCTTTATTATCACACTTTTATAGAGTTATTCAGCTTTTTACCGCAACGCGCAGAAGAAGTTTTTAATAAGGGCTTGGAGCTTAAAAAAGAGTTTAAAAATTCAAATACATCCGTTACACCCCACGCGCCGTATTCTGTTTCTAAAGATCTGTTTAGGCTGATTAAAGACTACTGTAGTAAGCATGATAATTTGATAACCATGCACAACCAGGAGTGCGAAGATGAGAATAGGTTTTACAGGTATAAAAGCGGCGAGTTTCTTGATCTTTATGAAAGCTTTGGCTTAGATATTAGCTACTTTAAGCCGCAGGCCCGTAACTCTTTACAAACGGTTGTGCCGCTGCTCACCAGCAAGCAAAAGATATTATTGGTTCATAACACCTATACCAACTTAAAGGACATATACTTTATTAAACGGTTTGACAAACGCATTAGCTGGTGCTTTTGCCCCGGGGCGAATATGTATATCGAAAGCCGCTTACCGAAGATCGAGTTGTTCCTTGATCAGAAGGCAAACATTACGTTGGGTACAGACAGCCTTGCCTCAAATACCAAATTAAGCATCCTATACGAAATGAGTTTGATACAGTCGGCATTCCCTTCTGTAACATTGCAATCCTTATTGCAATGGGCTACACTTAATGGCGCAAGTTATTTGGGTATAGATGAAGAAAAGGGTAGCATTGCTCCCGGCAAAACACCCGGATTAAATTTGCTTACAGGCCTTGATGGATTTACCATAACGCCGGAGACTAAGGTACAGCGGATAGTTTGATTACACCTGAATCCTTAAAGGCAAATTTTTCATAAATCCTTTACCTTTGCTTCGTGAACCAACATTTAGATATAACAGTCAGCGGGAAAGTGCAGGGCGTGTTTTTCAGGGCGTCTACAAAGGCCGTTGCCGACCAGTTAGGCATAAAAGGCATTGTTAAAAACCTGCCAAACGGCGACGTTTTTTGCGAAGCCGAAGGCGATAAACATGCTATCGATATGTTTTTAGACTGGTGCAACGAAGGCCCCGAAAATGCTGAAGTAACATCTGTAAATGCACAGGAAGGCGATTTAAAAAACTATCGTAATTTCGAAGTTGTAAGAAAATAACCCCTTATATGGGTATCAACTTTAACGTTTAACTTAGCACCTTGTCTACAGCCAGAAAATTTGCGGGCCAAACAGCAGTATACGGTTTAACAACCATTGTTCAAAGGCTGTTAAGCGCTATACTTACACCGCTTTATACCAAGGCGTACTTGCCGCAAGTTTACAGCATTTTTAGTACCATGTTCAGCTATGCCTCAATTATACAGGCGGTGCTTTCATTTGGTATGGAAACCACGTTTTTCCGTTACCTCAATAAATACAGCGATAAAAAGCAGCAGGTTTATAACAACGGCTTCTGGTCTATCTTTATTATCACTGTTTTATTTCTTTTACTCACGTTGCCTTTTACAAACGCAATTGCTGGTTTTATCCGTATTGGTAATGACACCCCGAGTGAAGACTTTAAAACATACATCAAATATTTCGTCGCGATCCTGGTAACAGATGCCTGGTGCGTTATACCCTTCGCAAAACTTCGTGCAGATGGCCGCCCGGGCAGGTATGGCACCATTAAAGTGGTAAACATTGTAGTTACTGTTACCCTGAATTTGATCCTTATCTTCGGCATACCGCGTTTAATTGCAAGCCATGGCATAGGCAGTTCATGGTTTATTGGCTGGTACAGGCAAGGTTGGGTGGGCTATGTTTTTCTATCGAACCTTATCGCAAGTATCATCACACTTGTAATGCTACTGCCCGAGTTGCGTCGTATAAAGCTGCAGTTGGACGTAGACATGTTTAAGCAAATGCTGTTGTATAGCTGGCCAATGCTTATCGCCAATCTTTCTTATATCGTAAACGAAAATTTTGACAAAATTCTTTTAGGTAAGTTGTTGCCGATGAATATCAGCGAGCACGAAGTTGGGGTGTACTCAGCATGTGCGCGGATATCTATATTTCTCAGCCTGTTTAATCAGGCGTTCCGTATGGGTGCAGAACCATTTTTTTTCAGTCATGCGAAGAATAAAAACTCGGGCCAGACCTACGCCCGTATCATGGACTACTTTGTGATCACCATGTGCGTAATGTTCGTAGGCATTATTGCTAATATTCAGATTTTAAAGCACTACGTAAACAACCCCGATTACTGGGTAGGGCTGGATGTGGTACCGCCGCTTCTATTCGGATATGTAAGCCTGGGTATATATATGAACCTGTCGGTGTGGTATAAACTTTCCGATCAAACCAAATACGGTTTATACATCTCGGGTATTGGGGCACTGCTTACTATTATTATCAATGTTATCTTTATTCCGAAGTATAGTTACATGGCTTCGGCATGGGCGTCGTTGATCGCTTACGCCAGCATGAT
This sequence comes from Mucilaginibacter ginkgonis, assembly GCF_009754905.2. Taxonomy (NCBI): domain Bacteria; kingdom Pseudomonadati; phylum Bacteroidota; class Sphingobacteriia; order Sphingobacteriales; family Sphingobacteriaceae; genus Mucilaginibacter; species Mucilaginibacter ginkgonis. Next base: position 2,462,503 of record NZ_CP066775.1, on the reverse strand, counting down.
GATATTGTCTTACATCTGGGGTCAGAAGAACTATCCCATACCCTATCATTTGAAAAAGAACCTGGCTTACCTTGCCGCGTCGATAATCATCGTTATATTGTCCTTCGTTGTGTTTAAACGTAGTTTGATAGCGGGTAACTTATTATTCATCGCATTTGCCGCGGTGGCGATATTAACCGAGGGAAAGCAACTAAAAGCTACATTGAGCAAAAAATGACCATTAAAGTAATAAATAAGTCGGCGCACCAGTTGCCCGGCTATGAAACCATACATTCCGCAGGGATGGATATGCGCGCGCATATCGAATTGCCCATCACACTTAAGCCAATGGAACGCCAATTGGTCCCTACAGGATTGCACATTGAGTTACCGGCAGGTTTCGAAGCGCAGATCAGGCCACGAAGTGGCCTGGCCTACAAGCATGGCGTAACTGTTTTAAATTCGCCGGGGACGATTGATGCCGATTACCGTGGCGAAATAAAAGTATTATTAATCAACCTATCTACCGAAGCATTTGAGATCAATAACGGCGACCGCATTGCTCAGATGATTATAGCCCGTCACGAAAACATTACCTGGGAAATAAGCGAAACCTTAAATGAAACCGTTAGGGGAGCAGGTGGTTATGGCCACACCGGTGTGCAATAAATGAAATTTAAGCTGCTTATATTTTTAGGCTTATTGCCTGCTTTGAGCTACGCGCAAGATGCTGCGAGCGGGAAACTACGCAACGCTGCCGCGAAACCCATGACCAATGCCGACAGCGTTTTGATGAAGCAGCTATTCTTTACCGGCCTGCGCGAACGGACAATCGAAAATTTCGCTCTTGCGTCTGATTTGTTTTCTCACGTTCTACAGATAGATCCTAATAATGACGCCGCGCTTTATGAGATGGCCAACCTTAAAAAGCGGAATAATGATTACGACGGTGCACAGGCATTATTGGAGAGGGCTGTCGCAATAAACCCTAATAACGAATGGTATTGGGTAGCATTATCTACAGGGTACGAAAAGTCTAACAACATTGCGCGTCTTGAAGCCATTTTTTCGCAATTGATAAAGCTTAATCCCAACAATCCCGACTATTACTTTGACAGGGCCAACGCCTTATTCATCGGCAAAAAATACGACCAGTCCATCGCGGTTTTAGATTCGCTCGAAAAAGTAACCGGCCCAAGTGATGATCTTTTACTTAAACGCCAGAAAGTTTACCTGGCGCAAGGCAACGTCAACAAAGCAACTGCCGACATTAAAAAAGCCATTGCAGAAAATCCAAACCAGGCTAAGTATTACATTATGCTTGGCGAGGTTTATAACGCTAACAATTTTGTTGACGACGCGCTGAAAGCTTTTCAAAAGGCAGAAACCTTAGACCCGTCTAACGGCTATGTGCACCTGCAACTGGCAGACATTTACCGGAATAAAAAAGATAATGATAATGGCTTTAATGAATTAAAGCTGGCATTCACGCAGGCAGGCATGTCTGTAGAGCAGCAGTTGCACATAATTATGGGTTATGTGCCTAAGTTCCCGGATGCAAATGCTAAGGCAAGCGCTTTAGAATTGAGCAAGATATTAACAGAAAGCCACCCCGAAGATTCACGCTCGTTTGGCATCTACGGCGATATGCTGTTGCAAAACGCACAATATAAGGCGGCTGCAAATGCTTACAGAAGGTCAATTGCTGTTAATGATAAAATATACCAGGTTCATGAGCAACTGGTACGGATAGAATTAGGAGATAACGATTTCGACGCCGCTATAAAAGATGGAGAAAACGCTTTGACGCTTTTCCCAAATCAGGCGTGGATGAATTATTTGGTTGGTGTTGCCTGGCTGCAGAAAAAGAATGCCACAAAAGCTCTAGGTTATCTCAAAACGGCGGCTTCATCAGAAACTCAGGATAAAGAACTTCTTTCGCAAACATATTCTGCTATTGGGGATAGCTATCACGAATTGAAAGACAATGCAAAGTCTGACGCGGCTTACGACCAGAGTATAACTTACAATCCTGATAACGGATATACGTTAAACAACTATGCCTATTATTTGTCAGTAAGAAACGAGCAGTTAGATAAGGCGGCGCAGATGGCCGAACGGGGTAACGAGTTGCAGCCGAATACGGCGTCGTTTGAAGATACGTATGCATGGATTTTGTTCAGACAAAAGAAATATGCCGAAGCAAGGCCGTGGATAGAAAAAGCCATCGCCCATGATAAAGATAAAAGCGCTGTACAGCTAGAACACTATGGCGATATCTTGTTCTACAATGGCGATGTGGACGGTGCCGTATTAAACTGGAAGAAAGCTAAAGCAGGCGGTGCAGATTCGCCCCTGTTAGACAGGAAGATCAATGAAAAGAAATATATCGAATAGTTTTTTGTTGTTAGGCATCATTGTCATAACAAGTTGCCATAGCAAAAAACTGGTGACCCGCACGCCTGCTAGTACTGCCGTAACAAAAACTGATAATTCTGCCGATGCTGCTAAAATGAAACTGGCAGAGATCCGCTCAAAACAGATCAGCTTTACCACATTCTCCGGCAAGGCAAAAACCAAGTTAAACATCGATGGTAACAGCAATGATGTGACTTTAAACATCAGGATATTACGCGGGCAGAAGATATGGGTATCTATCACCTATTTGATCGGCATTGAGGTGGCGCGGGCTTTAATTACGCCCGATAGCATAACAGTGATCAATAAACTCCAATCGGTTTATTTTCAAAAACCGTTTAGCTTTATTTATGACTACGCGCCTCGCGAAGTAAATTTCAATACTGTACAGTCAATTTTGATCGGCAATGCTATCCCTGAAACGTTGACCGACGGTATCACTTTAACGCCTGATAACAACAATTTGGTCTTAAGCGGATCGTTAAAGGATATGCTTTTTAAAATGATCTTAGGTGCTGATCTGAAAATCAACAGCACTAACCTGTCAAAAGCAGCGGCCGGGCAATCATTACAGGCTAATTACAGCAACTTTATCCAGGCAACAGGCAGGGTAGTGCCATCGCACATATCGCTTACATCTAAAACGCAACAAAAAAATATAGAAGCAGAGATAGATTACAGCCGGATTGATTTCGACCAGACATTGGATTTTCCTTTCAGTATACCAAACCGCTATCAGCGGATAAATTAAAATTGTACTTTTGGGTTCGATGAAATTTCTGCGATCTGTATTCTTTTTCTTGCTTGCCCTGTGTTCTGTAAGCGCGTTCGCGCAAAGCAGTTCTGAGTTAAAAAAACGCCGCGATAAACTTAATGAGGAACTGGAGCAACTGAATAATGAATACCAGGAAACGCTAAGCAACAAGAAATCTACCTTAAAGCAACTTAACATTCTCAAGGCTAAGATCAGCTTGCGTGAAGAGAAGATCAAGACCCTCAATTCAGAAGTTCGCCTGCTGGGCAACCAAATAAATGAAAATACCAATACTGTCCACACGCTTCAGGGCCAGCTTGATCAGTTGAAAAAAGAATACGCGGCCATGATCGTTTTCGCGTACCATAATCAGAGCGCGTACAATAAGTTGATGTTCATCTTTGCATCGCAAGATTTTAACCAGGCATACAAAAGGCTCACCTATCTGCAGCAGTTTGCTAATTATCGCCAGCGCCAGGCAGAATCTATACAAGGTACCCAGCACGAGCTGAATACAAAGATCACCCAGCTGGACAAGACCAAAACCCAGCAAAGCAACCTGTTGAAAGACCAGGAGAAAGAAAAGCAGAACCTGGGTAAAGAGCGCACCAGTCAGCAAGAAGTGATGAACGGACTTTCTAAGCACCAGGGCGAATTAAAACAACAACAAAAGCGTATAAACCAGCAAATTGCTGATAACAACCGCCAGATACGCCGCGCCATTGCCCGTGAAATTGAAGAAGCACGCCGAAAGGCAGAAGCAGAAGCCCGGGCCGAAGCTGCCCGTGCTGCCGCTGCCGCAAGGGCCAACGCCGTTGCCGGTAAAGAAACTGCACCTGTAAAAGCAGCACCGAAGGCGGCCGCGACGAACAGCCAATTGCTTAACGCGACACCGGAATTTGCGAAGCTATCGAACGACTTTATGGGTAACCGTGGGCGATTGCCTTGGCCGGTTGCAAATGGTGTGGTTACACAAGACTTTGGTATTACTTATATAGAAGGTATAAAAACAGATAACCCGGGTATAGATATCCGCACGGGGCAGGGTGCTACAGTGCGCTCGGTGTTTGGTGGCGAGGTTACCAGCGTAAACAATATCAGTGGTACATATCTCGTTGTAATAAGGCACGGCGAGTACTTTACCGCTTACGCCAATTTACGTTCTGTGAGCGTATCAAAAGGTCAAAAGGTAGAAGTGAAAACCACGTTGGGTACTGTGGCAACAGATGGTTCTACAGGCGAAACCCAGGTGCATTTTGAATTGTATAAAGGCCAAACACCTGTTAACCCAAGAAGCTGGCTGGCAAGCCAGTAAATTTTTAATAAATAACATTGTAGGCTTTTAGTTGTATATTTGTAGTCCGATTAACATGTTGCATCCGATTTTTTTATTTTTAAACATAGGCAGTTCAGAAATGATCCTGATCGTCTTTGTAGCACTGATGCTTTTTGGTGGTGATAAATTACCACAGATAGCTAAAGGGCTTGGCAAGGGCATTCGCGACTTTAAGGATGCATCTGAAGGTGTTAAACGCGAGCTGCAAAATCAGATCGAAAATTTTGAAGCTAAGCCACCGGTTGAATCAGCACCCGGGCGTACAGATGCAGATCTTAATTTTCCGCCGGTTGCAAATACGGCTGCGGTTACAGATCCTTTCGCGCCGGCAAATTCTACGGTTGAAGAACATGAGACACCGCTCACTGAAGAGCGCACAACCAATACTACAGATACCCAAACAACACCTGCAGAGCATAGCCATGCAGATGTATCGCATTTGATAGAACAACCCGAGGTGACTAAAGTGGCAGAAAACCATCTGAGCATTACGCACGTAGATGATGGCGCTGCAAAAGAACCAAAGGACAAAGCAACAACGTAAAAAATTAACAAAACATTAAATTAAATTATCATGGGTGGATTAGGTGCACCAGAAATTATTCTGATCATTATTGCAATACTATTATTGTTTGGCGGTAAAAAAATCCCTGAACTTATGCGCGGCTTAGGTAAAGGTGTAAAAGAATTTAAAGATGCTCAGAATCACGACGACGTGAACGAAAGGCCGTCTAACACCAACACTACCGCTTCTCCTCGTCACGAAGAGAAAACCAATATTTAATTGCGGATGCAGTTTTGCTGCATTCTCATATGCTTAAACTTATGGATCGATTTGCCTTCGGTTCATAAGTTTTTTTATTTTAGCCCTGATGACTACTGCATATGCTTCTTTTAATGACATCCGTCGCGATCTGGCTTCGGGAGCCGTTACAGTAGAAGAACTTGTAAAACATTACCTGCAACGTACTGAACAATACGCGCACCTGAACGCCTTTGTGGAAGTTTTTGCCGGCGAAGCATTAGCCCGTGCTGCAAAGATTGACAAAAAGTTGAAAGCGGGTACAGCCGGTAAATTGGCGGGTATGGTTATCAGTATAAAAGATAACATTCTTTACAAAGGGCACACCGCGTCGGCATCATCAAAAATTCTCGAAACTTATAACGCGATCTATTCTTCAACCGTTGTTGAGCGGTTACTAGCTGAAGACGCCATTATCATCGGCCGCTGCAATTGCGACGAATTTGGTATGGGCGCGGCTAACGAAAATTCTGCACACGGTCGGGTAAAAAACTTTGCAGATGAGAGCCGCGTTCCGGGCGGATCGTCAGGCGGGTCGGCGGTAAGTGTGCAGGCAGGCATGTGCCACGCCGCTATAGGTACAGATACCGGTGGATCTGTTCGTCAACCGGCTGCATTTTGCGGACTGGTGGGGTTTAAACCAACTTACGGCAGTATCTCCCGGCACGGCATTATCGCTTACGCATCCTCTTTCGATCAGGTTGGCACTATAACCCGGTCAGCAGAAGACGCTGCGCTGCTTTTGGAAGTTATGTCTGGCCCCGATAATTACGATAGCACCCTTAAACAGGCAAAACCTCTTGCTTATTTCAGCGCGTTAAAGCCAAACGGGCCGAAAAGCTTAGCATATATCAAAGAATCTTTAGAACGCGAAGGTGTTGGCGAACAGGTGCGGGAAAGCATGCTGGCTAAAATAAAAGAGTTACAAGCTGCCGGCAACATTGTAGAGCCCGTATCTTTTGAATATCTGGATTATGTTGTGCCAGCCTACTATATTTTAACAATGGCGGAAGCGTCGTCAAACCTGGCGCGGTATGACGGTGTGCGATACGGCTACCGCAGCCCAAATGCTACCGCCCTGACATCAGTTTACAAGAAATCCCGTTCCGAAGGTTTTGGCAAAGAGGTGAAACGCCGGGTAATGCTGGGGACGTTCATTCTTAGTTCTGGCTATTACGATGCGTATTATACCAAAGCACAGAAAATGCGCCGGCTCATCATGCAAAAAACAGATGAAATATTGAATGATTACGATTTCATACTCACGCCAACAACACCAGAGCCCGCCCCAAAGATCGGCCGGGAAGAAAAGGACCCTGTAGTCTCTTATCTCGAAGATATCTTTACTGTGCAAGCTTCTTTAGCCGGTCTGCCGGCTATCTCTCTGCCAATGAATAATATTAAAGGCACACTACCGTTAGGTTTGCAATTGTCTGCCAAACGTTATAATGAGCAGGAACTATTAAATTTCGCTAAATACTTTTTAGATTTAAGTTAAATTACTTAATTTAGTAGCAGCCTTTATTGCCTTAGCATACAGTTATTTAACCCCTTTATTTAAACGATGAGAGTTTTTACTGTTGTTGCTTTTCTTCTTGCGCCTTGTTTAGGTTTTGCCGCATCAGGCAATTCAAAACTTACCGACTCTGTTGGTACCAAAGACTACCATTCTACCCATTTTCATCGCGATACATTAAGTGTGCAACCAAGCGGTATGCAGTTGACCACCATGCGCGGGAAGTTACAGGCCATTCAAAAGGAAGTGCCTTTGGATTACAATGATTTTGTTCAGAATTATATCGATTTGTATACCGGCCCTAACCGCCGCGAAGAAATGGGCCGTGTGTTAGGTTTGGCTAAATATTATTTTCCTATTTACGAAAAGGCTTTCCGCGACGCGGGAATACCTGAGGAGATTAAGTTTTTATCCATAGTTGAATCTGCATTAAACCCTAACGCAATCTCGCGTGTTGGCGCTGCAGGGCCATGGCAGTTTATGTCTACCACCGGGCGCACTTACGGCTTAAACATCAACAATTATGTTGATGAGCGCCGCGATCCTATCGCGGCCAGCTATGCGGCGGCGGCTTACTTAAAAGACGCTTACCAGGAATTTGGCGATTGGCTGTTGGCCATCGCTTCTTATAACTGCGGGAAAAGTAGTGTGGAACGTGCGGTAGCTAAGGCAAACGCTTTGGATTACTGGAGCATCCGCCAATACTTACCGGTCGAAACACGTGGGTATGTGCCTGCTTATATAGCTGTGATCTATGTAATGAATTACTACAACAAGCATAATATTACGCCGCAAGCATGCAGCATGCCTATGCAAACCGATACCATTTTGGTAAACAAGTTCGTCTCGCTGGGCAATATTTCACGTGTCATCGCGGTAGACCCTAATCAATTGGCGTTACTAAACCCGGGTTACTTACAGCGTGTAGTTAATGGTACAGCTGCGGCGCCGCGCAGGCTGGTAATACCCCAGATACAAAAAGAAAGATATAGCGCTTTATATGATGCGCTTAACGGGAATCAGCTAACAGTTGCGGCTATGCCTGTTATTGCGACTGCTGACAACGCAGGTCGTGTAGAAGATATTCCGGCGTTTCATACCGTTAAAGCAGGTGAGACCCTTGCCGGCATCGCGGATAAATTCGGTGTTGAATTAAGTGACCTGAAATCCTGGAACAAAGTTGGTGAGCGTGCCATCCCCGGTCAAACCTTGAGATTGATCGCACCCGGAACGGTTGCTTTAGCTTCCCCTAAAAACGGAAGTGTGGCTGTTGCCGCTGGATTGTAACGTCAACATATCATTATTTAATAAAGCCCTGATATTTATGATATCGGGGCTTTATTGTTTGTGAATGTAATGGTGTACTTAGTGTATCCAATTGCTGCACTTTGCCTTTCAACTCAAAAAGAATTGTAATTTTACAGCCTGAATTTGAGAAGAATGAACAAACCTAATCGTAAGCTCGACGCCCTGAATTACCACTCAAAAGGGCGCCCGGGTAAGATACAAGTTGTACCTACCAAACCTACCAATTCGCAGCGCGACCTTACCATGGCTTACTCGCCGGGCGTTGCTGAGCCTTGCTTAAAAATTGCCGAAAACGTTGATGACGTATATAAATACACCGCTAAAGGTAACCTGGTTGCAGTTATCAGTAATGGTACAGCGGTATTGGGTTTAGGCAATATAGGCCCCGAGGCCAGTAAGCCTGTGATGGAAGGCAAGGGCCTGCTGTTTAAAATATACGCCGATATTGATGTGTTCGATTTAGAGTTGAACGCTAAGTCGGTAGATGAATTTGTAAACATTGTTAAGGCATTAGAACCAACCTTTGGTGGTGTAAACCTAGAGGACATTTCTGCGCCGACGTGTTTTGAGATAGAGCGCCGTTTAAAAGCCGAGATGAATATCCCGGTAATGCACGACGATCAGCACGGTACTGCGATCATTTCGGGTGCGGCGTTAATGAACGCCTGCGAATTGCAGGATAAAAAGCTTAGCGAAATTAAAATGGTGGTAAACGGCGCCGGAGCGGCTGCTGTTTCCTGCTCCAAAATGTACCTCTCGCTGGGCGTCAAGGTGGAGAACCTGGTAATGTTTGACATTAACGGTGTGCTGGATAAAAACCGCACAGACCTTGATGACATCCGCATGCAATTTGCCACAAACCGCACAGATGTAAAAACGCTGAGCGATGCGATGAAAGGCGCAGATGTTTTTATCGGCCTTTCTGCAGGTAACGTGGTTAGCCCCGATATGCTGCGCAGCATGGCGCCTAACCCTATCGTATTCGCGATGGCCAATCCTAACCCAGAAATTGATTACGAGACAGGAAGTGCTACCCGTGATGACCTGATCATGGCAACCGGCCGCTCCGACTTTCCTAACCAGGTGAATAACGTGTTGGGTTTCCCATTCATTTTCCGTGGCGCGCTCGACGTTAGGGCAACCGCCATAAATGAAGAGATGAAAATAGCGGCCGCATACGCCATAGCCGAATTGACTAAAAAGCCGGTCCCTGAAGCTGTAAACACAGCGTACAACGCTAAAAACTTAAAATTCGGCAAAGATTATATTATTCCAAAACCGATGGATCAGCGCTTGCTCACCGAGGTTTCTATCGCGGTAGCGAAAGCAGCGGTCGAGTCTGGTGTGGCGCGAAAAGTGATCACCGACTGGGATGCCTATGCTGAAGAATTGCAGGGCCGCATTGGTAAGGACAACCGTTTGCTACGCAATATTGCCGTAAGTGCCAAGCAAAACCCAAAACGTGTTGTATTTGCCGAAGCAGATAATTACAAGATATTGCGTGCTGCCCAAATTGTAAAAGATGAAGGTATCGCTACGCCGATCTTGTTAGGTAATGCTGACAAAATCAACCAAATAATTGAAGAAACGGAGCTCGAATTAGGCGACGTAGCTATCATCGACCCTCGGGCTGATAATGTGCCTCAGATAGATGACTATGCTAAATATCTTTATCAGAAGCGTCAGCGTCGTGGGGTAACCATGCATGAAGCGCGTAAACTGCTCATTACAGACCGAAATTACTATGGTGCCTGCATGGTGCAGTTTGGCGAAGCCGATGCGTTGATATCCGGCCTCACCAAAAACTATGTAAATGTTATAAAACCGGCTTTACAGATCATCGGTACTGAAAAAGGTGTAAACCGTGTTGCAGGCATGTACCTTATGGTTACACCGAAAGGCCCTGTATTCTTTGGTGATACTACGGTCAATGTCGATCCAACCGTGCAGGAACTGGTAGATATTACTGTGTTGATTGAAAGATCGGTAAGGCAATTTAACATCAGCCCGAGAGTCGCGTTGTTGTCTTACTCGAATTTTGGTTCTAATGATGGCCCTATACCAGAGGGTACCCGCGAGGCGGTAAAGATATTGCATGAAAAGTATCCCGATATGATCGTGGATGGAGAAATGCAGGCCAACTTTGCAATTAATTCAGAATTATTAAAGGATAACTTTCCATTCTCTACCTTGAACGGCACACCGGCAAATACGCTGATCTTCCCTAACCTTGAGTCGGGAAATATTGCTTACAAATTACTGCAGGAGCTAGGCGGTGCAGAAGCGGTTGGCCCTATTCTATTAGGCCTCAAGAAATCTGTACACGTATTGCAGTTGGGTAGTTCTGTGCGCGAGATCGTGAACATGGTCACCATTGCCGTGCTCGACGCGCAGCAAAAGGCAGGTAACAATTAAAAATGGTAGAACTGCTTAAGTGATCCCGGCATGTATGATTATATAGAAGGCAAACTGGCATTTAAATCGCCCGCCTACGCGGTGATAGACATTAACGGTTTAGGTTATCACATTAATATATCTTTAAATACCTACGCCAAATTAGGCGACAATAACAGGTTTAAATTATTCACATGGCTTCATGTAAAAGAAGACGGCCACACGCTTTACGGTTTTGCCGATGAGGGCGAACGCCGTTTATTTCTTTACCTTATATCTGTATCAGGGATTGGGGCGAACACGGCCAGGATGATGCTCTCATCCATCACCCCCGAAGAAATTCAGGAAGCCATTGTATCCGGCCACGTCGCTACTATACAACGAATAAAAGGAATAGGCCCAAAATCGGCACAAAGACTTATCTTAGAGCTGCAAGACAAACTGAAAAAAGACGGACCCGGAACACTGATAAGTGTGCCTGTAAATCATACCGTTAAAGATGAGGCGCTTAGCGCGTTAGTGATGCTTGGCTTTGCAAAAAATATTGCCGAAAAAGTGGTGGACAATGAAATAAAACGGCAAACCGGGAGTTTAAATGTCGAACAGCTGATTAAGGCCGCCCTTAAGAATCTGTAGAGTACTAATTAATTAATGCCGACGCTTGGTTAAAAGTTTTACGTTTAAGGCTTTACTGTGTTTAGTTGTATTTGCTTTTTTTGGCGGGTATAATAACGCACGTGCACAACGCCGCGGCCGCGCCGATAGCGTAACTGTACAGCAGCCTGTCCGCAAATCGGGCACACGTAACACAAGGGCGTTAGAAGGGGTGTTAGCGCCCGACCCGCCAAACTTGGTCAGATCTATCCAATATGACCCTGCCACCAACCGTTATATCCTAACAGAGAAAGTAGGCAACCTTAATTACCGCCCTCCGCAATATCTTACCTTCAAGCAATACCTTGATCTGATACAGCGCCAGGACCAGCGCCAGTATTTCCGCCAGTTATCAGATAATTACGCCTATCAGTCTCAGCAGCCGGGTTTTGTGCCGCAGATAAATGTGCGCAGCAAAACTTTCGAGCAAATATTCGGCAGCTCTGTAATTAATATCAGGCCGCAGGGTTCTGCGGAGATCTTGTTTTCCGGCCAGGTCAACAGCAACCAAAACCCGCTATACAGCACAGCGCAACGCAACGTGTTCAACTTTAATTTCGACCAGAAAATTCAGATGAACGTGGTGGGTAACATCGGCGATAAATTAAAGATCGCTACCAATTACAACACCGACGCGCAATTCCAATTCGATAACCAGGTAAAACTAGATTATACGGGCCATGCCGACGAGATCATTCAGAAAATAGAGGCGGGGGTGGTAAGCATGCCTTTACCAACTACGTTGATCCAAGGCAGCCAGGCACTATTTGGTGTGAAAACCAAGTTAAAATTTGGGAAACTGGATGTAACCAGCGTATTCTCACAGCAGCGGTCGCAGGCCAAAACCATTACCATAACCAATGGCGCCCAACAAGGCGAATTCAGGCTTACGCCGGCCGACTACGAAGCCAACAAACACTATTTCCTGTCGCAATATTTCCGCAACAACTACGACAGGGCGCTGGCGAATATCCCGATCATCAGCACCAATATCAACATTACCAAAATAGAGGTTTGGACAACTAACCGTACCAACGTCACAACTGACTCGCGGGACATCTTAGCCTTTTTGGATTTGGGCGAAAACCAGCCATATAATACACAGCGGGTGCAGGGCGGCGGTTCGGCTTTGCCTTCGGGGTATTCAAATCCTAACTTTCCGCAGCAGTCTAATAACCTGTTGCAAAACCTGCCGCCGGGCGCAAGGCAAACTAATTCAAATGACGTTGCTACGTACTTTCAATCAACCGGAAGTACCGACAACTACTCTAAACTAACCTACGCGCGCAAACTGTCTGATAAGGAATATGTATTGCATCCGCAACTTGGTTACATCTCCCTGAATTCGCCGCTGAACAACGACGAGGTACTGGCCGTTGCCTACCGCTATACGTACAATGGCGTTGAATACCAAGTTGGTGAGTTCTCTACCGATGTGGCCGTCGATCCGGTAACACCGAAGGTATTGTACACAAAGTTGATCAAAAGTGACCTGCTAAAAACCAGTTTGCCAACCTGGAAACTGATGATGAAAAACATCTATTCATTAGGTGCCTACCAGGTTAGCCCGCAAAATTTCAGGATGCAGATCACCCGTTTGGATGAAAAGTCGGGCATTGAGAAACCCATAATGGACGAGGGGGTCAATACAACCAGTAAGCTTTGGCTGCAATTGGTTGGTCTGGATAACCTAAATGCGCAGAATGATAAGAAGCCCGATGGGTATTTTGACTACATTGAAGGGATCACCATCGATTCGCAAAACGGGCGGATCATCTTTCCGCTGGTAGAACCCTTCGGGTCTGACCTTGCCGCCAAATTCGCCCCGGGCGAGCAAGCCTTGGTAAGCAGATATTCCTATCAGCCCTTGTACGATTCTACAAAAACTATCGCGCGGCAATATTTCCCTCAACTAAACCGGTACGTTATTAAGGGGCAGTACTCGTCGAAAAGCGGATCAGAGTTCCAGCTGAATGCATTGAATATCCCGCAAGGATCAGTCATTGTTTCCGCGGGTAGCTTACAGCTTACAGAAGGTACAGATTTTAACATCGATTATAACAGCGGCAGGTTAACCATCATCAATCAGGCGTTATTATCATCGGGCCAGCCCATTACCGTAAGGTTGGAGAATAACGAGTTGTTTGGTATCCAGCAGCGGTCTCTATACGGGTCGAGGTTCGATTACCGGGTAAATCCAAATCTGGGCTTAGGTGCTACGGTAATGCACTTATCTGAAACACCGATAACGCAGAAGGAAGTGATAGGCGAGGAGTCGATATCAAATACCATTGCAGGTTTCGACGTCAACTACAGCGCTAACTCGCGATACCTGACACGACTGGTAGACAAACTGCCCTTGATATCAACCAAGGCTCCATCAACTGTAACTTTTAACGGCGAGTTCGCCAAGCTTTTCCCGGGCAGCCCAAGTGCCTTGAACTTTGCCGGATCTACAAAAGGAACGTCGTATCTGGACGACTTTGAAAACAGCCGGTCTATCATAGACATTAAAAGTGCTATTGCTTGGCAGATATCGGGTACACCCCAACTATTCCCCGAATCGCAAAACTTTAATGATCTGAGCTATGGTTACAACCGTGCGTTGCTGGCCTTTTATAACATCGACCCGATATTTTATACAAATACCAGCAGTGTGTTAACCGGGAACACCCGGAGCGAATTGTCTAACCAGTATGTGCGCCAGGTTTTAGAGACGGAGGTGTTTCCTTACAAACAGTCGGTAACAGGATCACCGTTGATCTTGCCAACGCTGGACCTGGCTTTTTATCCTAACGTTCGCGGGCCGTATAACTATACAACAACAGGTATTAACAACAATGGTACGCTGCAAAACCCGGCATCGCGCTGGGGCGGTATTTATCGTAAGATAGAAACCAACGATTTTGAGTCGCTCAACGTAGAGTTCATTTCGTTCTGGGTGCTCGACCCATTTATTTACAAAAAGAATTCTACCGGGGGTAGCCTTTACTTTGATTTGGGCAGTATATCTGAAGACGTACTGAAAGACGGCCGCAAGAGTTTAGAAAACGGTTTGCCTGTGGATGGCGACCTGACCAAAGTTGACGAGACAGCCTGGGGTCGCGTCCCTAAATTGCAACCCGTTGTAAATGCATTTGATAATAACCCCGACTCGCGTTCTTTACAGGATATAGGTGTCGATGGTTTGAATGATAAAGATGAGCAGGTGAAGTTTGCGCCTTTCCTTAACCAGGTAAAAGGGACGTTAAACACAGCAGCCGCAAACATTTTAACCAATGACCCATCGAGCGATAACTATCAGTACTATCGCGGCCCGCAATTAGACGCTTCTAACGCCGGCATCTTACAGCGCTACAGCAGGTATAACAATACTGAAGGTAACTCAAAAACTACGGCGCAATCCCAAGCCGATTTGGGTTTGACAACTTCTGCAGCGACGGCCTACCCCGATGGTGAGGACATCAATCGCGATAATACCATGAGCCAGGCCGATGAGTATTTTGAGTATAAGGTTGATATTAACCCGGGCACATTACAGGTTGGCCAGCAATATATTACCGATAAGATCACGTCGCAGGTTAAACTGCCTGATGGTACTACCCAGCCTGCAACCTGGTACCAGTTTAGGATACCTATTTATAACTACAAAAATAAGGTTGGTAACATAGAAGATTTTAAAGCTATCCGTTTTGTGCGGATGTTTATGACCGGTTTTGCCGATACTACGGTTTTGCGTTTTGCAACCCTGCAATTTGAACGCGGTGAGTGGCGCAACTATAATGAAGAGGCTAGTACACTGAAAGTAATCGCCGACCCATCTATTACCAATCCGCCGCTTGATAATTCTACCCTTGATGTGAGTACGGTAAATATCGAGGAGAACGGTAACCGGTCGCCCATACCTTATGTGGTGCCGCCGGGCATTGTACGTCAGCGCGATTTTAACAATCTGCGCACTACCACCCAGTTGAATGAGCAGTCGCTTTCTGTAAAAGTATCCAACCTGCGCGATGGTTACTCCCGGGCTGCGTACCGCACTTTTTATAATGACCTGCGTTCTTACAAGAACATCAACATGTTTATCCACGCCGAAGGCGACAACCTAAAAAATGGCGATGTAAGCGCGTTCGTTCGTTTTGGTGTGGATTACCAGGATAACTACTACGAGTACGAAATACCATTAACCATTACCCAGCCAACAACCGACCCCGCTGCCATATGGTCCGATGCCAATGCCCTGGACATTCCGTTGTCTTTACTCACTAATGCCAAACTGGCCCGTAACCATGCTACATTGAACGGGCAGCCCTGGCCGTTAAACTTACCATATACGTTGGTTGATGGGAAAAATAAAGTGACCATTAAAGGTCAGCCTGACCTTAGCCGTCTGCGCGATATTATGGTGGGTGTACGCAACCCGCTCAAGACAACAACCGGCGACGACGGCCTGGATAAAAGCGCTACAGTTTGGTTCGATGAGTTACGCCTGACCGACTTTGACCAGCGCGGCGGATGGGCTGCAACAGCAAGGCTGAACGCTAAACTGGCCGACTTTGCCGATGTAACTGTTGCCGGCAGTAAGAGCACAATTGGTTTTGGATCGATAGAGCAACGGGTAAGTGAACGCAGCCGCAGCGATAACAGTTCTTATGATGTAGCTACCAATGTAGAACTAGGCAAGTTGTTCCCGGCTAAAAGCGGCGTGCATATACCCATGTTCATCAATGTGTCGTCGCAGTCTGCAATGCCGCAGTATGACCCGGCACAACCCGACGTAGAGCTGAAGCAAACCCTTGCCTCAGCCGCATCTGATAAGGAGCGCGACTCTATCAAAAATGCCGCGGTAGACTATACTATAAGGCGCAGCATTAATTTTACAAATATCCACAAGACCAAGACAGACCCGTCTGCCAAGACCCATTTGTGGGATATCGAGAATTTCAACGCCACCTACGCTTATAGTGAGTACCGCCATCATGATTTTACTACGCTGAGCGATCTGCAGGAAACCTATCGTGTAGCGCTTGCCTATAATTATATCAATCAGGCTAAATACTATTCGCCGTTCGAGAAGCTGATCAAAGCCAATGCCTTGCGTGCGGTAAAGGATTTCAACTATAGTTTGTTACCGACAAGATTAAACTTCAGCATCAATTTCGACAGGTTTTATTCGGAAAATACGCTGCGTAATAACGACCCCAACAACTACATACCAATCCCGACTACTTTTAACAAAAGCTTTAATATTACCCGTGTATATGGCATTGGCTGGAACCTGACCAAGAGCCTGCAATTGGATATTGACGCGACCAACTTAGGTATTGTTGACGAACCTGCGGGACGGGTTAACGGTTTAAAGAAAGATACTTTGTGGAATAACCTTTTAAAGTTAGGCCGTACCGTTAACTACTACCACCAGTTGAACCTTACTTATAACGTGCCATTGAATAAAATACCGGGTTTTGATTTTGCAAACATGAATGTGCTGTACAGTACTTATTTTAACTGGCAGGCACAACCAACTTTCGCGTTTAACAACCCCGATTACAACGTGGGTAATACCATACAAAACAAACGTACCATCACCGTTAGGCCAACGCTTAACCTAATTACTTTGTATAATAAATTGCGGGTAGTGCGCGAGCAATCGTCAGATGGTCACGGTGGGCTGAAGAAGTTTTTTGTTGGTTTATTGACCAGTGTAAAGAACATCAGCGGAACTTACGGCCGTACAGAAGGAACTTACCTGCCGGGTTATTTGCCCAATAGCAATTTTGCCGGTGAGGACTTTAGTTACAACTCACCCGGGTTGGGTTTCTTGTTAGGTAGCCAGGCAGACATCCGCGCTAAGGCGGCTGCCAATGGCTGGCTGAGTACAGACACCCTGCAAAACCAGTTGTATTCGCGTACGCTGAACGAAAACCTTAATATCCGCAGTATCATTGAGCCGCTGCGCGACCTACGCATAGAACTTACCGCCTTGCGTACGCAAGACCGCGTATTCCAAACCAATTTTAAATACTTCCCCACCACGGGCCGTTTCGAAGAACTGAGCCCTATAACCAGCGGCGACTACAGCATATCTTACTTAAGCATCGCGTCGGCGTTTACCAGTGCTAATGGGTTGAATAATACATCAGCGACATTTAACAGATTGCTCACCAACAGGGCCATTATATCGCAGCGTCTTGCTGCCCAAAACCCCAACAGCCAGGGGCAGACGGCAGGTTACGCGGATGGCTACGGGCCAAACCAGCAAAATGTATTGGTAACCTCTTTCCTTGCGGCATATTCCGGCAAGAGCGCCTCGACAGCCAGTTTGAATAATTTCCCTTCTATCCCTATACCAAACTGGTACATCACTTACGGCGGTTTAAGCCGCATGCGCCTTTTCTCTGACTGGTTCGACGCTATTGATCTGAAACATGGTTACCGCTCAACATATACCGTAAATAGCTTTAACACGTTGTTGCAGTACAAAGAGGTTAATGGTGCGTCTTACAACCGCGACCTTAATAATGACTTTCTGCCTTACTACCAATTCTCGCAGATAACTATTTTTGAGCAGTTTGTGCCTTTGCTGGGAATGGATATAAGGTTCAAGAACAGCATCACCACCAACTTCGAATACCGCAAATCGCGCACGTTAAGTTTAAGTTTAGCTAACAGTCAGCTGGCACAGCAGAACGAGAATATCATTGTTTTGGGTTTCGGGTACCGGACACGAAACTTCAGGTTCCCTTTCGGTTTGTTTAACAATTTGATCCTCAAGAACGACCTTAACTTTAAGGTGGATGCCGCCATTCGCGACAACAAAACGTTGATCTACCGTGCCGACGTTAACCAGGCAGAGATATCATCGGGTGCCAAGAACATCACCTTCCGCCCGACTATCGACTATGCCGTTAACCAGCGCTTTAATCTTAGCTTGTTTTACGATACCAACATCACCAAGCCGTATACTTCCCAGGCATTCAACACTGCCTTCACTAACTTTGGGGTAAATCTGAAGTTGTTATTGCAATAAAACCTACTGATCCCTCAGCTGACGGATGGGTGTAACATGTTACACTTTCCCTACTAAATACTGACTTATTAGTATCTGACACCATCTTGTCATCAAGATAATCGGCTGAGCATCAGCAGTGCACGATTGTGTCAGTGTCACCCGAATCGCTAAAATCTTAAAAAAGTGTTTCACCTGGTGTCACATGTGTTACACTGACAAAACGATGTCACAAAAGCGTTATTTGCTAATAGGTTTGTGTACCGCAGACTAAAACTGCCCTTTGTCTTTAACGATAACGGTTGAACCGTTTTTAAGAACATATAAGTTGATTCCCGCATCGAACGAAAAATAGTCAACACGATAGTTTTTATCTGTGAAAACCTTTCGATGATCCGAATCATAAAAAGTTGCTTTTTGAGGTTTTTCTAAATGCTTGTCTAGCATTTTTATAAATCTACCTTTTTCTTTATCTGTAAGGTTACGTTGTACCGACCGGTATAAGGGCTCATTATAGATCAATACCAATTGTCCGTTTACATAACCATAATAGTCAGGGTAAATTTGCTTTGGATTGTTTTTTTTAAAGATAAAAGCACTCGGAGTGATATTGTAGCCAAGGACCGTGTCACCCTTAAACTCTTTAACTCTTACCTCAAAATAACCAAATCCTTTATCAAAGGGATTTTCAGTATTTGTATCAACGCTGGTTTTTGTTTTTTGAGCACTAAGCGAATAATTAATTCCTTTAATCAGGTTGCTATCTATGATAGCGACCTGATTAATATGAAAAGGTTGCATCTGTTGTGCATAACTGAAACTAGTAATAAACAAAATGAGAACTAATGTATACTTAAGCATATGATTAGTTTACTTTAGAGCACGTTGAAGATAAAGTCCCCGTGCTCAATAAGGTTGCTGAGTTATCGCCATTAGCAAATTTACCCAATGCGTCGCATCCAACAATGTAATGGTTCATCATAGGATATTTGTTTGCCAAGTTTTTATCACCTGAGCTTAATGTGCCTCCAGTAACACCATCAGTGCCATCGTCGTGACACGGATAGTGGGTATGAACGGTTGCAACAACTGGGATATAATATTGTCCTCCTCTATTTATCATCCCAGAATATGTTTGAGTAGGGGCTCCCGCACTCGAAGGATAGGTGTAATAGGCCTGCCCTTCAAAATTATACAAGCCACCCCAATTACCACCGTCGTATCCCGTCACAGCAACGCATAAAAATTTGCCGTCAGATGTTAATAAACCAACGGTCTCTTTTTGTTCATTGAGGCTCTTGTCTTGTAATTGCTGTAGACCAGAACATTTGTCAGGACTTTCGGCAAATGGTTTTAACCCGTTTAAGTTTAGAAATAAATTATCCGTATCAAAATAGATACTGGGAACTGGAGACTTGTAAGTCGGACATTTATCTGTTGGTTGAGGATAACCTGTACCATCGTCACCGCCGCCGTCAGGTGGCAAATTTTGCACTTTAATTGATTGATTTCCAGTAGGCACCGAGCAATTCGGTTTTGGATTATTCGGGGTTGCAGGGGGAGCGCCGTCACCATCCGCACCGCCGCCACCGCCGCCACTAATTTCGTAACAAATTGTAAATAAATATTGTTCAGGGCCGTCAGGGCGGCCGTTTGTCATAGGTACGAGATAATAGTCCCAACATTCTTTTTCTTGCGTATTAACATGTATTTCGTTACTTGTTAAACTTTGTTTTTGATTACCTGAGTTAGAGGTTTGCAAGATAATTTTACCATTTACATACCGCCACACGTCTGTAAGTTGTCCTTTAGGAGTAAAGTACATGACCAAGCCGCTAAAGTCGGCATCTCTTTTATTGTAGCGCAAATTTTCAAGCTTATTACGATCCCCATTCAGCCATGCAGAATCGGCCATAATAACCATTACAAACGCTTGGTAACCCGTAGAGTCTTTTAAGATCAAGAAAGAGCTTTTACTATTTTCTTGCCGGTACGGCGTTTTGCCAATAGTTAAATTTTTAAGGCCGAGAGCAAATTTGATTCTGCACCAACCGATACCTCAGTAACATCTTGTCCAAATCTTTTATATATAACAGCTTTGTCCCAGTCGGGTTGCAACAACTGGCTGTAATCGGGCAGGTCTGACATGCTTTGCGAGGCCTTTGCAGAGACAGCAAGCTTTGGATAAGTGTTTTCATACCACGTTCTCGCCTCAGAAGTTGTGGCGGCGACTAATGCACCCGTAGATAATTCTTTTTTGCATCCGTAAATAAGGGCCGCCATGAAAGTTAATGCAGCTGCGTAACGCAGCAAGGATTTGGAAAGGAAAGATTTCTTCATTTTGTAAAAAGGTTTAGTAAGTATTCATCATGTTTACGTACCAAAATGAAGAAGGTTACAATAAATTATAATTATTTTTTATAAAAATTTCTTCGCGCCTTTTCCCTGTCTTTGCGCGCTTTTCGTAATGCTTTCTTTTGCTTGCGCAAGGCCTTGTCTATTTCATGTTGTGCCATGCGTGCTTTTACCGCCTGCTGGGTTTTCTCGTCGAAACCGGTACAGGGCTTTATGCCGCTTATAAGCGTTTGCAGCATGGTTTTAAAGAACGGGAAGTTTTTTGGCCGGGGAAGGTTCAGTATGGCGCTGCGTGGCTCAGCATCAATGGTGTCGGGGTTGTTGCGTTTTAAAATGCCGTTATTGGCAATAATGGAGGCTATACGCAAATGATGCATCTTCTCGTTCACGGTATCGGCCTTTAATAGATGAACCCGTAAGTTGCTGTACAAAAATGTCACCTTCCCGCGCGAACTATTCTTGTCAGCCTTTATATCGAAGAACAGCCCCTTGCATTGCCCGCCATTTACACTTAATGAACCCAGCGGAACGGCTATCGGGTTCGCGTCAGACAGTTTCATTACGCCCAGGCTGCCTTTGTAAGAATAGCTGCGTAAACTATCCGCCAGGTCAAAGGTAAATTCTGTTTCGATAGGCGCCTTTTTCATAAAGCGCGATTTAAATTTTACCAACGTTACGGGATTAAGCTTTACAGCCTCCTTGTTGTTGGTAATGTTAAGCATATTGCCGGCGATGTCATAAAAACCAATGTGCCCTTCACGATTGGTTTTAACGCCGTACTCGCGATAAACCAGGTCAATATTTTTTACCTTTACCGTATCGATCTTTAAATCGATGGGAATATTAAAAATTGCCTGGTTGGGAAAGCTGTTAATACGGTCGGCGTTCACCTTTTTTGGGTTGAGCCGCGGGTTGCCGAAGATATTTAGTCCGCCGTTTGTAAGCGAAACCGTCGAGGCATGCACATTATGGTACTTATTATAACCTTGAAAATCGAAATGATTGATCTGTAATGAATCGAGGTTGAAAACAAACTGGTCGCGATAGGTATATTTAAAAAATTCGGTAAGCTTTCGGGTGGCCACCAGCGAACATTTGTAAGCCTTTAATTGCGAAGTTTTAGTAGAAAAGCTGATCTCTTTGGCAGAGTAACTATACAAGCAGTTTGCCGACTTCCCTATATAATTATATAACTCCGCGGTTACATCGCTGCAATACAAATACCTCTTTTTATTAAACTGCGATGCGCTATCCACTAAAAAATCAATGGCGTTAAAATTCAACTCCCGCAATTCGGTGATCTTTGGTTGCGCGGTATGGCGGTCTTCGTACTTAAGTTCTACGTCATTAAATAAAATATTACCAATGTGGACCTTCTTTAAGGTTGACGCTATTTGCTGATAGAGCGTTCGTTTGTCTTTTGCAACGGTATCCGTCAGGTGATTTAGCTGATAGGTAACATGCACATTAGGCGCGCTAAAGATAACATCGCCTATTTCCAGTTCTTTTTTAAAATAAAGGCGCAGTGGATGGATATTTTTAAGCACCAGTCGTTTTAAGCGCAATTCAATCAGGTTGTTGGGCGCAAGTCCGCGTGACCTCAATCTATTATAGGTTGCGGTATCCGGCCGTAGGTTGATATTGTGGATCACGATTTTACCCTGTAGAAAATGTAGTTGGGCATCTGAAAAATCGATCTTATATAGGCCGTCTGAGGAGTTATTTACAATTGTTTTTAACCTGTCTGATACAATTGGCGACCAGTAGATATTTATCAGCAAGCCAATAACGAAAACAATAATGGCTAAACCGATAAGTTCAACAGCTAAAATTTTTTGCCATCGTTTTTTAATAAACTTAAAAGCCATTAAGTGTGTCGCGCTTAATCAATTGGGTAACGCTCAATATACGCAAAAGTTGACTAAAGCTGCAATACAACAAATGGCGCCACACATCAGCGCGCTAAATTTCAACTGCCAATCTGTCATTAATTATAAAAATTAAGTACCTTTGCAAACATTTTAAAGAGTGCATTTAGTATGATCGATTTAGCGCTTCCGGATACGAAACATGATGAGAGCAGGCAGGGCGAAGCTTTAATGCTTGAACCAACGCGCAAAAGCGGTGGCCGCAAGCTGTATATAGAAAGTTATGGCTGCGCTATGAATTTTTCTGACAGTGAAATTGTCGCATCTATCCTGGCCGACAAGGGCTTTGAGACCACAAACGACTTCAAAAGCGCCGACGTGATCTTTATTAATACCTGCTCCATCCGCGAAAACGCAGAGCAGCGTGTGCGTAACCGTTTAAAAGAATTTAAGGTAACTAAATATAATAATCCGGGGACTGTTGTAGGTGTGCTGGGTTGTATGGCAGAGCGCCTGAAATCTAAGTTCCTGGAAGAAGAAAAATTGGTAGACGTTGTGGTTGGCCCCGATGCTTACCGCGACCTTCCGAATCTTTTGGAAAAAGTAGATGGCGGGCAGCGTTCTGTGAATGTATTGTTGTCGCGCGAAGAAACTTATGCGGACATTAACCCGGTACGCTTAAATACCAATGGTATTAATGCCTTTGTGTCTATTATGCGTGGCTGCGACAACATGTGTTCGTTTTGCGTAGTGCCCTTTACCCGTGGCCGCGAGCGCAGCCGCGACGCGATATCTATTGTTGAGGAATGTACAGATCTTTTTAATCAGGGCTATCGCGAAGTGACCTTATTAGGTCAGAATGTGGATTCTTATAAATGGGTAGCTAATCAAGTCTCCCCTACCGGCGGAGATTTAGAGGGGGCGATCTCCTTTAAAGAGGGGCGGGGAGAGGTTGCTGTCCAAGAGGATTATACTCAGAATATCGTCAACTTCGCTAATTTATTAGAGATGGTGGCGCAGGTAAGCCCCGATCTGCGGGTAAGGTTTTCTACCTCGCACCCTAAAGATATTACCGACGAGGTGTTGTATACCATGAAAAAGTACGACAACATCTGTAAGTACATACACTTACCGGTACAATCTGGCAATAGCGAGGTGTTAGACCGCATGAACCGCACTTACACCCGCGAGTGGTACATGAACCGTATCGATGCCATTAACAACATATTGCCGGGCTGCGCTATTTCTACCGACGTGATCACCGGTTTTTGCGGAGAAACAGAAGAACAGCATGCAGAGACATTGAGCATGATGGATTACGTGCAGTATGACTATGCCTACATGTTTATGTACTCCGAAAGGCCGGGAACTTTAGCTGCTAAACGCTACGCCGATGATATCGCTGAGGATGTAAAAGCGCGCCGTCTGAATGAGATCATTGAAAAGCAACGCGCCCATGCCCATGTGCGTTTACAAAACCAACTGGGCAAAGTGCATAAGGTACTGATAGAAGGTTTTTCAAAGAAATCTAAACTGGATTATGCAGGCCGTAACGACCAAAACGCGATGGTGATCTTCCCGGTTAAGGAAGGGATTAAACCAGGTCAATACATAAATGTGCTGGCACAAAGCTGTACAAGCGCAACCTTGATAGGGGAGATTGTTTAAGGGAATCAAGAATTAAGAATCAGGAATCGAGACTATGACCACAGGGCACAATTTCAAAAATTTAAAGGTGTGGCAAAAGTCGATGGATCTCGCCGACATGGTTTATGAGTTTTCGCAAGAACTGCCGCATTCTGAAAGATATAACTTGATCGATCAGATAAACAGGTGTTCAATTTCAATACCATCAAACATTGCTGAAGGTTCTGGTAAAAGGACGAATGCACACTTTGCTGAGTTTCTTTCAACTTCATTATCGTCGTCATACGAGCTAGAAACACAGTTAATTATCTGTCAACGTCGGCGGTACGGCTCGGGCGAAATATTAAAGCAATTATTCGAATCTCTTGAAGAGGTTCAAAAAATGATATTCAATTTTCGGGAGTATGTCATTCAAGGGAAAAATTCCTTTATAAAATCAACAACATAAAATTAAGGGTCTTGATTCTTGAATCTCGATTCTTGTTTCTCACATAATGGATGTACAAGAAATAAAACAACGTTACGGTATCATCGGCAATTCGCCGTTGCTTAACCGTGCCATTGATATTGCAAATCAGGTTGCGCCTACAGATATTTCTGTACTGATAACCGGTGAAAGCGGCAGCGGTAAAGAAGCGTTTTCGCAGATCATACATAACTTAAGTCCGCGTAAGCACGGGCCGTTCATCGCGGTAAACTGCGGCGCTATCCCCGAGGGTACTATCGATTCTGAATTGTTTGGCCATGAAAAAGGCGCTTACACCGGAGCTGTTGGCGAGCGCAAAGGCTATTTTGAAACCGTTAACGGCGGCACTATTTTTCTGGATGAGATCGGTGAGATGCCATTGGGTACGCAGGCTCGTTTGCTTCGGGTTTTAGAATCGGGTCAATTTATACGTGTAGGCTCGTCAAAAGTAGAAAAGACCAACGTACGTGTAATTGCAGCAACAAATGTCGATGTATATGACGCCGTTAAGGCAGGCAAATTCCGTGAGGATCTATACTACCGATTGAATACAGTCCCCTTGCGTATACCACCACTTCGTGACAGGAAGGAAGATATCTATTTGTTGTTTCGCAAGTTCGCCGCAGATTTTACAGATAAATACCGCACGCCCCCCATTCACTTGGATGAAAGCGCGCAGCAGGTATTGGTCAACTACTCATGGCCGGGCAACGTTCGCCAGCTAAAAAATATGGCCGAGCAACTGGCCGTTTTAGAGCGCGACCGTACCATTACCGGGCAAATGCTTTTAAACTACATTCCGAACGAGGGGACGAAGAGCAACTTGCCAATGCGTATAGAAAATCAGCCCAAAGAAGATTTCTCTGAAAGGGATATTCTTTATAAGGTCCTTTTCGATATGAAGCGTGACATGGTCGAGTTAAAGAAACTGGTGGCAGATATGATAGAACATGGCGGTGTTTCGCCCAACTATGCCAACCACTCGCAGGCAATTAGTCAACTGTATCGCGATATCGAGATCCCAAATAATATCCACGAGCCGCAATTAACCCTGCAGCAGCCCGTTACAGTAAATAACAATGGCAACAGCGACAACTACAACATTACGCCGCATGCCGAAGAAGTTGAAGAGTCGCTATCTTTAGTAGATAAAGAGTCGGACCTGATACGCAAAGCCTTAAAAAAACACAAAGGCAAACGTAAACTGGCGGCAAATGAATTGGGTATATCAGAACGTACCTTATACCGTAAAATAAAAGAATTAGACCTGTAACATGCTTAACCGCAAATTTTTTATACCGGCGCTGATCATCCTTTTGGCATGCTTTAACCAAAGCTGCTCTTACACACTAAGTGGTGCATCTATATCCGCAAACCTCAAAACCATCAACGTGCAATTCTTTGAAAACAATGCGCCGTTGGTGGTCAACAACCTTAGCCAAACATTTACAGAAAGCCTTAAAGACCGCATCCGTTCGCAAACCCGTTTGGCAATTGTAAGGGGCGAGGCCAATGCGACCATGTCAGGCAATATCATCGGCTATTCTATTACGCCGGTTTCTGTACAGGCAACAAATACGTCAACCGCGCCGCCTATAGCATCGGCCAGCAGGTTAACAATTACCGTTAACGTTAAGTACAGCACCTTTACTGATAAGGACGATAAGAAGAATGACTTTGAGCAGCAGTTTAGCCGCTACGCTGATTTTACGGGCGATATCGCATCACAAGAGCAAGGCTTGATTGCGCAAATTAACCGCCAGCTTACCGAAGACATTTTTAACAAAGCCTTTGCTAATTGGTAGGCAATACTTACTTTCATAGCGTGGATAGCCAAATGTTTGACAACGACGCTGAAGTATTGTGGAAGATATTAGCCGACCCTGCCGATGCCAACCGCAAGGATGACGATGTGCTGATCGGGTTGTCAAAAAAGTATCCGCAAAGCAACCTGCTTCATTTATTATGCGCCCGCAATGGCGACGACGAGTTGATTAAAAAAGCTGCTATTTATGCAGGCAGTGACATTCTGCATAAACTGGTAACCAGTCAGCCCGCAAATAACGACATTGCCCTGAGCGACATCATCACCATTAACGGCGAGGCCACAATGTATACGCCAAAGCCTGCTGTCTATGCAGACAAACACGTTGCAGCAGCTGCGTCCGAGGCCAACGAAACCACCGTTGCCAAAGAGGTACTGACAGACGAACCGGCAAGCGTTGAAGTGCCTAAGATTACCCATGATCACCCGATAGGGCAAGACTTTGCAGCAGAAGAGAAAACTCATGAAGAACTGCCGCAACAGCCGGAAACAGAGGCCCTTGCGGAGCCTGATCGTCCCGAATACATTCCGCCTGCAAACCCTGTAGTAAACCAGGTAGAGACAGGCATAGAAGAATGGCAGGCCGACGATGACGATACTTATCAGTTTGTAAATAATAGCAACGAGATAAAGCCTGTCGCAGCGGATGACCATGCGGCTTTTAAAAGGGATGCATCTGAACAACAACCTGTTGGGGAGGAAAAGCGTGAAGAACCGCAGCCACTTACGCAGCAACAACCATTCAAGGATCAGCCTGCTGCGATAACAGGATCAATAACCCTGGCTGAAGAGCCCAAGCCGGAGCCGCAAATTGACGCTGCTTCTCCGGCCGAACAGCAAGCCACCGTAGCTGAAACACATGTTCTGGTGCCAACATCGCCAGTAATCACGCCTGTCCAAGCAGCCGCCGCTGATGACGAGGTGTTTGATGAGATAGTCGGTATTGAAGATATCTTCATCGACCGGAATAAGCGAAGCCCTGTTGAAGAACCGGTAGTGTCAGAAGAGCCTGCACAATGGCCGGTGATGCAAGAATTTGTACAGCCTGAACAGTTTGACGAGCCAATAGTTGAAAACGGGCCGGAGGCACCTCAGCCTGAAGAGCCGAAGTATCATCCGTTTACGGAAGAGGTTACGCCGCATATTGAAGTTAAGGAAGAACCTAAGCCGGAAGTTATTTCGCCGAAGGCGGATAAATTGCTGGACGAAGAGATCATTGGCAGCATAGTAGCTACAGATTACTTTGGTTTTACCGCTGCCAACGGTGCCGATGTGATTGACGAGCCGGCCGCGCCTGTATCATCGTCAACTGCCGCGGATGTACCTAAGACAGACGAAACGGTTGCCAAATATTACGACGAAAACCTGCCATACTCTTTCTTATGGTGGCTGGATAAGACCCGCCGCGAACATGCCAGCGTTTATCAGCCTTTTGCCAAAAAGCCGGTATTGCCAAAAATGAGCACCCTGGCAGAGGCGCCCGCCAGGCCGCCCTTTGCTGAGCATAAAAAGGTTGACGAAGAGAAGATCATAGAGCGATTTATACAGGAAGAGCCGCAGATGCGGCCTGCTGTTACTGACAAGGCCGACAATGAAAATAAAGCCCGCAACAGTGCAGAAGACGCAGATGATATGGTTACAGAAACCCTGGCGCGCATTTATACCGAGCAAATGCTATTTCACAAAGCCATTGCTACTTATAAAAAATTGATGTTGAGATATCCGGAAAAAAGTAGTTACTTTGCAGGCCAAATTCACCTGTTAGAGAACAGGATTAATTAACAGAAAGAAATGTATTTTATCTTAATTATTGTTGCCATTATAGTTTGTATCCTTTTAGGCTTTATCGTATTGATACAAAATCCTAAAGGCGGTGGTTTATCATCAAATTTCTCGTCATCATCTCAATTGATGGGCGTGCAAAAAACAGGCGATATTTTGGAGAGAGGTACCTGGATATTGGCGATCACTTTAATGGTATTGTCTTTGGCTATTAACGTAGCGGTAAAAAGCAGCACCGGCCGCGCGGCAGGCGCAGGCAGCGAATACCAAAATCAAATTGATAAGGCTTCTGCACCATCTGCAACAGCACCGGCAACCAACCTGGCTTTGCCAACCGCGCCAGCCCCTAAGAAAGACTCCACTAAGAAGTAATTAAACACTGATATTTACGAAAGGCTTTAGAATTTTCTAAAGCCTTTTTTTATGCCAACTGACAGCCTGACATTTTAGAATTTGTACATATAACCCTCAATTTTAAGATATTGTTAATTGGCTGACAGATATACAGCTAAATATGCCAAATTGTTAAACTATCGGCAGTTGGCACAATTGATGTTCAAAAAGGGGACAACCAAAAAGTAAATTAATCATCATAAAATTATGTCATTAAACATTAAGCCAATTGGAGACAGGATATTTGTAGAACCTGCGCCTAAAGAAACCAAAACAGCATCAGGTATTTATATTCCGGAAACCGCACAAGAGAAACCACAAGTTGGTACAGTTGTGGCAGTGGGCCCCGGCAAATATGCCGACCTTACCGGTAACATTATTCCGATCAATGTTA
Organism: Mucilaginibacter ginkgonis; assembly: GCF_009754905.2. Taxonomy (NCBI): domain Bacteria; kingdom Pseudomonadati; phylum Bacteroidota; class Sphingobacteriia; order Sphingobacteriales; family Sphingobacteriaceae; genus Mucilaginibacter; species Mucilaginibacter ginkgonis. The sequence goes on along the minus strand of NZ_CP066775.1, from coordinate 2,433,603 downwards.
AAGTTGGCGACCAGGTTTATTACAGCCAGTACGCTCACGAGATCACTTACGAAGGTAAAAGTTACCTGGTATTAAGAGAAGCCGACATTTACGGTGTAATTGTTTAATTAATCAGTCAATCATAAAATTATAAAACTATAATCATGTCTAAACAAGTTAAATATAACGTTGAAGCCCGTGACGCCCTGAAAAGAGGTGTTGACATTCTGGCAAACGCAGTGAAAGTTACTTTAGGCCCTAAAGGCCGCCACGTTATCATCGACAAAAAATTTGGTTCACCGGCGGTAACTAAAGACGGTGTAAGCGTAGCGAAAGAAATTGAATTGAAAGACGCCATTGAAAACATGGGCGCACAAATGGTAAAAGAAGTAGCATCTAAAACTGCTGATATTGCGGGTGACGGTACTACCACTGCAACCGTATTGGCTCAGGCTATTGTTACTGCAGGTATTAAAAACGTTGCTGCCGGTGCAAACCCAATGGATTTAAAACGCGGTATCGATAAAGCAGTTAAGCAAGTTGTTGACAATCTTAAATCTCAGAAACAAGATGTTGGCGACGACTTTGGTAAAATAAAGCAAGTAGCATCTATTTCTGCTAATAACGATGACGTTATAGGCGAGATGATCGCTGACGCGATGAAAAAAGTTGGTACATCAGGCGTGATCACTGTTGAAGAAGCAAAAGGTACCGAAACAGAAGTTAAAACTGTAGAAGGTATGCAGTTTGACCGTGGTTACTTGTCGCCATACTTTGTAACCAACTCAGACAAAATGGAAGTTGAGTTAGACAACCCTTACATTTTGATCTATGACAAGAAGATCTCTTCTATGAAAGAGTTGTTGCCGATATTGGAGAAACAAGTACAAACCGGTAAACCGCTGTTAATTATTGCTGAAGATCTTGACGGCGAAGCATTAGCTACTTTGGTAGTTAACAAGATCCGCGGTTCGCTGAAAGTTGCTGCCGTTAAAGCTCCGGGTTTTGGTGATCGTCGTAAGGCAATGTTAGAAGATATCGCCGTATTAACAGGCGGTACAGTAATATCTGAAGAGCGTGGCTATAAACTGGAAAGCGCAGAGCTTGATATGTTAGGCCAGGCAGAAAAAGTAACTATCGATAAAGACAACACCACCGTTATAAACGGTGTGGGCGACTCTGATAACATTAAAGCCCGCGTTAGCGAGATCCGTGCTCAAATCGAAGTAACAACTTCTGATTATGACAAAGAGAAATTGCAAGAGCGTTTAGCTAAGCTATCTGGCGGGGTTGCGGTATTATACATCGGTGCAGCATCAGAGGTTGAGATGAAAGAGAAAAAAGACCGTGTTGATGACGCGTTACACGCTACACGCGCTGCTGTTGAAGAAGGTATCGTAGCAGGTGGTGGTGTTGCTTTCATCCGTGCAGTTGCATCTTTGCAAGACCTTAAAGGTGATAATGAAGATGAGAACACAGGTATCCAGATCATTCGTCGCGCTATAGAAGAGCCATTACGTCAGATCTGTGACAACGCGGGTATCGAAGGTTCAATCGTGGTACAAAAAGTTAAAGAAGGCTCTGCCGACTTTGGCTACAATGCACGCACCAATGTTTATGAAAACCTAATAGGCGCAGGCGTTATAGACCCAACTAAAGTATCACGTGTTGCTTTAGAGAACGCTGCTTCTATCGCTTCTATGTTGTTAACTACAGAATGTGTGTTAGCAGACGAAGTTGAAGAGAACGCGCATTCACATGCTGCTCCGCCAATGGGTGGTGGAATGGGCGGGATGATGTAATCAGCCGTTAAGCAAACTATATAAAAAGGCCGTGTCTGCAAAGACACGGCCTTTGTTGTTTTCTATGTACAATTTTAAGTACATATTTTTGCTTCGCGAGTCGCTGACTACAGTAAAATACTAACTAATAAGTCAGTATTTAAAGGCTTTTGTATGATTTGTGTTACCTGTGAAATAAATTTCACTTCCAATGACGCTTTTCGATTCATGGGCACAGCATTTGCCTTATTGGGTTCATTATGAAATTTATAGTACAGAACCGCAAGAAGATACACACACAAATAGTGACCTGGGTGCTTACCTCAGGTACAGAGGTTTTAGCCAGCTTAATATAATTTGATTTGTAAATTTGTCGCTCACGACAAATGGATCTACAACTCTTCTACAGCAAAGCCTCTACATGGATCATTGACAAGGGTCCGAAACTCATAGTAGGCATCATCATATTTTTTATCGGTCTTTGGATAATTCGTGTTATCCGCAATACACTTAAAAAGCGTATGACGCGTAATGAGGTGCACTCAACGCTTCAACCTTTTTTTCTTAGCCTGTCAATCACCGCCTTGTACCTTATCCTCATCATCCTGGTGATGGAAATAGTAGGTATAGAACTTACCATATTTACCACGGTAATCGGAGCGGCTACAGTTGCGGCAGGTTTAGCCTTGTCCGGTACGCTTCAAAACTTTGCTGGCGGAATATTGATCTTGTTGTTAAAACCCTTTGATCTGGATGATAATATTTTGGCACAAGGGCAGGATGGTACAGTTACTTCTATACAGGTTTTTTACACGGAGATATTAACGCCTGATAACAAAACGGTGATCATACCAAACGGGAAACTCTTTAACGAGGTGATCACCAATGTGTCGAGAAAGGGAACCCGCCGAATAGACATTGAAATTAAATTAGGTTACGCCGCCGACTCGGACGAAGTGATCGCTATCATTACTAAATGTGTCGCCGAGATCAAGGATATTTTGGCTTCGCCGAAAAGCATTGTAGGCGTTTTCGCGCTGGACGTTGACGGCATTCGATACACTTTAAAAGTTTGGGTAAAGCCGCAAAACTTCCTTCGCGTTAAACTGGAATTGCAAGGTTTAGTGATAAGACGTTTGCGTGCCGCCGGAATAAAATTGCCGGGCATGTAATATCTTGAGGTTTAGCACCGTATTGTTTAAGTGATAAGCCAAACTATCTCTACCTTTGTATAATGCAGAAAGAACAGATATCTGTTTTTGACATGTTTAAAATAGGTATCGGGCCGTCCAGCTCGCATACACTCGGCCCCTGGCGGGCCGCGCAGCAATTTGTGTCTTTACTGCAAAGTAGCCAGGTTTTAGAACTGGTAACAGAAGTTAAGATCCTGTTATATGGCTCACTGGCCAAAACCGGTAGGGGGCACGGCACAGACGTAGCCATTTTATTGGGCCTTAGCGGCGATGACCCTGTAACATTTAACGTAGATGAGGTAACGCCTAAAACAGAAGCTATCAAATCGGAGGGAAAGCTTTGCCTCGGCGGTTTTCGTGAGATAGGCTTTTCATACATCTACGACCTGCTCTTCCTATTTACTGAGAGTTTGCCGTTCCATCCAAACGCGGTCACATTTCAGGCTTTTTTAAGCAATGGCAAAGCAGTCTCGGAAACCTACTATTCCATCGGCGGCGGTTTTGTAGTATCAGACAATTGCGAGAAATCGGCCGGAAAGGCGGAAGTTGATCTGCCATTCCCGATAGAGAATGCTGGTGAACTGCTGCACTGGTGCCGCAAAACCGGCTTAAAAATTTCTGAGGTGGTAATGGAAAATGAGCAGGCTTGGCGAAGTGAGCAAGAGACCCGCGCAGGTGTGCTCAATATCTACAAAACTATCAGTGAATGCATTTATCGTGGCTGCCATACCAGAGGTAACTTACCGGGTGGGCTTAACGTGGCACGCCGCGCTGCTGCGCTAAATAAAAAGCTCATTGGTAACCGTGCTTATAATAATTATAATGAGTGGGTAGCTGCCATTCGCGCTACCGGCGAAGGTTTCAAGAACATACTCGACTGGGTGAGTTGTTTTGCCCTGGCAGTGAACGAAGAAAATGCTTCGTTTGGGAGGGTGGTTACCGCGCCAACTAATGGTGCTGCAGGAGTGATCCCGGCAGTACTGCAATATTATATTGTTTTCTGCGACGCGTTTAAAGAAGAACAGGTAATTCAGTTTTTGCTTACCGCGTCTGAGATCGGCAGCATATTTAAAAAAGGCGCGACGATATCTGCAGCTATGGGCGGCTGTCAGGCCGAGATAGGCGTATCATCTGCAATGGCCGCGGCAGCGCTGACAGAATGTTTAGGTGGTACGCAAAGACAGGCTATGATGGCAGCAGAAATTGCTATGGAACACCACCTTGGTCTAACCTGCGATCCGATAGGCGGACTTGTTCAGGTGCCGTGCATAGAGCGCAACACCATGGGGGCGATTAAGGCCATAACAGCATCGCAATTGGCATTACAATCAAACCCCGAGTATGCTAAAGTAAGTTTAGATGCCGTAGTGAAAACCATGTGGCAAACGGCTTTAGACATGAATTCTAAATACAAAGAAACTGCTGATGGCGGTTTAGCCATTAATATTCCTATAAGTTTGCCGGAGTGTTAGTTAGTGCGCATGTGCGAATAGTAAAATAGTCATCCCGAACTCGTTTCGGGATCCCAAAAGAATGGCTTAACCACTGTCTTTGAGATGCCGAAACAAGTTCGGCATGACTTAAGGCTTACTCTTAATTGTCATCGAGTTCTTCCAAAACTTTCGGCAGTAACTTCTCCACCCATAATCCATACATTTTGCCGGACGGATGCAAACCGTCATCAGCTAATAACGAAGCATCATTTGCAGCTTGCAAAGAGATTGGCGTGATGTCGATATAGCTGACATGCAGGCGCTCGCTTTCTTGTTTGTTGTAAGCGTTATATGCAGCAAGTTCTTTAGCGATCTTTTCTTTGTCGCTATTTGCAGCAAACGGTGTGACCGAATAATCCGGGATGGAAAGTACATACACGTGTTTCGCGCCGCCGTTCGCAAGCGATATCGCAGTATTTAAAAGCTTTGTAAACTCTTTATGGTAGGTAGCGATATCGATTCCCTGATACTGGTTGTTTACGCCAATCAGTAACGTAACGATATTATATTTCTTAGTTAACTGCGCACTTCCTATTGCCGCGATCAAGGCGCCGGTAGTCCACCCTGTGGTAGCAATAATCTGGGGATCGGCTATGTCGATCTTTCGGTCGTGCAACTGTGCCGCCAGCTGATACGGAAACGATTGCTCAGCAGGCACCGATTCACCAATGGTATAAGAATCGCCCAGGGCAAGGTAAGTAATCGTATGTGCGTTATTTTCCATTTTAGTGCCGGCAGTGTTATTATTGACGGTGCAACCTACTGTAAGCAGCGCAGTGGCAAATATTTCTAACAGCTTCATCCAATGATCTCCATATCAAACAATACGGAAATATGATGCCTTAAGATTGTTTTTACTTCGTCTATGTCTAATTGGATACCTAGTTCCTGTTGCATAGAGGTAACGGCCTTATCGTCAATCCCGCAAGGAACAATGTTTTTGAAATACTCAAGATTAGGGTTCACATTAAAAGCCAGTCCGTGCATAGTCACCCAGCGGCTGCAGCGCACACCCATGGCACAAATCTTACGCGCTTTTTCATTATCAGCGTCCAGCCAAACGCCTGTATAGCCAGGATAGCGCTCGCCATTTAACCCATAATGGTTCATTGTTAATATTACGGCCTCTTCCAGCATGCGCAGGTAACGGTGTATATCAGTGAAGAAATTATCCAAGTCTAAAATAGGATAGGCCACCAATTGTCCCGGCCCATGGTAAGTAATATCGCCGCCGCGGTTTATTGGATAATATGCGGCGTTCTTTTCTTGCAAACCTTTTTCATCAAGTAACAGATGCTCCGGTTTACCGCTTTTGCCCAAAGTGTACACGTGCGGATGTTCGCAAAAAATGAGGTAATTTCTGGTGGTTATTTCATCGTCAGCACTATCACCTGCAGGAGCCGGCTGCAGGTTGCGGATGGTAGTCTTGGTATTAACGGTATTGGCAAAAATTGTTTCCTGCTTATCCCAGGCTTCTTTGTAATCAATAAGGCCCCAGTCGTCAAAAAGTACTTGTTTATTTTTCATATCTATCCCGCCACGTATCCCACCATATAATCATCATACTTCATGTAATGTACATCATAGTTTATGTCGATGTCATCTTTTAACAGTTGCGCTTTTACTACCCCGGCTGTTTCATATTTAAAAGGTTGCAGCAAAATGTTGTCTAAAAAAGATACCTCTGTTTTACCATAGCATTTGTAAACGGCCTCTTTAGCGCACCAGCAGACATATAACTGGTCGATTTTATCTTTAGGGTTGATAAACGCCAATTCGGGCTCGTCCATAAATTTGTGGGCTATGCGCTCAACCTTATCTTTTATCTGTTCAATGTCTATACCAACAGGCTTACTTTTGCTCACCATTACTGCGGCATAATCAAAAGAGTGGCTAAGCGAAATATGGTATGGCATGTTGGTAAGATATGGCTTGCCATGCTCATCTATCTGGCAGTCAATGTAGTCGTCGGTTTGAAGCATTTTGCGTAATAAAACCCGCGTACCAAGCCAGTGAAGATTACGTTTACCGTGGCTTAAACGCTCAAAATATGCTTTCTCAACAGCGTTTAGTTGTAGCTGGTTGTAAAGGTCTTCTACTTCTTCTTCTATTTTCCAGATCGCAAACTCTGTGTCGGGGTCAACCTGCTTGCGGAACGCTATTGCCATAAAAGTAAAATTGCAAAAACGCGGGCAAACTAATGTCAAATAATTATAAATTAGTCGGGTAAAGCACCCCACATGATCTTATCAGACAAACGCATTTTAGAAGAGATAGATAAAGGCCACATTATCATTGAGCCCTTTTACCGCGAAAACCTGGGCACTAACTCTTATGACGTTCATTTGGGAAAACATCTGGCAACTTACCGCAGCCGCGTGCTCGATGCAAAGGCACACAACGAGATAGATCACTTTGAAATTCCAAAGGATGGTTATGTTTTGCAGCCCAACACTTTATACCTGGGCGTTACTATGGAATATACAGAAACCCATAAGCATGTTCCGTTTCTGGAAGGTAAATCGAGCACAGGACGGTTAGGTATAGATATCCATGCAACTGCGGGTAAAGGCGATGTTGGTTTTTGCAACACCTGGACACTGGAGATATCATGCGCGCAGCCGGTTAAGATCTATCCGGGAATGCCAATTGGCCAGCTTATTTATTTTGCTGTTGAAGGCGATATTGAGACCATGTATAATACTAAAGGCGACGCGAAGTACAACAAACCTACTACCCGCCCTGTAGAAAGTATGATGTGGAAAAATAAATTTTGACACATAACTTTTATAATTTTTAGCCGTAATATTGTTTATAGACATTCTTATGGCATATAAAAAAATACCCCTGTTTCTTTTGGTGATAGTCGCCCTGGCTTTTACATCACCGGTCATTGCTCAAACTAATGCTATTAAGAATACCGAGTCTGCATTGTTAAGATGGACCGACGAGTATCCGCAAGAAAAAGTCTATTTGCATTTTGACAAACCCTATTACGCCACCGGCGATGATATGTGGTTTAAGGCATATATAACCGTTGGTGCCGATCACCGGCTCTCGGGCCTAAGCGCCGCATTAAATGTAGAACTGATTGACGCGCTCGACTCTGTAAAGCAGTCGATAAAACTGCCCGTAGTTGCAGGCGTCGCCATGGGCGATTTTGCTTTGTCTGACACACTTAAACCCGGCAACTATCGCGTAAGGGCTTATACTAATTGGATGCGTAATTTTGGTACTGATTATTTCTTCGATAAGACGATTTCTATCGGCGGCACCGCTGCAAATTCTGTTTATACCCGCGCCGCATATTCGTATAGCGCCACAAATGGCCAAGCAAGTACTACCGCAACCGTGACTTTCTCTGATGTTGATGGTAACGTGTATGCCAATAAAGAAGTGAGTTACCGTGTGGTCATAAACGGCAAGACGCTTGTTCGCGGTAAGGGCACAACCAACAACAAAGGCGTAATACCTATAAGTTTTTTAAGCCCGGCTAATATGCAATTCAAAGGTGGACTTATTGAAACGCGCATAAAGACAGATGCAAAAACGACGCTGGAAAAAGAAATTCCTACCAAAGCTATTTCTTCTTCAGTGGATGTGCAATTTTTTCCCGAAAGCGGTTATTTGGTTTATGGTCTGCCATCAAAAGTAGCCTTTAAGGCAATTGCCTCCGATGGCTTAGGCACTCCTATAAGCGGCAACATAACCGATAACAGCGGAACTGAGGTCGCGAAGATCACTACCCAGCATTTGGGAATGGGTTTATTTATGCTCGTGCCTTCCGATAATAAAACCTATAAAGCCAATCTCACATTCGCTGATGGGTCTCAACGTAGTATTAATCTGCCGGTGCCGAAGCAGGATGGCTATGAGTTGGCGATCAATACCTTGAGCGACCCTGATAATGTTACACTGCGCATTTATGCGGGCGGGGCGGTAAAGGGCGCAGAAATAAGCGTTGTTTCCCAGAGTAGTGGCACTATCTGCTATGCCGCACGCGACAATCTGAAGGACGGCGCCATTTTTGCTAAAATACCGAAATCACATTTTCCACGCGGCATTGTACAATTTACGTTATTTGACGCGGCCGGTAATGCGCTTAACGAGCGTTTGGCTTTTATAGATAAACCCGACGATCTTAAGCTTGACATTATAACGCCGAGCCTAAATCTAAATACACGGCAAAAAGTAGATCTTGGTATTAAAGCCACTGATGATAGCGGCAAGGGTATGGTGGCCAGCTTATCTGCTGCTGTGGTCGATAACACTAAAGTGCCGGTAGACGCTAGCAATGAAGTGACCATCCTATCATCAATACTTTTAAGCTCTGATATTAAAGGTTATATAGAAAAACCTAATTATTATTTCGAGAACATAAGTGCTGAAACCAGGCGCGACCTCGATGTATTGATGCTTACGCAAGGCTATCGCCGTTTTGATTGGAAGAGTCTTCTAACGGGCAACATGCCCGCCAAAGCTTTTGAGCCTGAGAAGTCCATCACTATATCGGGCAGGGTGCATACAGGTGGAAACAAACCTGTGGTGGGCGGTAAGGTTACTTTATTTACAACAAAGGGCGGCATTTCTTACGTGGATACCCTTACCGATAAGGATGGCCGTTTCGCTTTTAGAAACCTTGTATTCGCAGACAGCGTTCGGTTTGTGATACAGGCCAGAACGAGCAAAAACAGCAAATTTGTTGACATCGAACTAGATAATACCAAACCTCAGGTAGTAACCGTTAACCCAAATGGGCCTAATGAAAGCCTGAGCGATACGACGCTTAGTTATTTAAGAAGCGAGAAAAGTTATTACCAGCAGCAATTGAAAGGTGGCGTCGGTAATCACAACATTTTATTGAAAGAGGTTATCATTCGTGAAAGCAGGCAGCCGCTTAAAAACTCAAGTAATAGAAACGGGCCTGGGCAGGCTAATCAGGTCTTAAAAAGTGATGAGTTGGATAAGTTCACTTGCTCTTCGTTAGATATATGTTTGCAAGGCCGCATTCTCGGAGTCACTTTCAGAAATGGTATACCATACTCTCGTGGAGGACAAATGCAAATTTGGCTGGATGGCTTTCAGATCGATGCAGACATTCTAAGAAGTATTAATCAATACGATATTGGTAGTATAGAAGTACTTCGAAGCCCTGAATACGCCGCCGTTTACGGCGCACCAAATGGCCTTTTGTTAATCAACACAAAACGGGGTGGCGAGACTGTTAGTATCAACAAATATACACCCGGCTTGATCACTTATATGCCTAAAGGCTATTACCAGGCACGTCAGTTTTATTCGCCACAATATGGGGTGTCAAGCACTAACGCGGCCCTTGCAGATCTGCGCACCACTATCTTTTGGAAACCAAATATCGTAACCGACCAAGATGGCAAAGCATCAGTTGACTATTTTAACGCAGGATCGCCGGGCACTTACCGTGTTGTGGTTGAAGGAATAGACACAGAAGGCCACATTGGCCGCAAGGTGTTAAGCTACACAGTAAAATAGATCTTAAACTGTAGTGAATATCATATACATGGCTGCCTCTAAAAGCATGAGCATGGAGCCGCACAAACAAAAAAACACGATCGGCTTATTGCGCGAATTGAGTGCCGCAGGCAATAATTGGAATACCGCCGCGGCTACAAAAAGCGGTACAATGTATTTTGGCTTATTGATGAAATAGAACAGTAACGCCGGGAAGGGCAGCACAAACATGATCTGCAGTGCGATAACTACATAGAGAGACATTTTCTCTGACATTGGGCGGCGGGAAGTGTCCAACACGTTGTCAATTAACGTTTTGTTTCTTTTGAGTAATACCTCGGAGGTTCTTCGATCCCCGATCAAATTTCGATTCAAGCTACGCATGCTGCTATTTATACATATTCCGTGCCTGAAATTTCTTTGTGCGAAATAAAATAATCTTTGTAAATAAATTGTTTCAAATGCGTTTGCCCGATCGGTATCAATATATTATCGTGATTATGCAAAATAGGCTATCTTAGTATACTTGTTAAATGCCAGTCAACAAACCCGCATATCTGTTTTTATCTGCCACCATAAGCGGTCTCATTGCTATTATCGGCATAGCAACCTTCTTTTTAAGTTGTAATAGAAGTAATAAAGAACAAGCCGCGGCGCAAAAGCCATCAAATATGCCGGAGCAGCGATGGCAAGTTCCCGACACAGCTATCCTTCCGCATGATAAACGAGGAGAAACCATTAGATATGGACGCGAGTTGCTGGCACACACATCAAAATACTTTGGGACAAAGGGAAGCATTGCCCAAATAACCAACGGTATGAATTGCCAGAACTGCCATCTCGATGCCGGATCGCGCCTGTTTGCCAATAATTACTCGGGCTTTATAGCGTCTTATCCCAAAAAGAGCAACCGCAGCGGAAGGATGACGCCTGCTACAGAGCGCATTGCCGAATGTTTTGAACGAAGCCTAAATGGTAAAGTGCCCGACACGGCCGGCAAAGAAGTGCAAGCGATTTTGGCTTACATGAAATGGCTGGGGCGCGGGGTTAAAAAAAGCGAAAAGCTTTATGGCTCATCTACGCAGAAATTGCCCTTTTTAACGGTAGCAGCGAATCCGGCGAATGGCCTAACAGTTTATAAAGCCAAATGCCAAAGCTGTCATGGTGCCGGTGGGGAAGGGTTATTGGCAGCTGATAAAAAGAGTTACGCTTACCCGCCTTTATGGGGACGGCACAGTTACAACGACGGCGCCGGCATGTATAGACTGATCAACTTTGCGGGCTTCGTGAAAAATAATATGCCTTATGGTGCTACCTATCAGCGGCCGCAATTAACTGATAAAGAAGCCTGGGATGTCGCGGCTTTCGTAAATTCGCAGCCGCGGCCACACCGTGAGCAGAACAGTGACTGGCCCGACAGAACGAAAAAACCTATTGATATGCCATTTGGACCTTACGCCGATAACTTTAGCGAGCAACAGCATAAATACGGTCCTTACACGGGAATAGCTGCGGCGCAAATAACCAGACAAACAAACACCAAATAATATGAAAAGCTTACTTAGATCATTACTTGTATTCGCGTTTATTTTCGCGATAAAACCAGTCCTGGCGCAATCGAGTTTCAAGGGTGCTGACGCGGATGCCACATCTTACAAAGCGTTGTACTACCTTAATTCAAATGATGAAAAAAAGATACGCAGCACTTTGCGCAACATCGATAACGCCCTGGAAGACCCCCGTTTAAAAGGTAAGGTACAAATAGAGTTGGTAGTTTTTGGAGACGGCGTAGCGGCCTATGACAAAGCCGGCCCATATGAAGAGCAGTTGAGCAACCTGGCTAAAAAGGGAGTGATATTGGCGCAATGCAATAATACCCTACGCGAGCGCCACATAGATCCGGCAACGTTGTTCCCTTTTATTGGTATAGTGCCAAGCGGCAACGGTGAAATCATTATCCGCCACGCCCAAGGCTGGGCTACTATACATCCATAGTATATCCATGCAAGCCAAACAAGCTGCTAAAAGGTGGTTTACCAGGAGCAATGTCCTGAATGCCATATTTATAATTGTGCTTGCAGTATTTGTGTTATACCTGCCGACGCGGGTGATGTTAATGCGCGGTTTGATGAAGATTGGGTTATTCAATCCTTCTGTTTCTACAGAAACGGATCATCCCGTGCAAGCAGGTGATGTCGTTTTTCAGGATAGTGCCGGCAAGCAGATCAGTTTGTCATCGCTTAAAGGTAAAGTGGTTTTCATAAACTTTTGGGCAACCTGGTGCCCGCCATGTATTGCAGAACTGCCGTCAATAGATGATCTGCACACCAAACTTAAAGACAACCAAAACATTGTTTTTATAGCCGTAGATGCTGATGCCGATTTTGGCAGATCGCTTCCATTTATTGCAAAACATGGTTATCATGTGCCTTTATTTATTCCTGTGTCAACCGTGCCTCAAAGCTTGATGGGCAACGCCATCCCGGCGACAGTGGTGATCGACAAGCAAGGCATGATCATGTTCAGGCATGATGGCGCGGCAAATTACTCGGGTACCAAATTCCGGGATTTCCTGACAGCGCTGGCAGCAAAATAATTTAGTTGCCGCTTAGATAAAACTTTTCCCAAAAGTCAACAGACTTACTCATTTCAGATCGATCAATTGAGGGCTGGCTTCCTTGCATGCCCCCACCGCGCATACCTCCACCCATTCCTCCCCGGCCGCCACGCATACCACCTCCGCCCATGCCACCGCGTCCACCGCCCATTCCGCCTCTGCCACCCATCTGGTTTTCAGCCTCGCCGGCAGGTTTGTTTGCAGGGCGGGTAATGCCGTTTATCCTGAAATTAAATGCCCACTCCGTTTTAGCAATATCATCTGCATGGAAAAATTTTAAAGGTATGGCCGCTTCGTAATTCAAATGACCGTTATCATCATAAGTGATGGCTGCTTTAATTCCGTAGGTGTTTGCAGTAGTAATGATGTCGCTTTCTATATCCGGGAAACCGGTTACTTTAATGTTTCGCAGCTTGGTAAGCCGTGCCCGCATCATCTCGTCGCGGTCATCGGGCATACCGGTCTGCGCTGGTGCACCGGTAAGTGCTGCCGGTTCATTTTCATTGGCCACCGGGAATGTCATGCTATACATCTCTTTCTTTTTTCCTTTGGTATTGATACTCAATGTAAGGCCGGATCGTAAGACACGCAATTGCTCACTGCGGTCGCTTAACCTCAGGGCAACGTATATGTTCTCTGTATCATTAGCTAAAGAATAGTTCAACTTTTTCTCTGCATTGTAATAGCGCAGGCTGTCGCCCCATTCAGTTATGGCACCATCGATTTTGATGTTGGCTGGTGGTAGTTGCAGCTGACTGCCGGTCGTGCTTTGCGCATTAATAGATTGCATGGTCAGTGATAACGCGATAGAAGCGAGTAAGGAATAAACAGAGATTTTCATGAGGGGCAAAATGACTTATAATTATGAACAGGTGATGAATTACATGCCCATAACACATTTGTAACGGCTTTATTATTGTTTTTGAGTAAATTTGTGATTACAAATAGCTTATGCCTACAGAAGTACAGGAAGAGACCTTCACGCTTGAGGAGGTTTTGGCGGGATTAAAGGAAATGCATCGCCTGATATTGTGGAACGACGATGTAAACACGTTTGAGCATGTGATCTGGTGCATGATGAAATACCTGGACTATAACGAATCGCAAGCAGAGAAGATAGCCTGGAAAGTGCACAACGAAGGCAAATGCGCTGTGCTGGAAGGTTCTTTTACCGAAATGGAAGTTTACCGTAAAATATTACAGCAGGAAGGCTTGACTGTGAGTGTCGACTGACGTGCAAATGTGCGGATGTACATTAAAAAAGCGCTTCGGGTATACCAAAGCGCTTTTCTCTTTTATATCAGATGATATGTATTCACCAGAGACAACTCTGTCCTCACTGGCCGTTAAACCACATAATTCCAACCGAACGTATCTTCGGTTTTGCCATAGCGGATGTCGTTAAGCGTACTCAATACCTTCTTTGAAAACTCACGGGTAGAGGCATCGCTTAGCACGAAGTCTTCACCTTCGTAATGCATTGCACCAATAGGGGCTATAGTGGCTGCAGTACCTGCGCCGAAAGCATCGGTCAGTTTGCCGTTACGCGCCCCTTCTACAACTTCAGCAATAGAAATACGACGCTCTTCAACCGGCATGCCCCATGATTTTGCGAGGGAGATAACCGTATCGCGGGTAACGCCGTCTAAGATGGTATCGCGGGTAGATGGGGTAATCAACTTGCCATCAAGCATAAACATTACGTTTGCCGCGCCCATTTCTTCGACATACTTATGCTCTTTAGCATCTGTCCAGATCAATTGATCGAAACCTTCCTCGGCTGCTTTTTTAAACGGTAGCATAGAGCCCCCATAATTACCGGCTGCCTTGGCATAACCAAACCCGCCTTCTGCCGCGCGGGTGTAATGCGTTTCAAACTTGATACGTACCGGCTTTGTAAAATAAGGTCCCACAGGGCCGGTTAAAACAACAAATTTGTAGGTTTTAGACGGTACTACACCCAGGTAAGGGTCAGTAGCGAACATAATAGGGCGGATATATAAAGAATGCCCTGCCTTGGCCGGCACCCAATCACGGTCTACATCTACCAATGCAGCCAGGCTTTGCGTAAACATCTCCTCCGGCAATTGCGTCATGGACAAACGCTCCGCCGATTTGTTAAAACGGATGGCATTTTTATCCGGACGAAAGATAGTAACCCTGCCATCATCATGTTTGTAAGCCTTTAAGCCTTCAAAAAAAGCCTGGCCGTAATGTAAGGCAGAGATTGCCGGGCTTAGATCTAATGGCCCGTAAGGTAAAATTTCGAAGTTCTTCCATTCGCCGTCGGCATAGTCGGCTACCAGCATGTGGTCTGCAAACGTATGCCCGAAAACCAGGTTAGAAAAATCAGTAGTCGCCAGGCGCGACTCTGTGGTTTTGGTTATCTTGATGTCTAAGGTATCTGTCATTGCCTTCTCGTTCTAAAAATGGCAATGTACCTGTTTTCGAGGTAATTTCTTCTAAAACCTAACTGAAAATCCTAAAACCGGGTATGTAATGCTTCTTCAACCCAAGCCTTTCCCCAATTGTCTTTCTCTTCATCGCTCCACAGTTCAGGATAGAATATCCGTTTTTGAAAACGTGGCGGCAGGTATTTTTGCCAGTTGGTACCACCGGTTGCCTTAATTTCTTCGGGCTCGCGGTGCAGGTAGCGCACGGCAGACTTATAATGGGCCAGCGGCCAGTTTACGTTAACAAAAGTGTCCAGGCGGCGTAGCTCCTCTTGTAAGGCTGTGGTATCCTCGCCTTTTTGCTGCAAGTTGCGAAGCAAAAGATTGAAATTATTGTCCCTGCAATCCCTGGCAAGTGTTATGAAGGTTGAACTGTATTTTTTCTCGAACTGCTTTAACGTGAGGGTCTTTTTACCGGTCGATAGTTCAGTAGCCCCAAACTTCCAGTAAATGTATTCGAACTGCTGCTCTGCCGATGCGTTCCTTAACTCCTCGCGTTTGTCTTTAGCGACCAAATTAATAAAGTCTGTAGCATAGATCTCTATCATGCGGTATTGCCCAGACTGAAATCCACTTGCCGGTAGCAGCGACATCCTGAACTTTAAAAATTGTTCTTTCTCCATCCCGTCGACCATTATAGTGAAAGAATTTACCAGCGCGTCAAAATAATTATTGATGCGCTTTAAACGCGCGGTAAAAAACGTAGCTGTCAGATCGTGCGAATTGGCTACTTGCTTACACTCGTGCAACGCCAGTTTAAAATATAGTTCAGTAATCTGGTGATAAATGATAAATATCTCTTCGTCGGGAAAAGGCGTTTTAGGGCTTTGCAGGCTTAACAGCGTGTCCAGATGAATGTAATCCCAATAAGTTAGAAAGTCTGCATACAACAAACCGTCGAGGTAAGATGCCATGTCCTGGCCCATTGCCTCATACTTTTCTTGCAGCAGGTATATCTTATTTTCTATATCGGGCGAAATGCTCATCGGGTTAAAGATAGGGGTTAGCGCAGAAAGATGAAATTTCAAATTCGTCTCTAAAATCCAAAATATTCCTACATTTGCTTATCACGCAAGGCAATGGTGTCCTGCCTAATTGAACCGCTGTAAAAAGCTGATGGCGCCTACTCAGATAAGTTTTATTTATTTGCATGTAGGTGTATGTTCAAAAATTTTAGTTCCGCGTTTCTTTCTTTTATAAGATATATATCGCATTGGGCGATAATGCTCATCCCCGTTGGTATCGTGATCGGCGCAACGGTAGCCTTATTTCTTTGGCTGCTAAACCTGGCTACATTTTATCGCTTTGCCCACGCATGGCTATTGTACCTGTTGCCGGTAGGAGGCATCATCATCCACTTGCTTTACAAATTTTTGGGAAAGTCCGCAGAGCGTGGTAATAATCTTATTATAGAAGAGATACACCAACCCGGTGGCGGCGTACCCAAACGCATGGCACCTCTGATTTTGGTCACCACTATCATCACTCATTTTTTTGGCGGGTCTGCCGGCCGCGAAGGTACTGCTGTGCAGATTGGCGGCAGTATTGCTCATTTCTTCAGCTCTGTTTTTAAGCTTACTGACGCAGACAAAAAGACATTGCTTGCCGCGGGGATGGCTGCCGGTTTTGGTGCAGTTTTCGGAACGCCATTTACAGGAGCAGTGTTCGCTATTGAGGTGCTTACCGTAGGTCGATTAAATTACAAAGCGTTTGTGCCTTGTTTGGTTGCATCATTCGTTGGAGACGCAACCGTAGCAGCAATAGGAGTGCATCACACGGCGTACCACATTAAGATTATTGCACACTCCCCTAAAGAAAATCTTTTTTTAGCAGATGTTATCCTGGGATTGAAAGTGATTATCTGCTCTTCATTATTTGGGCTTGCTGCCCGAGTGTTTGTACTGTCGGCACATTATGTTAAGAGACTTGCAACTGCTTTTATTAAACCCAATTGGCTAATGCCGGTCGTGGGCGGATTCGTAATTATTGGTTTAACGATACTCTTAGGCAAACCCGACTACCTTGGTTTAGGCGTTGAACCGCAATATCTAGGAGCGGTGACTATAGTTTCTGCGTTTCAGCACGGCGGAGCGGATGCGTTAAGCTGGCTTTGGAAGATCGTTTATACGGACATTACGCTTGGTACAGGCTTTAAAGGCGGAGAGGTTACGCCGCTATTTTACATTGGCGCTACTTTAGGTAATTTCCTGGCACAAATACTTAATGCGCCTATAAGTTTGTTTGCTGCTTTAGGGTTCATTGCAGTATTCTCCGGGGCAACCAAAACACCGTTGGCATGCACCATTATGGGTATAGAATTGTTTGGCCCCGATTATGTCTTGTTTTTCGCAGTGGCTTGTAGCATCGCGTATCTGTGCAGCGGCAAAACCGGCATATACTCCGCACAGCGAAAAGCAGATGTGCATATGCTCAAGGCATATTATAGAAAATTTCGTGCAAAAGGTGATAGTTAACCGATTACTTGCACATCCGTAAAATTAATATGGAAAAGCAAGAGATTATAAAGATTATTTACAACGCCTTCAACCGGCGGGATATTGACGCTGTTATGGCATATCTTCATCCCGAAGTAGAGTGGCCAAACGGCTGGGAAGGAGGTTACGTTTATGGGCATGATGCAGTACGAGACTATTGGACGCGCCAATGGGCAGAAATAGACCCAACAGTTGAGCCCGTTAATATTTCGTTCATAAATGATAACGAAATTAACGTTTCGGTAAAGCAATTGGTGAAGGACAAAGCCGGCGCCATACTTTTTGATGGTATGGTACGACACCACTATTATTTCTCGGGCTCATTGGTCACAAAAATGGTTATTTGTAAGTGATGCGCTACTTAAGGCATTAAAGAGCAAACATATTGGCGTTTTGTTTTTTATAGATAAAACCACCCAACCATGATAACCTTTGAAAAAATCTTAATCGCTGTAGACAATGGTCTTGCCGCGGATAGCGCTGCAAAAGTTGGTTTTGAACTCGCAAAAAAATTCAATGCCCATGTCGGCCTCGTGCATATCACAGAGCCGGTGATTGGTGCTCCGGTAATGACAGACTCGACAATGGGTATGCCTATGCAAAACGCGAATGACATTACCAGTGTAGAAATTGCAGAAATCCAAAACGAGGTATCAGACAATATTATCGATCACATCAAAACGAAATATGGCAGCGACCTGCGAGTAAGCGTCTTTACAGAGTTTGGGGCAACTGCCGACGGCATCATCAAATGCGGGCACGATTTTGGTGCAAACATTATTGTGATGGGCAGTCATAATAGATCTGGTTTCGAACGCTTTTTTACCGGCAGTGTTGCGGAAGAAGTTGTTCGAGATGCAGGCATTCCCGTATTGGTTGTTCCCTTGCGTGACGAAAAAGCTGATTAATATAACAGCCTGAATTTTATGGTATTTGGTATAGCTTTAAGCAATTCAAGTACCTCTGTATCATAACCTGTATTCACATCAGTGATCACGTATCCAATCTGTTGATTCGTTACCAAAAATTCCCCTACTATATTTATATCGTGATCCGCGAATACCTCGTTGATTTTGGCTAATATTCCGGGTACGTTTTTATGGATGTGTATCAACCTATGTGCGTTATTAACGCGCGGTGGCTGCAAATCGGGAAAGTTACAACTGGTATGCGTCTTTCCTTCGTTCATGAAAGAGATTACACGTTTCGGAATAAAGTCTATGTTGCGGGGGTTGTATTTGGGGTCGTCAAATATGATCACACCGTTGTCGCAGGCACTTTCTGCCAGTTTTCGGCTGGCTACCCTGCCAAAACAACCTATTACCTTTAATCTCGGCGCATTATCCAGTTGTTCGGGGGTGGGCTGCTTGTCATCTGTACAAAGCAAAACTCCCGCTTCTTGTAAATATGCGTCTTCAATAAGATCGCGGCGCCTAATATTGTAACCTTCTTTTTGTATCTGAGCGATTGCTTCTTTATCCACATTACCCACTATCAAGCATTTGATGCGGTTTTTAGGGTAAGATATCGCGCGTGGCAGGCGGTTAAGGTATAAAAACTCATCAAAGGTTGGCGTAATATGATCTGCTTTTTCCACTACAGACTGGCGCTCTATGTTCTCTGTAAAAGCGAAGAATTTTTTGATGATGCCCGATTCTTTTAATTGAAAATCTGAATACCCGTCACCGATGCCAAAGATGTCACCTTGCAGGTCTAGTTCGCGCAGCAATTTCACCTTGCCGCCTTCCTGCGAAAGCGGGTTTTCGCGGTCATAACCTGTTATTTTATCATGCACGTCAAAAATGAAGGTGTTAGCATAGATGTTTTCTTTTTTAATATGATAATCGCCAACCACCGGAATAATGAACTCTTTAAAGCCTCCGGAAACGATCAATACCTCATCCTGGTGATTTTTAAAGAAAACGCTGTTGCGCGAAAATGATACCGATACTTTTTTGCGCAGATGTCGCACCAGTTGTTTAAGATGCTCGCGGTTGGCCTCCAGCAATTTTACGCGCTGCTCCAGGCTATCAGTAAAAGACAACTTACCTTCCATAGACGCGTTGGTGAGGTCTTCTATCTTTTTGTAGATCAGCTCACGGTCAGGACGATCTTTAAGCGATATGCGTGCCAGTTCGTCAAGCGCCTCAACCTGGGTAAAAGTGCTGTCGAAATCTATGATATAGTACTGCGCCATATTTTACAGAAGTAAGCGTAAAAATGCGAATTATAAAACCTTTCTGCAGATTTATTGAGAAATAAATAATCTTTGAGAAGAATTTATAGAATGCTGCTAAGAAACCTTCAAACGCCGCACTATTTTGTCGACGGTCTCGTTAACAGGCTTAAAACTAAAACCAATAGCTGCTTTTATCTTACTGTTATCAAAATTAAGTTCCTTCGATGCATAGCGTGCGGTAACGGTGTCGAGATTATTATTGCCCGTAAACAGAGCCCCAAAACCCGCGAAGGCACTTGCTATGCTCAGCATCCATGGCTTCGCGTTAATCGTGGGGGGGTTAACACCGAACCTTCCTGCAACGGTTGGAAGAAATTCTTTAAAATACCTGTTCTCAGCACTAATGATAAACCTTTCGTCAGTTATGTTGCTTTCCATCAACGTAATCATGCACTTGGCTGCATCGGCAACGTCCACAAAACCGCAACTACCGCTTGTATAAAAGTTTAAGCCGTTGCGCACTTTCTCAAACAAGCGCCCGCTGCCTTCTTTGCCCGCATCGGCACCAATAATTACTGATGGATTTACAATGACACCATCTAACCCTTCGGCAATGCCGCGCCAAACCTCCATCTCGCTTTCCAGTTTGGAAATAGCATAAGGGTTGCCTACAGGAGTGTCTTCAATAAATGCGTTCTCGTCAATCAGTTTTCCGGGCTTTGCATCGCCAAGAGCGGCAACAGAACTTACATGCACCAGTCGGGCGTTATTTTCAAGGCAAAGGTTAACTATGTTAGCCGTACCTGTCACGTTTGTAAAGATCATCGGCACCTTGTCGGCTTTCGAAAACGAAACCCATGCGGCAGAATGATATACTTGCGTAACACCTTTAAAAGCGTCGGCAAGTGAAGAAATGTCAGTAATATCTGCCGTTACCCAATCAATGCTGTTTTGGTGCAAAATAAGTATTTCCGGAATAACAGAACTTTCGCGGCGGGTACAGCGGATGTGATGGCCGGCTTCCGCAAGTTGCTTCGCCAGTTCGGCGCCTAAAAAGCCGGTCGCGCCGGTAACAAGGATCATGCCTGCCAATTTTTATTTAGAGCGTGCAAATTAATCGAATTAAATGGATATTTGATTTCACAAAAGCCTTATGTCTTTAGCCGACTTTTTAACCCCTATTAATACTGATCAACTAATTCCTGAAAAAGGTTTCAATGCAAGTCAGCTCGGCAGTAAGATAGACGTTTTCACTAACCATTTCCCTGATCTTGAAGAAGCCCGTTATGATATTGCGCTGATTGGTGTGCTCGAAGATCGCAACGCGGTTAATAACGAAGGCTGCGCAGATGGGCCGGATAAGATCCGCGAAAAGTTATACAGCCTTTACGAGGGAAATTATACTATCCGTATTGCAGACTTAGGCAATATTGCCCGCGGAGAAAGTGTTACCGACAGCTACATAGCGCTTAAAACCGTTATAAATGAATTGGTGCGTGCAAATGTTGTACCCATAATTTTAGGCGGTGGCCAGGACCTCACTTACGCGCAGTACATGGCGTATGAGGACCTGGAGATGAAAGTGGACCTGGTGGTGATAGACAAAAGCTTTGACCTGGACGATGAGTTTGAAAGCGCAGGTTTTGAAACCACCTCTGAAGCATTTTTAAGCAAGATACTGTTGCACGAACCTAATTACCTGTTCAACTTTAGCAACCTTGGTTATCAAACCTACTTTACCAGCCAGGAGAGCCTGCGGGTGATGGATAAACTGCTTTTCGACGTTCACCGCTTGGGCGAATTAAGCGGTAATGTTTCTGTTGCAGAGCCGGTGATCCGCAACGCAGGTATGGTAAGCTTCGATGTCGGAGCGATAAAGGCTTCAGATGCTATGGGCAATGGTAATGCGTCGCCAAATGGTTTTTATGGTGAAGAGGCTTGCCAGCTTTGCCGCTACGCCGGATTTAACGACAAGCTTACATCGATCGGTTTTTACGAATACAACCCCAAGTATGACGATAACGGCCGCACAGCGATGCTGCTGGCGCAGATGATCTGGTATTTTATCGAAGGGTTTTACAACCGCAAAAGCGACTTTCCGCTTAACCCGCGTTCGCACTACCTCATTTATAAAACAACACTCAAGCATGAAGAGCATGAACTGGTATTTGTGAAAAGTAAAAAAAGTGACCGCTGGTGGATGCAGGTGCCATATCCGTCTAACGGGTCGGCTAATGAACGCTCACATCTGGTGCCATGCCGCTACGAAGATTACAAAACCGCGGTGGACGGTGAAATGCCCGACCTTTGGTGGCGCACCTATCAGAAATTAAGCTAAGGCAATACCTGCGTTGTTTTCCCGTTTATTTAACCACATCATTTGTAAATGAAAAAGTTAATCCTGCTCGTCAGCCTCTTGACACCTTTGTTTGTCTTAGCACAACAACCTTTAAATTTTGAACTTAACGGAAAGATCGCTAACGCAACGCCCCCGGGTAAAGTTTATTTGATCTATTATGTTGGTGCTAATCAGACGATTGATTCTGCCACGATAAGCCTGGGAGCTTTCAATTTTAAAGGAACAGTTTTGTCGCCGGTGCCGGCATTTTTGGCATTTGATCATAAAGGGGCAGGCCTTGCAAAAATGGATCAGAAAACTGCCGACGTGCTGCCTATTTACTTGGACGCAGGCAGTGCTTCTATTGCAGCGCTCGACTCTATATCAAAGGCAAAGATCACAGGTTCGCAGATCAATGATGATAATGCGCTGTTGTTGGCGCAGGTTGGCACTATACGCGATAAAGCAAAAAAGATCCAGGCAGATGCACAACGTGCTACGCTGGCGCAGCAAAAATCGCCCGAGTTTCAAAACGCCATGCAAGCTAAGTATCAAGCATTACAAAAAGAACAAGAGGGTATCTTAAGTTCGTTCATCAAATCACACCCTAAAAGCTATATCAGTTTATTAGCACTGACATCCTTAGGCGGCCCTTCGGCTGATCCCGGTGTTCTGGAACCTTTATACAATAGCCTCGATCCTGAATTGAGGAATACAGAATCAGGCAAACAATTACATTCAGCTATCACGGGAGCAAAGGCAACAGCTATTGGTGTTACCGCGCCCGATTTTACACAGAATGATGTGGATGGCAAGCCCGTCAAACTATCATCTTTCCGTGGGAAGTATGTGCTGATAGACTTTTGGGCAAGTTGGTGCGGCCCATGCAGGCAGGAAAACCCTAATGTGGTTAAAGCTTACAACCAATATAAAACCAAGAATTTCACCATCCTTGGGGTGTCGTTAGATCGGCCCGGAGCACGTGACGCTTGGGTGAATGCTATTAAAAGTGATGGCTTAGCCTGGACACAGGTGTCAGACCTTAAATTTTGGGATAACGAAGCTGCTGCCTTATATAAGGTGCAGTCAATTCCGCAAAACTTTTTATTAGACCCGCAAGGTAAGATCATTGCGAAAAATCTGCGCGGCGACGATCTAAAAAACAAGCTGAAAGAGATATTTGGTGCGCCCGCAACTCCAAAGGGCGAATAATCGCCGTCTTGTTACATAATTGTGATGATTTATGTCGAAGTGTTTTTTACATTTGAAAATACGTCACCACAAATTATGATCAAACAATTAGTATATACCGCTTTAATTGCCTTGCCAACAGTTGGTTTAGCGCAAAGCAACAACTTTACAATTAAAGGTAAAATTGGCACAGGCAATGCGCCGGCGAAAGCTTATTTAAGGTACCGGGACGGCGACAAGAACATTACAGATTCAGCTGTTTTAAAAAACGGAGCTTTTGAATTTCAGGGCAGCGTAAAAGAACCTGTGCAAGCCGCCTTGTACATCAATGCAAAAGGTGATGGCATGCATTCGCCGTATGATTATACTTCATTATATATTGACAAAGGTGTAACAACTGTTACCAGCGCAGATTCTGCCATTCGTGCCAGCATTACCGGTACCAAAATAGCAGAAGAAGATGCCGCTTACAAAGCCGCTTTGAAACCTGTGTATGCGCAATACGAAGCTTTGGAAGCTAAAAACAAAGGCGTAAGTGATGAGGTAAAAGCATCTGAAGCCTTTGCAAAGCAAAACGCGGCCGCAGAAAAAGCGATAGACAACCAGGAAAACGCGGTAACCAAGAAATTCATACAAGAACATCCCGGTTCGTTGATCAGCCTGAATGCGTTGCGCAGTTATACTTACAGTGCCGATTACGCGGATGTTGAACCTTTGTTTCACAACCTTACTCCGGAACTGCAAGCCACAACCAGTGGTAAAGCTTATGCTGCCCAATTAGACAAATTAAAGGGCGTGGCCTATGGTAAAGTTGCGCCGGAGTTTGCTATGGCAGATACAAACGGCAAGATGGTGGCGCTGTCATCATTTCGCGGTAAGTATCTATTGGTCGACTTTTGGGCAAGCTGGTGCGGTCCTTGCCGCCGTGAAAACCCAAATGTGGTGAAGGCCTTCAACCAATTCAAGGACAGAAACTTTACCATTTTAAGCGTATCGCTTGATCGCCCGAATGCAAAGGATAAATGGTTAGCTGCTATTCATAAAGACGGTTTGGCATGGACCCATGTGTCTGATTTGAAATTCTGGCAAAACGATGCCGCTCAATTATACGGTGTGCAAGCCATTCCGCAGAACTTTTTGCTTGATCCAAGCGGAAAGATCATCGGTAAAAATCTGCGCGGCGAAGACCTGGTCAACAAACTAAACGAGGTTTTAGGCGCAAACAAAAAAGCAACTAAAGCGGAGTAATATTTCTCCAGAACATATGGTTAAATGAAAAGAGACGCAATGTGCGTCTCTTTGCATTTAAAGTTTTTTGTCATTCTGAGCGAAGCGAAGAATCTTATGCGTAATTGCGATACTGAATAAGATTCTTCGCTTCGCTCAGAATGACAACAATTGTTTGTGGTATGGCTTATATCAGATCAAACCCAATATCTTTTCTAAAATATTTACCGTCATAATAAATGCGGCTCGCATCCAGCGTGGCTTGCTGCAAAGCAGTAAACAGATCGTCCTGCAATGATGTGACCGCAAGCACACGTCCGCCTGATGTTTTGATGTCCTCGCCATCGGCATAAGTGCCTGCATGGAAAACCATCGACCCACGCACATTATCCAACCCGGTAATGGTTTTATCTTTCAGATACTCGCCCGGATAACCTCCTGCCACGCAGACCACAGTCGCTGCTATCTTATCTGAAATTACTAATTCTTTTGTGTCAAGGTTGCCATTGGCGACACCTTTTAAAAGATCAACCAAATCCGACTCAATTCTAGGAAGAACGCTTTCTGTTTCGGGGTCGCCCATGCGGCAATTATACTCAATTACAAAAGGTTCACCACCGCAATTCATCAGCCCGATAAAAATGAATCCCTTATAAGGAATGTTATTTTGTTTCAGGCCATCGATAGTTGGAATAACAATGCGCTGCTCTACCTTCTGCATAAATATGGCATCGGCAAAATGCACGGGGGATACCGATCCCATACCACCTGTGTTTAAGCCGGTATCACCTTCGCCAATGCGTTTATAATCTTTGGCTTCGGGCAGTATTTTATAGTTGACGCCGTCTGTCAATACAAAAACGGATAGTTCTATTCCCTGCAGAAATCGTTCAATAACCACTTTGTCGCTCGCAGTACCAAATTTAGCCTCGGTCAGCATTGCGGTTAATTCTTGTTCCGCTTCCGCTAAAGTTGTGCAGATCAGCACACCCTTGCCGGCAGCCAAACCGTCTGCTTTAAGCACCACAGGAAGCCCGGCTGTCGCCAGGTAACTAATGCCTTCTGATAACGTCTCCCGCGTGAAAGTTTGTGAGGCCGCTGTCGGGATATTATGGCGGTTCATAAACTGTTTGGAAAAATCCTTACTGCCTTCCAATTGGGCCCCTTGCTGCTGCGGGCCGATAACGGGGATATGTTTGATCTGCTCATCAGCTAAAAAGTAATCGTGGATGCCTTTAACCAGCGGCTCTTCGGGGCCCACTACTACCATATCAATTTGATTGTCAAGGCAGCATTGCTTTAGGGCGGCAAAGTCGGCGACTTTTATATTTACGTTCATACCAAAAGCAGCAGTACCCGGGTTGCCGGGTGCTATAAATAATTTGTCGCAAAGCGGGCTTTGTGAAAGCTTCCATGCAAATGCACTTTCGCGGCCACCACTGCCAATCAAAAGAATATTCATATTGCGAAGATAGATATTAGAGTCAAGATGCAAGAGCTAAGAATAAAGACACCTCCCGTTGAGATAACCTTTATCATGTTATCAAACCAACTGCCGTCTTGGCTCTTGCTTCTTTGTTCTTTATTCTCATTTGGCTTGAAAACCGTACCTTTACCTGTCATAATGGCTTTTAACGCGTAGTGGCGCAAAAGTTGATTAGCAAGCATCATAATACAATAACATGTTAGGATTTATCAGTAAACTTTTCGGCAACAAGTCGGAGAGGGACTTAAAAAGCATACAGCCTTTAGTAGATAAGGCAAAGGCCGAATTTGAGAAACTTGGCGGTTTAAGCCATGACGAGTTGCGGGATAAAACCTTGGGCTTTAAGCAGATCATTAGCGAAGGTTTAGCAGATATCGATAGCGAGATCGCATCGGCAAAGGAACAAGCCGAAAGCGAGGGCATAGCAGTAGACGAAAAAGTTGAGCTATACACCCGTATAGACAAACTGCAAAAAGACCGCGATAAAAACCTCGAGGAAATTTTGTTGCGAATTTTGCCCGAGGCGTTCGCCGTAGTTAAAGAAACTGCACGCAGATTTAAAGAAAATCCTACAATTGAAGTAACCGCCTGGCAAAGCGACCGCGAGCTGGCGGCACGCAAATCAAACGTTATTATCAAAGGTGATAAAGCCATCCACCATAATACATGGCTTGCTGCCGGTAACCAGGTAACCTGGGACATGGTGCACTATGATGTGCAGCTATTTGGCGGTGTAGTATTGCACCAGGGTAAGATTGCCGAGATGGCCACGGGTGAGGGTAAAACTTTGGTTGCTACCTTGCCTGCTTATTTGAATGCATTAGCCGGCCAGGGTGTGCACATTGTAACTGTAAACGATTACCTGGCACGCCGCGACTCTGAGTGGATGGGCCCGTTATATGAGTTCCACGGATTGACTGTTGATTGTATAGATAAGCACGAGCCGAATTCTGAGGAACGCCGCAAAGCTTACGGAGCTGATATTACTTTTGGTACCAATAACGAGTTTGGTTTTGACTACCTGCGCGATAACATGACGCGTACTCCTGAAGAATTGGTTCAGCGCAAACTACACTTTGCGATGGTGGATGAGGTTGACTCTGTTTTGGTGGATGACGCCCGTACGCCATTGATCATTTCTGGCCCGATCCCTAAAGGCGATCAGCATGAATTTTATGAGTTGAAACCACGCATTCAGCGTTTGGTTGAAGCTCAAAAAGGTTACGTGAACACCGCGCTTAATGAAGCGAAGAAACAGATAAATGACGGAAAAACCGGTACTGATGAAGGTGGCTTGGCATTACTTCGCGCGCACCGCGGTTTGCCAAAAAGTAAAGCGCTCATTAAATTCCTGAGCGAGGGTGCTAACCGTACCGTTCTGCAAAAAACAGAAAATTACTACATGCAAGACCAGGGCAAAGAAATACCCATGGTTGACGCCGAACTGTTTTTTGTGATCGATGAGAAGAGCAACTCCGTTGAATTGACTGAAAAAGGTATCGAACTGATCACCGCGTCGGGCGAAGACCCGCATTTCTTTGTGATGCCTGATGTGGGCAGCGAGGTGGCAGAGATAGAACGCTCTAACCTAAGCACAGAGGAAAAAGTACACCGCAAAGATGAGCTGATGCGCGATTTTTCTATCAAGTCTGAGCGTATCCATTCTATCAATCAATTACTGAAAGCTTATACGCTGTTTGAGAAAGACACTGAATATATTCTTGACGAAGGCAAAGTAAAAATTGTTGATGAGCAAACAGGCCGTGTATTGGATGGCCGCCGTTACTCAGACGGTTTGCACCAGGCGATCGAGGCTAAGGAGAATGTAAAGGTGGAAGACGCAACACAGACGTTTGCTACAATTACCCTGCAAAACTACTTTAGGATGTACCACAAACTTTGTGGTATGACCGGTACTGCCATAACCGAAGCCGGCGAGCTTTGGGAGATCTATAAACTGGACGTGGTTGAGATACCAACCAATCGCACCGCACAGCGCGACGACCGCCAGGACCTGGTGTACCGTACCATGCGCGAAAAGTACAATGCAGTTGCCGACGAGATCGTTAAATTAACGCAAGAAGGCAGGCCTGTACTGGTAGGTACAACTTCGGTAGAAATATCTGAGTTGGTAAGCCGTATGCTGAAACTGCGCGGTATCAAACACAACGTATTGAACGCAAAGCTTCACCAGAAAGAGGCAGATATCGTTGCAGAAGCCGGTAAGGCAGGCACAGTAACCATTGCTACCAACATGGCCGGCCGTGGTACGGATATAAAATTAGGCGAGGGTGTTAAAGAAGCAGGTGGTTTGGCAATTGTGGGTACAGAACGCCACGAGTCGCGCCGTGTCGACCGCCAGTTGCGTGGCCGTTCAGGCCGCCAGGGCGACCCGGGCTCGTCGCAGTTCTTCGTATCATTAGAAGACAACCTGATGCGTTTATTCGGTTCAGAGCGTATCTCCAATTTGATGGTGCGCATGGGTATCGAAGAGGGCGAAGTTATCCAGCATTCCATGATATCTAAATCTATAGAGCGTGCGCAGAAAAAGGTAGAAGAGAACAACTTTGGGATACGTAAACGTTTGCTGGAGTTCGATGACGTAATGAACGCTCAGCGTACTGTTATCTACACTAAACGTAAAAACGCGTTATTTGGCGAGCGCTTGGATGTCGATATCAGCAATACCATTTTCGACGTGGTTGAAGATGTGGTTACAGAATACAAAGAGTCTAACAATTACGAAGGCTTCCAACTGGAGATCATCCGCTTGTTTTCTGTTGATATTGAAATTGGTGCTGATCAGTTTACCGGATCAAGCATCGCGCAGCTTACAGACGAGGCGTTTGCTATCATTACAGATTTTTATGCCCGGAAGCAAGAAGCTATCGCTAACCAGGCTTACCCTGTTTTAAAAGATGTGTATGATCATCGCGGTCAGCAGATAGAAAATATCATTGTTCCGTTTACAGATGGCATTCATGGTATACAAATAGCCGTGCCGCTTAAAAAAGCTGTGGAAAATCACGGTTTAGAAGTATTTAAATCATTCGAGAAAAACGTAACCCTCGAAATGATCGACGATGCCTGGAAAGAACACTTGCGCGAGATGGACGAGTTAAAGCAGTCCGTTCAGAACGCGGTTTATGAGCAAAAGGATCCATTATTGGTTTATAAGTTCGAAGCGTTTGAGCTGTTCCGTGCTATGCTTGCCAATGTGAACAAAGAGATCGTTAGCTTCTTGTTCCGTGGCGGCATACCAACCCAGCAAGAACCTGAAGAGATACAAGAAGCAAGGCCTGCGCCTAAAACGGACATGCGTAAAATGCGCACAACCAAAGCCGAGTTTGAGGATGGTGGCAATGTAGGTGTAGCTGATATGCCCGAAATGCAACAACAAAAAATAAGCCCGGTGCGGGTGGACCCTAAGATTGGCCGTAACGACCCTTGCCCTTGTGGTAGCGGTAAGAAATTTAAAAATTGCCACGGCGTAGGGCAGAATTAATTAAACTGTTAGGTCATGCCGAACTTGTTTCGGCATCCCAGACGGCAAGCGTGCAAGTGCTTAGCAGAATAAAAATAATACTTCATTGCGATGAGCCAACGGCGAAGAAGCAATCCACGATTAGCATAGCCGCTCTGTAAGTAGGAGATTGCCTTGTCGCTACGCTCCTCGCAATGACGCATTTTTAAGATATTATGAAAACAAAAGCCTCTGTTTACAAAGTAATATTACTCTTGGGCGGATGCTTTTTCTTTTACAGCGCTCATGCGCAAATCCGTGGAACGGTCGAGGTGATAAAAGACCCGCGTATTGATACGCTGATCGCTAAACGGTTTACCCGCTTAGGTAAAACTGCCGGTGCGGGTGGTACAAGCGGATTCTCATCATATGGTTACCGCGTGCAGATCTATACGGGTTCTAACCGTACTGAAGCATTTAAGGCTCAGGCTAAATTTCAGGAAGATTATCCCGACGTCCCAACTTACATTTCATACCGCGAGCCAAACTTTAAAGTGCGCATAGGCGACTTCCGCACAAGGCTGGAAGCAGCCAAAATGCAGCAAAATTTAAAGCCGTGGTTTCCGCTAATGTTTATCATCAACGAAAAAATAAATCCGCCTAAATTAACGACAGACACCCCCTGATATATGCTTAAGGAAATTATACAGCAGCACGCCGAGAATATTTATAACGACGTTGTGAGCAATCGCCGCCATTTGCACGCCAACCCCGAATTGTCTTTTAATGAAGTGCAGACCTCTGCTTTCGTTGCTTCGAAACTTGATGAATTAGGCATCCCGTATGAGCGCATGGCTGATAATGGTTTAGTAGGTCTGATAAAAGGCAGTAAACCATCTGACAATGTCGTTGCGCTTCGCGCGGACATGGACGCGTTGCCGATCATAGAGGCGAACGAGGTGGAATATAAATCCAAAAATCATGGTGTAATGCATGCCTGCGGCCATGACGCGCATACATCTTCACTACTAGGCACAGCCACCATCCTTAGCAAAATGAAAGATGATTTTGGCGGGACAGTCAAATTGATCTTTCAACCGGCGGAAGAGAAATTGCCCGGTGGTGCAAACCTGATGATACAGCAAGGCGTGCTAGAAAATCCAAAACCACAAGCAGTGATCGGTCAGCATGTAATGCCTTTTATCGATGCTGGTAAGGTGGGTTTCCGCGCGGGCAAGTATATGGCCTCTACAGACGAAATTTATGTTAAGGTTATCGGTAAAGGAGGGCACGGCGCGCAGCCACAGCAAAATGTAGACCCGGTGATCATAACCGCGCATATGCTGGTTGCTTTGCAGCAAATAGTTAGCCGTTTTGCCGATCCTAAAAACCCCTCGGTATTATCATTCGGTAAAGTGATCGCGAACGGCGCAACCAATGTGATTCCGAACGAGGTTTACCTGGAAGGCACTTTCCGCACCATGGACGAGCAATGGCGTAACGAAGCGCATATTAAAATGAAAAAAATGGCCGAAGGCCTTTGCGAAAGCATGGGAGCGACATGCGATTTTGATATACGTCGGGGCTATCCGTTTCTGATCAACGAAGAAAAATTAACCGCCGAAGTGCGCGCTTACACCGAAGAATATTTAGGAAAAGAAAACGTGCTCGACCTGGATATCTGGATGGCTGCGGAAGATTTTGCTTATTATTCTCAAGTGGCAGACAGCTGCTTTTACCGCCTGGGTACGCGCAACGAAGCACGTGGCATCACCTCATCTGTGCACACACCAACTTTCGACGTAGAAGAGTCGTCATTAATGGGCAGCACCGGGTTGATGGCGTATATAGCTTTGAAAAGATTAGGAAACTAACATTGTTGATTTCACTGATTCCACAAATGATTACACCGATTGTTCTCTTAAATCAGTGTAATCATAATCAATCAGTGAATCGTATTACTAAAATTCCGCGTTTTTTGGGAACCTTGGGAAAGGAATTACATCGCGGATGTTACCCATACCGGTAACAAACAACACCAAACGTTCAAAGCCTAAACCGAAGCCGGCGTGGGGGCACGCACCAAAGCGGCGGGTGTCCAGGTACCACCAAAGTTCCTCAGTTGGGATGCCCATCTCGCCCATGCGTTGCTCCAGTTTTTCCAAACGTTCTTCGCGTTGCGATCCGCCGACAATTTCACCAATACCCGGGAATAAAATATCCATTGCCCTAACTGTTTTACCGTCGTCATTCTGGCGCATGTAGAATGCCTTGATCTCTTTTGGATAGTCGGTCAGGATAACGGGTTTTTTAAAGTGTTTCTCAACCAAATAGCGTTCATGTTCCGACTGCAAGTCGGCACCCCATTCTTCTATGAGGTACTGGAATTTTTTCTTCTTGTTCGGAGTAGAATCCTTCAGGATATCAATCGCCTCGGTATAAGTCAGGCGCTGGAAATCGTTATCGAGGCAAAATTGCAGTTTCTCCAATAAACTCATTTCCGAGCGCTCGTTCTGCGGTTTCTGCTTGTCTTCGTCGGCCAAACGCTGAGTTAGAAACTCAATATCCTCAGCATTATGTTCTAAAGCATAGCTTATGGTATATTTTAGCAGCGCCTCAGCCAGGTCCATGTTGTCTTCCAGGTCATAGAAAGCCATTTCGGGCTCTATCATCCAGAATTCTGCCAAGTGGCGGGTAGTATTGGAATTTTCGGCACGAAATGTAGGACCGAAGGTATAAATGTCACTTAGCGCCATTGCACCAAGTTCGCCCTCTAACTGCCCGGATACAGTAAGGTTGGTGGCCTTGCCAAAAAAATCTTGTTTGTAATCAATCTGTCCGTCATCTGTACGCGGCAGGCGGTCAAGATCAAGGTTAGTTACTTTAAATGCTTCACCGGCACCTTCAGCGTCAGACGCGGTGATGACAGGTGTATGCAGGTAAACAAAGCTACGCTCCTGAAAGAATTTGTGGACCGCGAATGCCAGGCTGTTGCGCACTCGGAAAATAGCACCGAATGTATTGGTACGGAAGCGCAAGTGAGCTATTTCACGTAAAAACTCAAGGCTATGCTTTTTTGGTTGCAGCGGGTATTTCTCAGGGTCGCTGTCGCCCAACACTTCAATAGCGGTTGCCTTGATGTCAAACTTCTGGCCTTTGCCCAGCGACTCGACTAACGTACCGGTGACGCTAAGTGCCGCGCCTGTAGTAATGCGTCTTAGCAGTGTGGGGTCGGTGTTTTCAAAGTCGACAACTATTTGGATATTACTATTGGTTGAGCCATCATTTAAAGCGATAAACTGGTTGTTACGGAAAGTGCGGACCCACCCCATAACTGTAACCTCGATGTTTGTTTGCGTGCTTTCTAATAATGCCTTAACTTTTATACGCTTGCTCATATCCAAAAATTGTGAGCGGCAAAATTACTGATTATAACCTTGATTTCACAGATTAAGGAAAGGATTACGCTGACAGTCAGACTTAGGTTCCCATAACAATTACTTTATGAGTTCCAGGTAATAGAAACCTGCGCATCGCCGGGTACAGTATATTCCAGGTTGCCGCCTTCAACTTTTTTGCATGCGACCTCTTTCCTGTTTGCCAAAACCCTCACTTCAGGCAGCTTGGTCTTATCGGTCTTGATGAGCATAATACGGCAGTTAAGACGTCCATCGCCGGCTAAGCGCAGATGCGCCGGGCTGCTTTTCTTTGCACTGAAATTATAACTCGGATAGTCGGTGAAGATCATAAAATGATCTCCGGGTACGCGCATGTAATGTCTTGGCAGAATGCCGAAGGCGTTGCCCGCGCCATATACTTCCTGTCCCACCGATCCTGATTTTTCCCAGCCATCATGCAGGTCCTCAAGTGCTATCCACAAATTGTGATCTACTTCACCTGTTTTTGGTTTTTCTTCCAGCATTTCTTTAGGCAGCATGGTTGGATAGTAATAAGCTGCCCTCGCAGTAATAAAGCGGATGTACTCTGCGATCAGTAAACGTGCCGACGGAAGTATGTCTACATCCTCTGCCAGGTGCAGCAGGTCATGCAATGCGCAAAAAATCTCCTGCTCTTCGTATACAGCAGTATAGGGTGCGTCGCTCAGAGGATATAGTGCAAAAAATGAGCTAAAGTGTTTTCCATACCCATAGTTACAATCCCAAAGTTTTACGTTTTTAAAAATGTTGGCGATACACAAGTGGCATAGGTCAAGGTAAATATCCTTTTTAGTTTCCTTGTATAAACGCAGCATTGCACCTGTGGTAAAAGCTGTATTGTTTGCCTGGTAAAATAACTCAAAACCTAACCCTTGTAAATGCCTTGCAGATTTCTCAGCTTCGTTGAGATAGCGTTTATCGCCGGTTAGCTCCCAAGCTTGCAGCATTACGTGCGCGTACAAGCCCGGTACATCTTTTTCGCCGCCTTTGCCGGGTTGCGTTTCTGCTTTTACTACTTCGAGTGTATCAATTTTGTAGAAAACAGGCCATGTGTAATTAAAGTGGTGGGCAACTTTGATGGAAAACTCTAAAGAATCAAGAAATAATTTTTTCGCGACTTTATCCCCCTTTAACGCCAGGCGGGACAGGTTCAGGAGCGGATGGTGCAAATACCATGCGTCCATCACCAATGGTTGCTTTTGCTCTTCCGCGCCGTCTAATTGATCTGCTACCTTTGGGTGCCAGCGCATAATAGTGTTATACTTTTCATCATAAAAAGCAGGTAAACCTTCTCTGACCTTATCTATTACTTCCAGGCTTTGGCCGCTCCATTCAACGTAATCTAAAAGCGGCAGCATTACGGCCAGTTGTACCATTACTTCGGGCGGTGTGTCATAGTCAGCCACGTAGGCATTAAAATAATGGTTGCCACCCACCTGCGCCCAGCACCCCGGGCTATCTATAAGGTCATATAGCCCTTTTTCCAATACCTCGGGCCAGTTTATGTATTGCGGATCGGGTTTGGGCATGGCCAGATAAGCCGCAGCAAGCATGTCAAGATACTGTGTGCTGATCTCTGCTTCTGTTTTAGGCGCATTTTCTGCGAACGCGATAAACGCGTTAGAAATGGTATAGGTCTTACCCGCTTGCATGGGTTTGCCTTTAATGGTTGGCGGCAGTGCAAAGCCAATCTCGGGCCATTCACCGCCAACGGTATCCATTGCCGAAGTTTCCGTATCCTGATTATAATCTGCAAGGGCGGTAAGGTTTTGCAGATACATTACAGAACCTCCATTTTTACCTTTAAGACTAAAATACAACTGCCCCGACCTACCGCCAACTTGTTGTACGTAAACCTCGCCATCAGCAAAGTTTTCTTTAGCATTATTGCCTAAGGCGATGATGTCCCGGGGCCAGAAAGGGATCAGCAGATCTTCTGCAGGCTTGAAGGTTGTAGTGTGATGTAAAACCGGCTGGTCTGCTGATGGAAATTCGATTGTGATCTGATAGAGGCCGCTATTCGATTCTAAGTCAATGTCGATGCCACCATCTTTTTCCTTAATGCTCTTTACGCTAAGAATATCAGACGGTCCGTAAGCCAGCCTGAAAGCGATACGGGCGCCTTTTGGCCAGGTAACCATCAGCCAACAGCTATCGTCAGCTAAAACAGTGTTAAACGAGTAGCCGTTTGCTGTTATAAAATTTACGTTCTTATAAGCTGCCTCCCGCAGCTTTTTGTTTGCATTTTGTAACCAGGGAGAAATGGGAGACATGGTTTATATAGTTATACGAAGTACATAAACCCATTGCAAACATTATGGTTTTAAAGCGCATACAACTTTAGGGAATGAAAAAGTGCGTTAAATGCTGAAATTAATAGATTTTAAAAAATAATTCCAGGTCAAGCTTATCATTATTTATTTTAGAGCGCAGCCTGCCGTTGCTTAATGTCAGCGTAGACGGTGTTCCGGTCATTCCTCTTGTAGTTTCCTTAAAAGTAAGATCGAATGTTCCTTTGACTATGCCCTGGTCTATATCTGTTATTTTAACAATATTGGCTGGGTCGGTATTGAGGTGATAGGTCCTTACAACCACATC
Source organism: Mucilaginibacter ginkgonis (assembly GCF_009754905.2). Classification (NCBI taxonomy): domain Bacteria; kingdom Pseudomonadati; phylum Bacteroidota; class Sphingobacteriia; order Sphingobacteriales; family Sphingobacteriaceae; genus Mucilaginibacter; species Mucilaginibacter ginkgonis. The sequence continues at coordinate 2,398,183 of NZ_CP066775.1, read as the reverse complement.
CTGCCCAACCGTGGTGTAAAGCATCGCATCCAGGTCGGGCGATCTGTACACACCCGCTCCCTTGTTAATTAAGCGTATAGTCAAGTGGTCTTCACCCGATGACCCACGCACATAAAGCGTATCTTTTTTAATGACGGACCTAAAGCCTGCATCAGGGTAGGTTGATTTAAAGGTTGTATTATCACTGTTCTCTGCGTATACATATTGGTCTAAGCCTTCAACAGGATTTTTTTTGCAGGATGTATAAACGATAACCCCAATCGCTACAAGTAAGAGTATTTTTTTCATAAAAGATCTTTAACCTACTTACGCACATCAGTTTCATTTCGCTACAAGTAATCTAATTTATTTCATTCGATTCTTGGTCTGATGTGCCTGTGCCTCATTAGAGAAATTATTGTTATTTTAGAAATGAGTAAGCGTGTGCAAAAACATATTTTTGTACCCCGTTTCATTAGCATGATCACCAAACTCACCGTAGATAAAATTATGGAAGCTACCGACATTGTTGAGGTAGTGGGCGAGTTTGTGCAATTGAAAAAACGTGGTGCCAACTATGTGGGCCTTTCGCCATTTGCGAACGAGAAAACGCCATCATTCACCGTATCGCCGGTTAAAGGGATTTTCAAGGATTTCTCATCTGGTAAAGGAGGATCTGCAGTGACATTTTTAATGGAACTGGAGAAGTTTACCTACCCCGAAGCGCTCAAATGGCTTGCAAAAAAATACGGTATCGAAGTTGAAGAAACCGTCGAGTCTGCAGAGAACAAGGAAGCCGAAAATCATCGCGAGAGCTTAATGATCGTATCGTCATTTGCTGCACAGTTCTTTCAGCGCAGCATGTGGGATACCGACGAGGGTAAGTCTATTGGCCTCAGCTATTTTAGGGAGCGTGCTTTTACGCCAGAGGTCATGCGCAAGTTTGAACTGGGCTATTCGCCCGATCAATGGGAAGCATTTACAGGCGAAGCTATAAAGTCGGGCTACCAGGAGCAATACCTGGAAGAAACGGGGTTATCCGTAAAGCGCGACAATGGCACATTGTATGACCGTTACCGCGGCCGCGTAATGTTTCCCATCCATAGTTTTACCGGACGGGTAATAGCCTTTGGCGGTCGAACGTTAAAAAGTGATAAGAACGTACCCAAGTATGTCAACTCGCCGGAGAGTGAGATATACCACAAGTCGAACGTTTTGTACGGCTTATATTTTGCCAAGCGCAGCATCCGCGAGCAGGACAACTGTTACCTGGTAGAGGGTTACGCCGATGTGCTGTCTGTTCATCAGGCGGGCATCGAGAATGTAGTCGCTTCATCGGGTACATCCCTAACTGTAGAACAGATTAGGCTGATTGGCCGGTTGACACAAAATATCACGATCCTTTATGATGGGGATGCCGCGGGGATAAAGGCATCGCTGCGCGGATTAGACCTAATACTTGAAGAAGGCTTGAATGTGAAGGTGGTCTTGTTCCCGGATGGAGATGACCCCGACTCATACGTTCGTAAAGTAGGTGCAAGTGCATTTAAGCAATACATAGAGCACAATAAAAAGGATTTTATTCCTTACAAGACAAGCATTTTATTAAAAGACGCAGGCAGCGATCCTTTGCGCCGTGCCGAGGTGATACGTGAGGTGGTAGAAAGTATCGCGCGAATACCTGATTCTATAAAAGCTTCGGTATTCATTCGCGAGTGCAGCCACCAAATGCAGATAGAAGAGCGGGTACTGCTCACCGAGCTAAACAAAATGCGTTTGGCGCGCTCGAAGAAAACAGGTCTGCAGGCCGAAAGGATAGAGGCTTATCAGGATAATACCCAACCTGCGCCAACGCTCGAAGCACCGCGCGAAAAGCATACAGGCTTAACGCAGGAGAAAGAAGTAATACGTTTACTGCTGCATTACGGCAACCGCATTGTCGATTGGGATGATATAGCAAATACCTATATCGGGCCGTTTGTGATCAGTCAGTTAGATGATGTGACCTTCGACAATGAGCAGTGCAAAATGTTTATTGATATCTACCGCAAGCAGGTGGAAGATGGTGTTTTGCCCGATGAGCAATTCTTTATCCATCATCCGGATAAGCAGATTGTAGACCTGTCGGTAGATTTGCTGGCCAGCCGATATACATTAAGTGAAAACTGGTATGAGATGCACAAGATTTTGGTAAGCGATGAAACGCAGAATATGCGGGCTACGGTCTTGGGCGCTATTTTCCACCTAAAACAGCAAAAGGTGAGCGTGATTTTAGAAAACCTGCGTAAAGAGCTACAGGCAGCACAAAACGCCGAAGAGGAAGAGATATTGATGGGGAGATATATCCAGCTAAAAAAAGTGGAGAAGTACATCTCAGATTACCTGGGCTCAGTCATCATAAAATAATGGCAGTTCATAACGATCTTGGTCGACGGGGAGAAGCGATTGCCAAAGCCCACCTGGAAAGCCTGGGTTATGAAATATTAGAAGAGAACTGGACGCATGGCAAACTCGAAGTTGACCTGATCGCTTACAAAAACGGTATCATTGTTTTTATTGAAGTAAAGACCCGCACAGGCACGGGCTTTGGTCAGCCCGAAGATTTTGTAGACGACCGTAAACAAAAATTGCTGGCAGAAGCTGCTGATGAATATATTTACCTGATGAACCATAAGAGCGAAGTGCGGTTTGATATAGTGTCTGTATTATTAAAAGCCGAAGAATATAAACTGAACCACATCGAAGACGCGTTTTGGCCGATAGGGTAGGCACATTACCCAACATGTTAAGCAAATATGTCATTGCGAGGCACGAAGCAATCTCATAGGAAATTTGTTGCTGGAATTGCACCGTCGCTCACAATGACCATAAGAAAAAGCTGATGAAATTAACAACGATACTAACCATCGCCGCGATAACGGCAACAATTGCAGGCTGTAAAGACAAAGCCGGAAACGGGTTTAACGTTACCATATCGCCTGATGCGGGCACAACCTTCAATGCCGGGAAAGATGTAGTTGTGAAAGCCGGATACACTGCCGACCTCAATCCCGATTCGGTAGTTTATCTGCTTGACTCGACAAGGATAGCAGCCAAAAAAGATTCGTCGGCATTGACGCTTACAACGGATACACTTAAACTAGGTATAAAAAACCTTACAGCGAAAGTTTACAAAGGCGGTAAGCACGAAGACGCATCCACCAACGTGGTGGTGCTGGCCGCAAAGGCACCGCAGCAATTGACCTACCAGGTGGTGGCAACCTTCGCGCATGACACTGCAAGCTATACAGAAGGCCTGGTTTACCGCGATGGCTTTCTTTATGAAAGCGATGGCGGCCGGGCTGCTGATCCCGAAGGGCAATCGAGTTTGCGGAAAACTACCGTGCAAGGTAAGGTACTGCAGAAAGTAGATATCGACCCGAAGATATTTGCAGAAGGGATATCACTTGTGGGTAATAAGATAGTACAGCTTACCTGGACGGAAAAGATTGGGTATGTGTATGATGTAAACACGTTTAAATTACTGAGCACATTTACCAACAATGTAGGTGTTGAAGGCTGGGGCATGACATTCGACGGTAATAAACTGTATATGGACGACAGCACAAACCGTATCTGGTTCCTTAACAAAGACACTTATCAGCAGGCCGGTTACATAGACGTTTACGACGACAAAGGGCCCATAAACCAGATCAACGAATTAGAATTTATTAACGGGAAGATCTTTGCCAATGTCTATCAAAAAGATGTTATTGTTGTCATAGATCCTAAAACCGGTGCGGTTGAGCAAACGCTGGACCTTGCAAAAATATACCCCGACCGCACACAACATAACCCTGATGCGGATGTATTGAATGGCATTGCCTGGGAGGCCGCCGGCAAACGTCTTTTTGTCACCGGCAAAAAATGGGATAAATTGTTCCAGATAAAAGTGCCTGGGGTGAACTAAAGCAATTATCGATATGCCATCCGCCTTAAGCATCAAAAATAAACCCACCTGGAAAGGTTGCGTTAGGGATAGCAGCGGCATCCTGCGAAGCAGATAAAGCGGATAGCCCGGGCCGCAAAGCGGCAACGCCATAAACATTGTTATTTAACCAAAATCAATAACCCCAACCATCGCAAAACTGAGTCTTTGACATATCACATCTCTTTAATAAAATCCTTCGCTACACTCTGATTGACATAGTTTATCGAATATCTACCTTGCTTCTTGTCTCTCCAATAACCTATCTTTGACGCATGACTAAAGAACAAGTTCAGGATTTAAGGGATAGAACAGCTTCCCTGAGGAGGCATCTTTGACATTGACAAGAAATTAGAACTGCTGCAGCAAGAGCAGGATATTACTGTAGGTCCGCATTTTTGGGACCATCCAAAAGAGGCCGAGAAAGTATTGGCTTCAATCAAAGCCAAAAAGATCTGGACAGACGCTTACCAAAAAGTGTCGTCCGTGGTTGATGATACCGGCGTATTATTCGAATTCTTCCAGGGAGGCGATGCTACCGAGGCCGAAATGCAGGAGCAGTTCGATCAGGCTGTTACCGCTATCGAAGAGCTGGAATTTAAGAACATGCTTTCGGCCGAAGAAGACCAGCTGAATGCCGTGCTACAGATCACAGCTGGCGCGGGCGGTACAGAAAGCTGTGACTGGGCCGGCATGCTCATGCGCATGTATATTATGTGGGGCGAAAAGAACGGCTACAAAGTTACCGAGCAGGACTACCAGGAAGGCGATGTGGCGGGAGTGAAAACCGTAACCCTGCAATTAGAGGGCGAATTTGCGTACGGTTACCTTAAGGGCGAGAATGGTGTACACCGCCTGGTGCGCATTTCGCCGTTCGATGCAAATGCCAAGCGCCATACCTCCTTCGCGTCGGTATATGTGTACCCGTTGGTTGATGATACCATAGAGATAGATATTAACCCGGCTGATGTGGAGTTTGAAACGTTCCGCTCAGGTGGTGCAGGCGGGCAGAACGTGAACAAGGTGGAGACCGCCGTAAGGCTTTACCACAAGCCATCGGGCATTATCATCAAGAACCAGGAATCGCGTTCGCAATTGCAGAATAAGGATAACGCTATGCGTTTATTGAAGTCGCAATTGTATGAGATAGAGATGCGCAAGCGTATGGAAACCACCAATGCCATTGAGGGTAATAAAAAGAAGATAGAATGGGGCTCACAGATACGCAACTATGTGCTGCACCCGTACAAACTGGTGAAAGACCTGCGCACAGACCATGAAACATCAAACGCCCAGGCCGTGTTAGACGGCGAACTGGACGATTTTCTGAAAGCCTACCTAATGGAGTTTGGCGGGGATAAGGGTTAAGTGCAGATAGCCTGTAACTAATTGTTAGGATATAAGGAAGCTGACAACAGACCAATGAAGCCGGCACGGGTGGCGTCGCCATAGGGGGTGGGTATTTTAAGTTGTTAGTCAAACGTGGTTTAGACTGACAATCAGATGTTTACAGTTTTTCGAATATGGGTTGATCGCGAAAAAATGCCTTTTTAGGTCATTTTTGACGTTGCATCGCCATACCATCGCCATAGCATAGCCACCCCCTCTCCGAAGATGAGTAGGGACGTTACGCCGAGGCCTCGAAGCATGGCGTGGCAGAGTGTTTAAGCATCATGCCATTCTGAAGATGGTGAAGAATTCTATTAAATCCATCACAAATTTTGTAAGATTCTTCACTTCGCGTAAATGACAAGTCTTAGATTTATGATATGAAATACCTTTTCTCCGCCCTATTGCTATTCACTATGTCCGTGGCAGTCTACGCACAGCAAGCTGACCCCATCGACCTGTATCCGGCAGGCGTGCCGAACAGCAAGTCGACCCCCGCTTCTTACGTAGAAAAATTTGAGAATGGCGACTGGATGAGCAGAGTGAGCAAGCCGCAGTTGCTACCATTTTTCCCCGCCGAAGGTAAAGCGAATGGTACAGCGGTAGTGATTTGCCCGGGCGGGGGCTACGCGGGTTTATCTATGGTTAAGGAAGGGCAAAAGGTTGCGTTGAAATTAAACGAGATAGGTATTACCGCCTTTGTCTTGAAATACCGCTTACCAAGTGACAGCATTATGGTGGATAAAACCATAGGCCCGCTGCAGGATGCACAACGCGCCATGCAGATGGTAAGGCAAAATGCCGCAAAATGGCACATCGACCCGGTAAAAGTGGGGATCATGGGTTTTTCTGCAGGTGGGCATTTGGCATCTACCGAAGGCACGCATTACAGTAAAGCAGTCGTTCCTAATCCTGATAATGTTAATCTGCGTCCCGATTTTATGATGCTGATCTACCCGGTAATTACCTTCGGGCAGTATGCGCATACGGGTTCGCGGGATAATTTGTTGGGTAAGAACGCTTCGCAGAAAATGTTAGATCTGTATTCTAACGAGAAGCAGATCACTAAAGATACGCCGCCAACATTCATTGCCCATGCGGAAGACGATGACGTTGTGCCTGTACAGAATGCCTTAATGTTTTATAACAACCTTTTAGCCGCCAATGTAAAAGCCGAGATGCACATTTACCAATCAGGTGGCCACGGCTTCGGGCTCAATAACCCCAAAGAATCTGCCGACTGGTTTGCGGAATTGGTAGTGTGGATGAAGGCAAATGGGGGGGTAAAGTAGCAGACAACTTCTTAATTATATAATAGTTAGCTTTGTAATATGTTATCAGTAAATGATATAGAAACTAAGCTTAGGGAAATTAAACCTGTTTTGGCAACACAATTTAATGTTAGCGCTATAGGTTATTTTGGTTCTTATGCTACCGGTAAATTTAATCCTGATAGCGATTTAGATCTGCTTGTAGAATTTGCTCGTCCTGTAGGATGGAACTTCTTTACTCTCGAAAGCTTTTTAGAAAAATCATTCGGGCTGAAAATAGATCTGGTAACAAAGAATGCGTTGAAGGAACGAGTTAAAGAAGATATATTAAGCCAGGTAAAATATATTTGAAACCACACGAAAGAGATCCTCTCTTATATTTAGAAGACATTAAGTTATCTATCGAGAGAATAACTCAATATCTCGATTCTATGGATTTTATTGCTTTTCAAGATAATTATATGGTCATTGATGCAGTGATCAGAAATTTTGAAGTGATAGGCGAAGCATCAAAAAGGCTCTCCAGCGAAATAAAATTAAAATACCCCAACGTGCCTTGGGAAGAGATGTATCGCTTAAGAAATAAGATAAGCCACGAATATTTTGGGATCGATCACGAAATAATCTGGTCTATCGCCAAAGAGCAGCTTCCGCAAAATTATCAAGACATTTTGGAGGTAATTGAGCGGGAAGCAAGAATTTGAAAGTTCTAAAAAGCAACTGCCCGCCCGATAACCCTAAAGAATCTGCCGACTGATTTACACAACTGGCAAGGTGCATGAAGATAAATGGTGGATGAATTAACTATGACTTCAACGGTTAAAAAATATGGCGTTAATAATGCAGGTATCGTCCTGCTGAACCCGTTTCTGCCAAATGCTTTTAAGAGACTAAATTTTACTGATCCGGATAGCGGTGGCCTGATAAAGCCGCACGATGCTGCGGCGTTCTTACAAAACTGTGTTGGTGCGGATGATGAAAGCGGCGCCGGATTGATCAATTTACTTTGTGGATTAGACCTCGCGCACAGGCAAGTAAAACCGGCACCAAATCTTGATATTCAAAGACTTGCTGATGAGTTATTACAGGCTGTTATTGCAAATTGGATTCAGCTCAGAAATTCATCACCAACGGCGTTAAAAGAAAGTTTTTTGCAGCGCCCGGGTCACTTAAGTTACACCGGTCATAGCTGGCAATTAGAAGTTTCAAATCATTCATACGATGTGGTCTTGCAGACCTGTCCATGGACGTTCGAAGAGATAAAATTACCGTGGATGAGTACGGCATTAAGTGTCAGTTGGGCGATTTAGCCGGAACTCTTTAAAGGTAAAAGTCCTTTTTACTCCAACACTATCTCCAGCAGCTCGTTCAGCTCAGTAACTTTATCGGTCGAGCCTAAGTTTTCATACGCACTGATGAGGTTGCGAAGTACACGGCGGATAATATCGGCATTGGTGCAAGGCTCATAAAATTGCTTATCGGGTTTTACGCCCAATTGCTTCAGAAACATGTCTACATCGCGGCGGCCAAACACCAGGCCTTTGTTAAAGGCATTAATGTAAAACAAAACGCCGCCTTCAAACTCGCTCTCTTTACTTTCATCAATGTATGCCAGTATAAAGTGCTGTGGCAGGTTAACGCCGTAGATAGGTATATCTAGTTTCTGCGCTATGATGCTATAAATGATGGCCAGTGATATCTGGTTACCTTTGTGCGATTCCAATACCTGGCTCAGGTAGCTGTTCTGCGGGTCCTGATGGTTTGCCGTGTTGCCGCTAAAGCCATGCAGATTGTAGATCACATGATTTATCAGCTTCACATGGTCGGCCGGGCTGCCTTCGGCGTACATGGTCATCCAAACATCGCGCTTAATGCTTTCAATCTGGTTGATCACTTTCTGCTCGTCCAGGTCAGGGTATTGATATTTGTTTATGGTCAAGATACCGCGCAGCAGGTCAAAGCTGCCGCTTTGGTACCATAGCTTAAGGTCGGTTTTAACGTTGTTAAATTGTATTTCATGAACCAGGTCGGCAATACGCTCCTGCAATATCGGGTCAAAAGCCTCGCTCCAGGCGGCTTCTAAGAAACCGATGGCCTCGTCGCCCAGGCCGAAAAGCTTATCATGCACATGGCCAAATATTTCCTGGTCGGGATCGTCTAACAATTTTATAAGTGATTTTATTTCTGATTGCGTTATTTCGGGCATAAAATGTATTCCTTTATCTACTTTTACCGCCATGTTTAAGTGGCAGTTTGCTAAAGATTATCTATTACACAGGTTACAGGCCGGCAACCGCCATGGTTTACACTCGCCTTTTGTGTACCGTTTGGTAGATGAAGTAATTTACGATTTTAAACCCAAAAGCGTATACGCCGAAATTGAAAATTACAGAAAACAACTATTGCATGACGATAGCGAAATTACCGTTACAGACCTGGGCGCCGGCTCGCATGTAAATAACAATAAGCAAAAAAAGATAAGCCAGATAGCAAAGAACGCGCTTAAACCCCCTAAGCTGGCGCAGCTGCTTTATCGCCTGGCGGCCGACTTACAGCCCGCCAACATCATAGAGTTAGGTACCTGCCTGGGGACTACCACCCTGTACTTACACGCAGCCGCGCCCAATGCTAAAATATACACCCTAGAGGGCTGCCCGCAAACCGCCGGCGTAGCTCAAAAAGGATTTGATAAAACAGGTGCTAAAAATATTCAACTGATTACCGGGAATTTTGACGACACACTTCCGCCGCTGATAAACGAACTGGATCAGCTTGATTTTGTATTTATAGACGGTAACCACCAAAAGCAAGCTACACTGGATTATTTTAACCGGTGCCTGCCTAAAGTGCATGAAAACTCACTACTGATATTTGACGATATTTACTGGAGCGAAGGCATGAAAGAAGCATGGACGGAAATAAAAAAACACCTTGACGTTACTGCCACCGTTGACTTGTTTTGGATAGGTTTGGTATTCTTCAAGAAAGGCAGGATGAAGGAAGATTTTAAGATACAGATTTGAAGGCCTCACCCCGGCCCTGTCCGAAGGAGAGGGGGTTAAACGCAATCTTTTCGAAGTCCTCTCCTTTGGAGAGGATTTAGGTGAGGCCTAAAACGCTTCCCCCAACGCCAGGTATAAACCGCTCTGCCGGCTTTCTCCGGGGCGTTTTTCGCCAAAGCCATAGTCCACGCGGATAGACAGGCCTTTTTCCACGTCGAAGAAATAACGTAACCCGCCACCATAGTTCGGCTTAAGGTCTTTGGCATTAAAGCTGGTATTGAACACTGTTCCCGTTCCGGCGAAACCCACCAGGCCAATGCGGTCGCTCAAGCGGTAGCGCAGTTCCGCCTGCCCCGCAACGAGGTTGCGGTCGCGGTAACGGCCGTTGTAGTATCCACGCATCATCTCGTCGCTGCCCAGGGCAGGCAGCAAATAAAACGGCGAGCTGCCACCTGTAAGGTTTTGGTCCTGCACGTTCAATCCCAAAACAAACTTGCGGTTTAATGAAAAGAACTGCGCATACTCTATGTTAAAAAAGCCGCCGCTATAACTATTATTCCCGAACAAGCCCTGCATGGCGTTAAAGTAGCTGGTAACAACAATGCCTTTTGTGGTGTAAGTGTTGTTATTGCGGCTATCGAATATCAGGCTGGGGCCTATAAAAACAGTGCTGCCGCCATTACGGTATTCTACCCGTGTGTCGGTATCAAACACGCCGCCGGGGTTTTTATTTTCAAAACGGTAATTAAATCCGCCGGCTACTGCGCCCAGATAAATATATTTTCCAAGGCGTTTGTCGGCTTCAAGGTTCAGCTTAAAGCGCTGCAGCCCCAGATCAACCTTGTAGCTTTTTAATGTGTTGTTGCCAATCCCGTAAAAATTGGCGGGGAAGTTTACATAACTCGCCGCGGCTATATAATGCCATTGATTTTGCGGCGTCCAGTAGCTGGTGCTCAGGCTTAACCTCTCCTGGCCTTTTGTTGTTATAGTAGCGTAACCAAACAAGTTCGATACCCTTGTCCCCTTGGTTAACGTATCGGTATAAAAAGAATAAAGCCCCGATGCGCCAACTTCGAGGCCCGTCTCCGGTGCAGAACTTAGCACCGGCAGCAAGAAAAAGCTGCCGCGCTTGCTGGTATCTTTCTCAAAGATCATCCGCCGTAAAAAGCGGGGCAAAATGTTGCGCTGGGCAAATAGGGTAGTGCTGCAGCCAAGCAGCGTGATAAGCAATAAGGCTTTACGCATTTGCGGAATAAAAAAACTTGAAGCAAATTTTGTTTGCTAAGCAATGCCGAAATTATAAAATCGTTAAAACTTATCAGTTGTTTTTTTAGTTACTCTCTTTTACTTAGCCCGGAACTATACGCTCTAAACTCTACATGGACAGTATTCCGTTATTAACCGATAAGCAGTTAATAGATGTGCTCAACCTAACCAAGGTTGCCACTGCTATTCACGTTACAGAAGATGCTGTAATCCAAACCGCAAACCAGGCGATGCTTGATGTATGGGGTAAAGATAGCAGTGTAATAGGCAAATCGCTTGAAGCCGCCCTGCCCGAGTTAAAAGGTCAGCCCTTTATAGACATGTTCAAAAGGGTTTGGAATGAAGGCCTGGTCATATCAGGTACTGATACCCCCGCCGACCTGATGATTAACGGCGAATTAAAAACCATTTACTTTGATTTTGAATACCGGGCTGTAAAAGATGAGGCCGGAAAAGTGATCTGTATTTTGCACACGGCTACAGACATAAGTGAGCGTTACTTCGGCCGCCAGCGCGAACAGACGCTCATGGAAGAATTGGCCACTACAAATGAAGAATTGGCCGCCACAAATGAAGAGTTGGCTTCAATGAACGAAGAACTGTCTGTCACCAACGAAGAGGTAAGCGAATCTTACGCTGCTTTAAGAGAACTGAACGATAACCTGGCTGAGAGCCGTAATGAACTAAGTTTCGCTATAGAAGCTGCTGACCTCGGCACATTTGACCTTAATCCTAAAACAGGAAAGTTTGTCGGTAATGCCAGGTTAAAGCAATGGTTTGGTTTGGGTGCCGATGACGAAATAGATCTGGCAAACGCTACTGATAACATAGCAGAGGAAGATCGTCAGCGGATACTAGCGGCCATAGACGAGGCGATGTCTTTCAGATCAGGGGGCACTTACGACGTAGAATACAAGATCATCCACCCGCACGACAAAAAAGAAATTATAGTCCGCGCCAAAGGCCGAACGGTATTTAGTGATGACCAAAAGCCCTTAAGGTTTAGTGGCACTGTTCAGGATATAACAGACCAAAAGCGCCGTGAACAATATAAAGACGATTTTATCAGCGTGGCAAGTCACGAACTTAAAACGCCTATCACAAGTTTAAAAGCGACCCTGCAAATGCTCGACAGGCTAAGGGATAACCCCGGCGACCCGGCTATAGCAAAGTTAATTAGTCAGGCTAACCGCAGCATGAATAAAACCACTATGCTGATAGATGACCTGTTGAACGCCAGCAAAGTAAATTCAGGCCAGCTGGATCTCGCTAAAACTAATTTCCTTATTGCAGAGTTGCTTCGCAATTGCTGCAGCCATATACGCGCAGAAGGCAGGTATCATTTGAATATTGAGGGCGACCTTGACTTAAGGGTTTATGCAGATGAGCACCGTATAGACCAGGTGGTGGTAAACATGGTAAACAACGCGGTTAAATATGCGCCTGATTCATTCGAAATTACATTGCGGATAGATAAGGCCGACAATTTCGCGCGTATCTCCGTCATAGATCACGGACCCGGCATTAACCCCGAAAATGTGATGAAGCTATTTGACCGGTATTACCGGTCAGAACATGCAGGCGCGCAGTTCTCCGGGCTTGGTTTAGGGCTTTACATCAGCGCGGAGATCATCAAAAAGCATGGTGGCAAAATAGGTGTGGATAGCGAGTTAGGCAAAGGCAGTACATTTTGGTTTACGCTGCCATTGTAGCTTCATATTCGTGTTTAAACGCTTCCAAAGCGTTAGTTCTCTAATTCTAAAATCCTGCAAATTCTGCTACAGACTTTCTTACCTTTGCGCCAATATTTATTTGATTGAAAATGAGCACTACAAGAGGACCTATATCTCAATTTATTGAGCGCAATTATTTGCATTTTAATGCTGCAGCGTTGGTTGACGCAGCCAAGGGATATGAAACCCACCTGCTTGAAGGTGGTAAAATGATGGTAACCCTTGCAGGTGCCATGAGTACTGCGGAACTTGGCATTTCGCTGGCGGAAATGATCCGCCAGGGAAAGATAGACATCATTTCATGTACCGGTGCAAACCTCGAAGAAGACATCATGAACCTGGTAGCGCACTCGCACTATAAACGGGTGCCCAATTACCGCGACCTGAGCCCGCAGGATGAGTGGGATTTGTTAGAAAACCATTACAACCGCGTTACCGATACCTGTATCCCAGAAGAAGAAGCTTTCCGCCGTTTACAAAAGCACATCCACAAAATTTGGAAAGATGCCGACGACAATGGCGAACGTTACTTTCCGCATGAGTACATGTACAAAATATTGCTAAACGGCGAGTTAGAGCAGTATTACGAGATCGATCCGAAGAACTCATGGATGCTGGCCGCTGCTGAACGCAACCTGCCAATTGTGGTACCGGGATGGGAAGATTCTACAATGGGCAACATCTTCGCGTCTTATGTGATCAAGGGCGAAATAAAAGCTACGACCATGAAAAGCGGCATTGAATACATGGCATGGCTTGCCGATTGGTACCCTAAAAATTCGGGAGGTAAGGGGATAGGTTTCTTCCAGATAGGTGGTGGTATAGCCGGCGATTTCCCTATCTGCGTAGTTCCTATGCTTTATCAGGATATGGAGATGGAAAACATCCCTTTTTGGAGCTATTTCTGCCAGATATCAGACTCTACCACTTCTTACGGATCTTACTCGGGTGCTGTACCCAATGAGAAGATCACATGGGGCAAGCTGGACATCGACACGCCAAAATTTATCGTTGAAAGTGACGCCACAATTGTAGCGCCGCTAATTTTTGCATGGATTTTAAAGCAATAATTGATATTTGCAATAGTGCTGAAATGAGTAACTCGTTATTTTTCAGCTGTTATAACACTTAATCATTAAAAAGCCCCCTGACGTTTAATCAAGGGGCTTTTGTCATTTATTTAGAACAATTATAAATTATGATTATGTGTCATTACTTTGTCAGCCATTGTTTAATAAATTATACTTTTGTGGACTGTTAAAAAGCCGTGTTGGCATACGTCTGCAAGCTAATTACAGAAACTAACTACGAAATATTCAGCACAAATACACTGTATGAGAAATATCTCATTGACATTTAAACAATTTTCCAGGACACTTTTACTGATTGCAGGGTTCGCGTTTATGGCTGTTTCGGCACAAGCGCAGGCAGATGCTGCAAAGGGTGAAGCATTGTTCAAAGCAAATTGTACTGCCTGTCACAAAATCGATGCTCGTATGACCGGTCCGGCGCTTGGGCCAACCATTTCATCAGAAACTGATGATAAATGGCTTACCAAGTGGATCCAAAACAACCAGGCCCTTATCGCTGCAAAAGATCCTAAGGCATTAAAGATCTACAACGAGTATAACCAGTCACAAATGACTGTGTTCACCAACCTTTCTGATGGTGACGTTGCTAACATCATCGCTTACGTTCGCGACGACTACAAAAAATTACAATCAACACCTAAAACATCAAATGGTGACCCTAGTACTGCAGACAGTGGCCCAAGCGAAGTTTTGATATTCAGCCTTATAGGTGTTCTGATAGTTGCCTTTATTGTTATCCTGGTTTTAAACAGGGTTATCGGCACATTAGAAAAAGTATTGGTTAACCGTGCCGATCTTCTTCCTGAAGAATTGGAAGCTGCAGAAGTTGAAACTGTTAAAGTTGATCGTTTTGCAACCATCAAAAGGTTAGCTAAGAACAAGAAACTGGTTTTCTTCGTAGTGTTGTGCTTGTTCATCGCTTTCGGTAGCTGGAGCTGGGTAACCATGTGGAATACTAACGTACACCAGGGTTATCAGCCTGAGCAGCCAATCAAATATTCGCACGAATTGCACGCGGGGGTAATGCGCATCAATTGCCAGTATTGCCACGGTGGTGCTTACAAGAGCAAAAATGCTACTATCCCGTCTCTTAACGTTTGTATGAACTGCCACAAAGTGGTTAAAACAGAATCGCCGGAGATACATAAGATCTATGACGCTTTGGGTTACGATCCGTCTACCCAGAAATATGACAGCACTAAAGCAAGGCCAATTCAGTGGGTGCGTGTACACAACCTGCCTGATTTCGCTTACTTCAATCACTCACAGCATACTAAGGTTGCCGGTATTGAGTGTCAGCGCTGCCACGGCCCTATCCAAACTATGAAACAAGTTTATCAGTACTCACCGCTTACCATGAAATGGTGTATACAGTGCCACAAACGTACCAACGTTAATTCTAAAGGCAATGCATACTACGAGAAAATGGTTGCTATACATGATGTGATCAAAAATGGCGGTCACGTTACTGAGGCGCAAATGGGTGGTTTAGAGTGCGCTAAATGCCACTATTAATTTAGAAGTGAGATGTGAGATTTGAGATGTGAGACATCATCGCGAATCGAAAATTTAAAAAAAGAAACTTAGCAATTACAGTTTATATAGCTTAAATGGAAAGCAATAAAAAATACTGGAAAGGTTTAGAAGAACTGAACAAAACTCCCGAGTTTGTTGAAAAGAACAAGCACGAGTTTGCAGAGCCTATCCCTATCGAAGATATATTAGAGGGCGACGGGCTTAAATCAAAAACTCCGCGCCGCGACTTTTTAAAAGCTTTAGGTTTTGGCGTTGGTGCTGTGTCATTAGCAGCCTGCCAAAAGGTTCCGGTTCACAAATCTATCCCTTACTTAATAAAGCCTGAAGAGATCACCCCGGGTTTGGCCAACTTCTATGTATCTAGTTACGAAGGCCAGGCTATATTGGTAAAGACCCGCGAAGGCCGTCCTATTAAAATTGAAGGTAACCCTAACGATATTTTTGGCAAAGGCGGTACATCATCAGCTGCACAGGCTTCTGTATTAGATCTGTATGATTCAAGCCGTTTAAAAGGCCCTATGCAAGACGGCGGCGAAAGCGGCTGGGACGCGATCGACACCTATATAAAAAACCGTTTAGCAACTACAAAAGCATCTGGTAAAGGTATCCGCCTGGTAACGTCAAGCATCAACAGCCCATCTACTTTAGGTGTAATTGCCGATTTCATTGCCGCTTATCCTACTGCAAAACACGTAGTATACGATGCAGTATCTTATACAGGTATCATCCAGGCTAATCAAAATAGCTTTGGTAAAGCCGTATTACCGCATTACAATTTTGACAAGGCTGATGTTATTGTAAGCTTCGGCGCCGATTTCTTAGGCAGCTGGATCTCACACACAGAGTTTAGCCGTCAATATGCTTCTAACCGTGCCGCAAAAGCCTTAGAAGAAAAGAAAATGTCTCGCCACATCCAGTTCGAGACAGGTATGAGCCTAACCGGCAGTAACGCCGACGTGCGTATGCCGATCAAACCTTCAGAAGAGGGCACCGCGATCATTAGCTTATACAACGCGCTTAGTGGTAACACGCTTGGTGGCGGTAAAAAAGTAAGCAATGCCGCTACAGATACCGCTATTACCCTCGCAGCTAAAGAATTGATGGCGGCAAAAGGCCGCGCTTTAGTGGTTTCGGGAAGCAATGATGTAGCTACACAGATATTGGTTAATGCTATCAACTCTTTGTTAGGCAGCTACAGTACCACTATCGATCTTGATAATCCATCAAAACAATACAATGGTAACGATGCCGGTATTGTTGAGTTGGTTAATGAGATGAACCGCGGCGAGGTTGACTGTGTGTTCTTTTTAAACAGCAACCCAATTTATGATTATTACGACGCCAAAGCATTTAAAGCTGCTTTAGGCAAAACCAAACTGCTGGTCTCATTGTCGGCTTACCGCGATGAGACTGCTGCTGTTTCTAATATTATTGCGCCTCAAAGCCACTACTTAGAAACCTGGGGCGATGCAAACGCTGCAGAAGGTTACTATACTATTATCCAGCCAACAATTAATCCGGTTTATGATACCCGCCCTGCAGAGCAAAGCTTATTGGTTTGGGCTAACGCGCCGGTTAAAGATTACTACACTTACGTACGTAACACCTGGGAGAAAACCATTATGCCTATTGCAGGTTTAAGCGGCCAGGCCGGATGGGAAAAATTATTGCAAACAGGCTATGTAAAAGCTGCCGCTAAACCGGCCGGCACTTACACCTTTAGCAAAGATCTCAACGCTGTTGTTCAAACTATTGCCGGCCATGCAAGCCAGATAGCTGCAAGCGGCGACGGTAAATTAGAACTGCAAATATTTGAAAGCCCTAACCTTGGCGACGGCAAAAAAGCTAACAACCCATGGTTACAAGAATTGCCTGATCCGGTTACTAAAGTAACATGGGATAACTTTGCTGCCATCGCGGTTAAAACTGCTAAACAATGGGGCTTAGAAGAAGGCGATTGGATCTCGATCACCGCTAACGGTTATACTATTGACCTGCCGGTGCTTTACCAGCCGGGACAAGCACAAGGCACTATTTCTGTGTCGGTAGGTTATGGCCGCACAAAAGCGGGTAAAGTAGGTGAGGGCGTAGGTAAAAACGCGTTCCCGTTTGCAACTTACCGCAACGGTACTTTCCAGAATTCAATTGTTGCCGATGTTAAAAAGACCGGCGCATTGACATATGTGTTCGCGCAAACGCAAACACACCACTCTTACGAAGGCCGTAACAGCATTATCAAAGAAGGTACTTTAACCCAATACGTTAAAAATCCTGAGTCGATCACCGGTAAAGGCGAAGGCAAAGAGAATTATGATCTTTGGGACGAATACCAACGCCCAACCTACAACTGGGTAATGGCTATAGATCTTAACGCTTGTACAGGCTGCGGATCTTGTATAGTTGCGTGTACTGCGGAGAATAACGTTCCGGTTGTGGGACGCGATGAAGTGCGTAACCGCCGCGAGATGCACTGGATACGTATTGACCGTTACTACAGCTTTAAAGACGGTGAAAAATCTGTAACTAAAGAAAAAGAGATCAACAAACTTGATGATCTTGATCATGTACAGGTTACTTACCAGCCAATGCTTTGCCAGCATTGCGACCACGCGCCTTGTGAAACTGTATGCCCGGTATTGGCCACCACACACTCAAGCGAAGGCTTGAACATGATGACCTATAACCGTTGCGTAGGTACACGTTATTGTGCAAACAACTGCCCTTACAAAGTGCGCCGTTTCAACTGGTTTAACTACTGGAATGACTCTCGTTTTGAGAACTATATCCAAAATGAATACACCGAGCTTGTGCTTAACCCTGACGTTACTACCCGTTTCCGTGGTGTAATGGAGAAATGCAGCATGTGCGTGCAGCGTATACAGGCAGGTAAATTGAAAGCCAAGCTGGAGAAACGCCCGTTACAGGACGGTGAAGTTAAAATGGCTTGTCAGCAATCATGCCCTACAAACGCAATTGTTTTCGGTAACCTTAATGACCCTAACTCTGAAGTTGCAAAAGCATTGAAGAGCGAGCGTACTTATTATGTGTTAGAAGAGCTTAACGTTAAACCGGGTATTGGTTACCAGGCTAAGATCAGAAACACAACTGTAACAGGGGCTTAATTTAAAAGAGATAAAAAATACTATATGTCATCTCACAAAGAATCAATAATAAGGGAACCGTTAATTACCGGCAGGAATATAACCTACGGGCAAATTACCGACGAAGTATTACTCCCTGTTGAAAGTAATCCAAGCAAAGCCTGGTGGATAGGCTTCGGCGTAGCATCTTTGTTTGCCGCCCTGTGGGTATTTGCCATCAGCTGGACCTTTTGGTTCGGTGTAGGCGAATGGGGGTTGAATAAAACAGTTGGCTGGGCTTGGGATATCACCGGTTTCGTATGGTGGGTAGGTATCGGCCACGCGGGTACGCTCATCTCCGCGGTACTTTTGATTTTCCGTCAAAACTGGCGTAACTCGATCAACCGCTCTGCAGAAGCGATGACCATCTTCGCGGTAATCTGTGCAGCCACGTACATTTTCGGTCACATGGGCCGCCCCTGGTTAGCTTACTGGACGTTACCATTGCCAAACCAATACGGTTCTCTTTGGGTAAACTGGAACTCGGCCCTGATGATGGACGTGTTCGCGATATCGACTTATTTCTCTGTATCATTGGTATTCTGGTATACAGGTTTACTGCCCGATCTTGCCGCTATTCGCGACAGGGCTACAGGCCTTAAACAAAAGATGTATGGCATAGCATCATTCGGCTGGACAGGTTCAGTAAAAACCTGGCAACGTTTTGAAACTGTATCATTGATCCTTGCAGGTATATCAACGCCACTGGTACTTTCGGTACACACAATCGTGTCCTTTGACTTTGCTACATCGCTTGAACCGGGATGGCATACTACCATCTTCCCGCCATACTTCGTTGCGGGTGCTATCTTCTCTGGTTTTGCTATGGTGCAAACACTATTATTGGTAGCCCGTAAGGTATTAGGTTTAGAGAACTACATTACCATGTTCCACATCGAGTCGATGAACAAGATCATCATTTTGACGGGTTCTATTGTAGGTGTAGCTTACCTGACAGAATTCTTTATCGCATGGTACTCAGGTGTAGAATATGAGCAATACGCGTTCATCAACCGTTCAACCGGTCCTTACTGGTGGGCGTACTGGAGCATGATGACCTGTAACGTAATTACACCGCAGTTATTCTGGTTCCGAAAGATCCGTTTGAGTATTATGGCATCCTGGATTCTTTCTATTATCGTAAATATCGGTATGTGGTTCGAGCGTTTTGTGATCATCGTAACATCACTGCACCGCGACTATGTACCATCTAGCTGGGTAATGTTCTATCCAAGCTGGGTTGACGTAAGTATCTTCATCGGTTCGATAGGCTTGTTCTTTACCATGTTCCTGATATTTATTCGTTTGGCTCCATCACTGGCTATCGGCGAGGTTAAGCTTTTGCTTAAAACTGCAAGTGAGCAAATGAAGCTTAAACAAATTAAAGAAGGCCACCTTGATCCTGAACAAGTACAGTTTTACAAAGAATCATTACAAAAATACGATAGCGTTGAGCTGTCTGACTACGAAAACGTATAACCATGAGCAGCACTAAAATGATATTGGGTGTTTTTGATGACCCTGATGAAATGATGGACGGCATCGATGGCCTGCAGAAAAATAGTGTTACTATTTATGATGTGTACACGCCAATGCCAATCCACGGTATAGAAGATAAATTGAACATTAAAGATTCGCGCCTTGGTTATGCAGCATTTCTTTGCGGCTGCACAGGTTTGAGCGTAATATTCAGCATAGTGTATTACACACTTGTTCATGACTGGCCAATGAACATTGGCGGCAAGCCACACTTTGCCATGCCCGATTTTGTGCCTTTTTGCTTTGAGTGGACCGTATTGTTCACTGCGTTTGGCATGGTAGGTACATTCTTTTTCGCAACGCACTTGTTCCCCGGTCGCACGGCACGTGTTATGGATCTGCGTGCCACTAATGATAAATTTGTTATCGCTATAAATCCAAAGGGCTTAAGCCTTCCGCACGAAGATATCACCCGCATTTTAACAGAAGCAGGTGCCACAGAAGTTAAGCATAACGAAAGAAAATATGTTAGCTATGAATAAATATAAAGTATTGGGTATTACAGCTGTTACTATTGCTGCAACCATACTGGCTACCTCTTGTAAAGACAACAAGAGCACCGGTTGGGAGTATGCACCCAATATGTATGAACATATTGCTTACGACCCTGACCAGAAGAACCCGAACTTTAAAGACGGTAAAACTGCACAGGTGCCGCCTGCAGGTACAATTCCATTGGGTTTTACCCGCTTTGACTATCCAAATACTAAAGACGGTTATTTACAAGCCGGCCTCGAGGTTAAAAACCCTATCGCTCAAAACAAAGCCAACTTTGATGAGGGTAAGGTTTTGTTTGAGCACTACTGCTCGCCTTGCCATGGCGTAACAGGCCAGGGCGATGGTTTGGTGGTTCAGCACGGTTTCCCGGCTCCGCCATCTTATTCTAAGGGCCAGTCATCTCGCGGTGGCGCCATGAAAGAATTGACAGATGGTAAAATATATCACACCATTACTTACGGCGTAAACTCTATGGGTTCATACGCGTCGCAGTTAGCACCGGAAGAGAGATGGAAAGTGATCACTTATGTTCATCATTTACAAAACTTATAAGCAATTAGAGATAGATGAAAACTGAATATAGTTTTGACAACCATTACGAGTTTACAGGCAAGATAAAAACCTGGAGCTTGGTAGCAATTGTTATAGGTGTCTTAGGCATTTTATATGGGTTCTTTGCCGATCACGGCGAGATGGGCATTCAGCGTACCTTTTCTAATCTGTTGCTTTGCGGTTATTACTTTGCCTGCGTTTGTATTTGCGGTGTGTTTTTTATGGCGTACCAATACGCGGCACAAGCGGGCTGGTCTGTAGCAATTTTGCGTATACCACAAGCTTTGGCACGTACACTGCCAATTGCAGGCTTAATATTAATAGTGATCATCCTTGCGGGTTTATTTACTACCCATCCCGAGATGATTGAAGGCCATGAAGTAAAAGCCCCTTATTTGTATGCGCACTGGGCCACTAAGGGTTTGACCGACCCTTCAAGCAAGATCTATGATGCTATCATCACAGGTAAAGCACCTTTCCTTAACATTCCGTTCTTTTTAGGTACTATCATTGTTTTACTATTCTTATACGCGTTATTTGGCCGTATGCTGGTTAGGTTTTCTGAAACAGAAGATCAAATGGGCGGAATGGTTAACTACGAGAAAAGCTTTAAGTATTCATTGATATTCCTGGTAATCTTTGGCTTTACATACCCGATCTTCGCATTTGGTGGTGTAATGTCTTTAGAAGCGCACTGGTTCTCTACCATGTTTGGCTGGTATAACCTGGCTGCCTTACACGTAGCAGGTTTATCTGTGATCACCTTGATATTAATCTATATGTATCAGAGCGGTTATTTCCAATGGATACATGTAGACCACATTCATACATTGGGTAAACTGATGTTTGGTTTCTCTATCTTCTGGACATACGTTTGGTTTGCACAGTTCTTCTTAACCTGGTATGCCAACATGCCGGAGGAGTCTGTGTATTTCTACAAACGCTGGGAGCCCGAATATAAATGGTGGTTCTGGTTAAACATTGTGTTAAACTTTGTGTCGCCATTGTTATTATTAATGTCGCGCGACGCTAAAAGGGTATTACAACGCGTTAAAATTGTATGTATTGTGTTGATCATCGGCCACTGGTTAGACTACTACCTAATGATCATGCCGGGTACATTAAAATTGCCTGAAGGGGCTAAAGTTCCTTTTGGTATAGAAGACTTTGCCATCTTCGTCGGTTTTGCAGGCTTATTCACCTTTACCGCACTTACAGCCTTAAGTAAATTTAAAGCGTTAGTGCCGGCTAAACACCCGTTTGTAGACGAGAGCCTTCATCATCACATTTAATAATTGCTAACTTTGTAAAAATTGAAGAATACCAAACCGAACTATAAAATGGCATTCAGAAAACTCATAAATATAAACAAGTTCTTTGCTGCATTAACCTTGCTTTTATTATCTGCAACAGGTGTTTGGGCACAGGCTACTGTTAACGCTACTACCCCTGCAGCGACCGAAAAGGCAAACGTTTGGGTGGGCCCCGGTTACTACGTATTGCTGTTTTTGGTGATATGCCTTGCAATTGCCATAATTGGTAAAATACTTAAGGTTTATGACATTACCCAGCAGATACAACATAAAGAGCCTATAAAATTGAATAACCTTATGGCTTATTTCTTTATTGCCTTTTTGGTGATAGGTATGATTGGTGTTTGGTGGTCGTTCTCTGTTCAAGGCAGCATGATCTTGCCGGAATCTGCTTCATTGCACGGTATTAAAATTGACCACATGTTTTGGATCACTTTTGGTATCACCGTTATCGTATTTATCGGCACACAGATACTGTTGTTCGGCTTCGCATTTAAATACCGCGGTTCTGAAAAACGCAAAGCATACTATTTGCCGCATAATAATACCATTGAGAAGGTTTGGACAATCATTCCTGCTATCGTGTTAACGGTACTGGTTGTGTTTGGCTTCTTTACATGGAGAGAGATCACTAACACTGTTGACGCTAAAGGCGAAAAGGCTTCGTTAAACATTGATATTACAGGGCACCAGTTTGCATGGGAAGTACGTTACCCCGGTCGGGACGGTCAGTTAGGCAGAAAAAGCTATAAACTGATCACAGGAACAAATAAATTGGGTGTCGATTTTCAGGATCGTCATAGCCTCGATGATTTAGCGGCTGACACTATCGTACTCCCTGTTAACAAATCTATCCGCATTAATATTTTAGCGCAAGATGTTATACATAGTATGTACATGCCAAACTTCCGCGTGCAGATGAATGCTGTACCGGGCTTGCCTACCTTCTTTAAATTTGTACCTATTATCACTACCAATGATATGCGCAACAGGCTTGACGATCCAACGTTTGAGTATCGCATGTATTGTAACAAGATCTGCGGTGGAAGCCACTATAACATGCAAAAAGTAGTACGCGTGGTATCTCAGGCAGAGTATCAGGTATGGCTTGCACATCAAAAACCATATCTGTCAGACGCTTTGAAAAAAGAGTTGAAAATGGCAGATGCAGGTTCTGTAAAAAGTGATAATAAAAGGTTAGCGTTAAACAATTAATACAAGAAAAAAGCTACTATGTCTACATTAGCAGTTGAAGGTCACTACGGAACAGAACATCATGACCACGGTCATGATGATCATGCTCACCACGATACCTTTTTAACCAAATACGTTTTCAGCCAGGATCATAAAATGATCGCTAAGCAATTCCTTATTACGGGTATTACTATGGCGGTTATCGCGATGATCTTATCTATACTTTTCCGTATCCAGCTGGCTTACCCCGATAAAAGCTTTCCTTTGCTGGAGACTTTATTAGGCCGCTTTGCACCTGATGGCCGCATCAGCACAGACTTTTATCTGTCCCTGGTAACTATCCACGGTACTATCATGGTATTCTTTGTGTTGACAGCCGGTTTGAGCGGTACTTTCAGTAACCTGCTTATTCCTCTGCAATTAGGTGCCCGCGATATGGCTTCGCCGTTTATGAATATGCTTTCTTACTGGTTGTTCTTCGGTGCAAGCGTTGTGATGTTAAGCTCATTCATTGTACAAAAAGGCCCTGCAAGCGGTGGCTGGACAATTTATCCGCCGTTATCTGCACTACCTAAAGCAATGCCCGGTTCTGCCGAAGGTATGACCTTATGGTTGGTAAGTATGGTGATGTTCATCGCCTCGTCATTATTAGGCGCTATCAACTATGTTAGTACCGTATTGAACATGCGTACCAAAGGCATGGACCTTTGGAAAATGCCGTTAACCATCTGGGCGTTTTTCTTAACCGCTATCCTGGGTATCCTTGCATTCCCTGTGCTTGTTGCAGGTGTAGTGTTATTGATATTTGACCGCAGCGTTGGTACCAGTTTCTACTTATCAGATATTGTACTGGCTGGCAAAGTAATGAACTTTGAAGGCGGTAGCCCGATATTGTTCCAGCACTTGTTCTGGTTCCTGGGCCACCCCGAAGTATATATCGTTATTATGCCAGCAATGGGTATCGCTTCAGAGGTAATGAGTGTAAACAGCCGCAAACCAATCTTCGGTTACCACGCTATGGTTTACTCGCTTATCGGTATTACGGTATTATCTTTTATCGTGTGGGGCCACCACATGTTTGTAACGGGTATGAATCCGTTCCTGGGTGGTGTGTTTATGATCACAACGTTGATCATCGCGGTGCCATCGGCGGTTAAGACATTTAACTGGCTTGCTACGTTGTGGCGTGGTAACATCAGGTTTACACCTGCGATGCTTTTCGCTATAGGTTTGGTATCATTTTTTATCTCTGGTGGTATTACCGGTATATTCCTGGGTAATGCTGCACTCGATATTAACTTACATGATACTTATTTTGTTGTTGCCCACTTCCACCTGGTAATGGGTTCTGCAGCTATATTTGGTATGCTTGCAGGTGTTTACCATTGGTTCCCGCGAATGTTTGGCCGTATGATGGACGAGCGTTTGGGCTACCTTCACTTCTGGCTTACTTTCATTGGCGCTTACCTGGTATTCTTCCCAATGCACTTTATGGGCCTTGACGGTGTGCCACGTCGTTACTACGCATTTACAGAGATCGAATCTTTAAAGAAATGGGTATCTGTGAATACGTTTATAACCTGGTCTGCTATTATGGCGGCAGTTGCACAGGTAGCGTTCTTGTTTAACTTTATCCATTCTATATTCTTTGGTAAAAAATCTGTTCAAAACCCTTGGAATGCTACAACGCTTGAGTGGACCGCACCAGTTGAACGCATCCACGGTAACTGGCCGGGCGAAATTCCAACTGTTTACCGTTGGGCTTATGATTACAGCAAGCCGGGTGCAGATGAAGACTTTATACAGCAGACCGTGCCTTATTCTGAGACCATGACATCAAATTTGCCTCACGACTTTGAGGACAACCCGATTGGCCTGGGCAATTACAACGACTGGTTGAAGAACCAGAATCCCCAAGAAGAAGTAAAATAACACAGGCATAAAAGACCTGATATTTAGGGTATCTGCTCCGTAACATTTACCGGAACAGATACCCTAATTTTTTTAACATCAATGAGCATAGCGTCGCGCCGTACCAAATTCAGGAAAGTAAACGTTGCAGCAATTGCATCGCTTTTTCTGGTGATTTTGGCCGGGGGTGTGGTGCGCAGTTCAGGTTCTGGTATGGGCTGCCCCGACTGGCCTAAGTGTTTCGGTAGATATATCCCGCCGACAGATGCTTCACAATTGCCTAAAGATTACAAAGAAAAATACATCGGCCGCAGGGTAAAAAAGAACACGCATTTCGCAAAGTTGCTCGATGCTTTAGGATACAATCAGTTGGCAGACCGCATACGTCGCGACCGCTCCGTTTTATTGGTTGAAGATTTTAATGCCGCCAATACATGGACAGAATATGTTAACCGCCTGGTTGGGGTTGTTGCAGGTTTCCTGCTGATTGCGGCTGTTGTTTATTCTTTTAGTTATCGTGGCGCTGAGAATACCATCCCGCTTTTAAGTGTTGTCAATTTAGTATTAATTGGTGTTCAGGGCTGGCTTGGGTCAGTTGTGGTATCTACTAATTTGACCAGTTGGATTGTAACAGTCCATATGTTACTCGCTTTAGCTATTCTTGCTATCGCGATCTACACTTATTACCTGGCAAAAAATTTCGATCGTAACCGCGGCGGTATTGCAGGCGGCTTATTTTTCCTTGGTATTTTAAGCTTGGTTGTAAGCATTATACAAATTGTTGCCGGTACAAACCTTCGCGAAGAAATAGATGCTGTATCCGCCCATTCTGAAGGGTTACGCAACGACTGGGTAAGTGAAGTAGGTAATGCGCTGTCAGACCACCGCAACATCGCGATAGCTGTGGTGCTCATTAATGTAGCCCTGTTTATACTGGTGCGTAAAAACTATAACCGCCATTCCTTGCAGCAGCAACTGATGAGCCTTACTTTTCTGCTAATTATGCTGCAGATCGTCACCGGTATAATCATGTCTTACTGGATGCTGCCTGCCTTTGCACAAGCTGCACATATCACTTTAGCCAGCCTGGTGTTTGGCGCTCAATTTTATTTATTATTGAATTTAACTAAGCAGGGCACCCTGCAGGGGAGGGCTGCATGAAACTGAGCGATTTTGTAAAGCTGGTAAAATTCAGGCTCACTTTTTTGGTGGTCTTCTCCGCGTCTATATCATTCCTGATCGGCAGTAAGGTAAACGGCTATATCAATTGGGAAAATTGGGCGATATTGATAGTTGGGGGCTTTTTGGTAACATCTGCCGCCAATTGCTTTAACGAGATTATAGAAAAGGACCTGGACAGGATGATGAAGCGTACGTCTGACCGCCCATTGCCAGCCGAGCGTATGACCACGGGCCAGGCGCTTGTAATTGGGTTATTTATGGGAATTTTGGGTACTTACCTGTTACAAAAGCTAAACCTGCTTACAGGTTTCTTATCGGTATTCTCGATAATTCTTTACGCATTTGCCTATACGCCATTAAAAAGAAAATCACCGATTGCGGTTTTTGTTGGCGCAATACCTGGTGCATTGCCTCCACTTATTGGTTATGTAGCTGCGCATCCACAAATCGATGATATCGCGTTAATTTTGTTCGGCATACAATTCGTGTGGCAGTTTCCGCACTTTTGGGCTATTGCCTGGGTGTTGGATGATGATTATAAACTAGCCGGCTTTAGGTTACTGCCAACAGGCAAACGTAATTTACCAAGTGCTGTTATTACCTTTATAAGCACGCTGATATTGTTGCCGGTAAGTTTACTGCCGTGGCTTTACAACCATAGCGGCATGTATCTGGCTATTGTATCTGCGGTATTTAGCTTGATATTTTTATACCAAGCTTTTAACCTGATGCGCACTTTAGAAATTAAAGCGGCGCGTAGCTTAATGTTTGGATCATTTTTATACCTGCCGGTTGTGCAGTTAATGTTTTTATTTGATTTTATAGGGAAGTGATTGTAATGGCACAAGTGCACCAAAATACAGACCGCCTTAACCTGGCACCCAAGAAGTTTAACATGTGGATATTCCTGTTCACATCGTTTATGCTTTTTATGGCCTTTACCAGCGGTTTTATAGTTTACGCGGGCGGCAGTAAAAGCCACCAATTGAACCTGCAACTACCGAGAATATTCTTATATAATACTTTGGTGATAGTGGCCAGCAGCTTAACCCTGTTTATGGCAAGCCGGGCGGCCAAACGTTTGCAGTTTGAAAAGCAGCGCCTTTTTTTATGGGCGACGATTGGATTGGGGGTTGCCTTCTTTGTTCTACAAGTGTTTGCATGGAATGAGCTGATCAATATGCACGCGTACCTCATCAATCCTAACGCGTCTATAAGCTTTGTTTATATTATGACCGGTGTACATTTGCTACACATTTTGGCTGGTTTGGTGTTGTTAAGCATCAGCCTGCGAAAAAGTTACCGCAGTACACCACAGGTGATGAATATCTTCAGTATGGACATGTCATCAATATTTTGGCATTTTGTTGATATTGTATGGATTTATCTCTACGTTTTTTTACTTTTGAACCAACATTAATAATTCTGCAAAAAGTACATGAGTACAACTACAGTATCACAAATAGACCAGGTTAAAACCACTCCGTGGGCTGGTGGCCGCTCGCCATTTGCTACAGAGTACGGAAAGATCATGATGTGGTTTTTCCTGTTATCAGACGCGTTTACATTCTCATCGCTGCTTATATCTTACGGCGCGTTACGCTTTAGTGCAAACAGCTGGCCTGCTGCAGATCTGGTGTTTCAATCTGTTCCTTTTCTGATAGAACATGGGGCTCCCCTGGTATTCGTAGGTATCATGACTTTTATCCTCATCATGAGTTCTGTAACCATGGTTTTGGGTGTAGAGGCAGGTCACCGCGGAGCCAGAAAAGAAGTAGCCATGTGGATGGTATTGACCATTATAGGTGGTTTTATGTTCCTGGGCTGCCAAGCATTAGAGTGGACGCACTTACACCATGATGGTTTCTGGTGGGGACGCACGCCTACGGATTTGAAAGAGTATTTCCACGAAGGTGCGCCCCTTTCAAGGACTTATACCCAGCAATTCGCTAACCTTTTTTTCACCATTACAGGTTTTCACGGTTTCCACGTATTTAGCGGTGTGATTATCAATATTATCATTCTAATCAACGTTTTGAAAGGAACTTATGAGAAACGCGGAAGCTATTTGATGATTGAAAAAGTTGGCCTTTACTGGCACTTTGTAGACCTTGTTTGGGTATTCGTATTTACATTCTTCTATTTAGTTTAAAAGTTTTAAAGACCTTATATATGTCAACCGAAGAAACTTCACACGCTCACGACGAACACCACGGTGAGCATGAATCAATGACCAAGAAAAAAATCTGGAATGTGTTCTGGGTGCTTTTGCTGATAACAACTATCGAGTTCATTATCGCGCTTTACCTTGTACCAAAAGGTATCATCCCGTTGCATTTTGCTAACCCGATATACATCATCTTGACGTTGCTTAAAGCTTTCTATATTGTGGCGTACTTTATGCACTTAAAGTTTGAAAAGATAGGCTTGATCTATTCAATTGCACTACCGGTTATATTTATCGTAGGTCTTATCCTGGTGCTTACAAATGAAAGCCACCACTGGGTAGATTTGAGATAGATGGGTAGAGCATCCGCTGTATTAAAAAAGATATTGATCCTGGCACTCATACTTGCGTTGCCGGGATTTTTATATTATTTACTTACCGTTAAGGGCAAAAACAGGTATAAACCGCTGCCGAAATTTGGCCCTAAAGAGGTTGCCAAAACGGGACACAAATTTCACGGCAAGTATATTCCTGATACCATCTTTCATAAACTGCCTGCCTTTAGCCTCACTAACCGCGACGGTCAAACGGTTACTGATAAAACCTTCGACGGGAAAATATTCGTTGCCGGATTCTTTTATACCCATTGCCCGCAGGTTTGTATCGAAGTAAATAGCAACGTTGATAGTCTGGTTAAAGGATACGCTAAAAATAAAATGCTGCGCTTTGTGTCGATCACCATTGACCCGCACAACGACAGCCCGGCTGTACTTGCCAAATACGCGTCCAAATTTGAGTCGGCTAATAAATGGTATTTCCTTACAGGCGATACTGCGACAATAAATAACCTTGCCGCAAACGGTTTTTATCTGAATGCCGTACATACACCCGACGGTCAGTTTATCGTTGATGATAAACTGGTTTTGATCGATCAGGAGAAACGCATCAGGGGGTATTACCACGGAACGTCCATCGCTGACATGAACCGCCTGAATGACGAGATCAAAGTTTTAATAGCCGAGGAACTAAGAAAAATTAAAGCACCCGAAATGTAATTATGCAATTCAACGACAAACTAATATTCCGCCTTGTAACTGCTATTTCAGTCTTCGTCTTTGTAGTTGTTGTTATACTCGAAAGTAAAGTAATACCTGCACCCACGGTGTTGCCCGCGTTCACACCTTTTCTGCCGAAGTTAAACGCAACATTAAACGGTACCTGCAGTCTGTTGCTCATCATTTCGCTTTGGTGTATTATGCACGGTAAGGTAACCGCGCATAAGCGCATTAATATCCTGGCGTTTTGCCTGTCGGCTTTGTTTCTGGTGTCTTACATTCTGTTCCACTGGCTTGCCCCGGAAACCAAGTATGGCGACCTAAACGGCGATCATATATTATCAGCAGATGAGAAGGCAGCATCAGGGAACATCAGGTATGTTTATTACCTCATTTTAGTAACACACATTATACTCGCCGCCGGAGTTTTACCGCTTATTTTATTGAGCTTTTACCGAGGCTTGCAAATGCAGGTTGAAAAACACCGTAAGCTAGTGAGGTGGACGTTCCCAATATGGCTGTATGTAACCATAACCGGTGTAATTGTTTACATACTGATATCGCCTTATTACCGTTTTTAACTACAATAAGCGTAAATTTGCAGTATGAAAAAGGCAACAATTGTTATCATCGTTTTATTGTTATGTGTAGGTGCATTGACGATTAAAAGCAGTGCCCAATGCGCTATGTGTTCTGCCACGGTAGAGACAAATAACAAAAGTGGCAATACCCAGGCTAATGGCCTTAACAATGGTATTATGTACCTGCTTGCCGCTCCATATCTTGCCGTTGCTGCAGGAGCTTACATCTGGTATAAAAAGTACCGACGCAAAGATGTAGACCTGAACATGCGCAACGAAAAGATACATCTCAATTAGTCTTTCACTATAAATCATAAAGCGTGAGCCAGACCCCAAAGTTAAAAGCCATGCTGCAAGCAAAATGTCCGCGGTGCCGCCGCGGCGACATGTTTACAGGAGCAACCTACAGCTTTAAAGGTAGGATGAACGAATTGTGCCCGCGCTGCGGAATGAAATTCGAAATAGAACCCGGCTACTTTTATGCCGCCATGTATGTAAGCTATGCGCTTAACGTAGCAGAGTCTGTTACTCTTGGGGTGGCAACATATGTACTCACCGGCAATACCACATCGCCATGGTTGTATCTGGCAACAATATTGGGCGGATGCTTTCTGCTGTCGCCGTTCAACTATCGCTATTCAAGGATCATCTTGTTGTATTGGCTGTCGCCCAAAGTTCATTACCAACCCCAATTAGACACCGATGATCAGCCAAGCCACCTTTAATTTTATTAAAGATGTAACTGCCAATAACGACCGCGAATGGTTTGCCGAAAACAAAATCCGTTATGACCAGGCGCGCGAAAATATGATCGATTTTACGGCGGCCATGCTTGCGGAACTGGCTAAGACAGACGCCGGCGTAAAGGAAGTAGATCCCAAAAAGGCCGTACAAAGAATTTACCGCGACATTCGCTTCAGCAAAAATAAAACGCCATACAAAAATCATTTTGGGGTATCATTTGCTTCTAAAGCCAGCAAACCCGACACTACAGGATATTACCTGCACATTATGCCATTGGGCTCATTCGTTGGCGGGGGTATATGGCAGCCGCAATCAGAAAATATTAAGGCCATTCGCCAGGAGATCGATTATAATGGCGCCGCGTTTAAAGAGATAGTCGACAGTAAAAAATGGATCGATACCTTCGGCGAATTTAGAAACGGAAATAGTCTGAAGACAACACCGAAAGGATATGACACAGATCACGAAGATATTGCGTTATTAAAGCTGAAAGACTTTATCGGCATGCACAACATCAGCACAACTGCTCTTACAAAAAAGGAAAGCTACAAAACTGTGGCCAATGTGCTGGAGCAGATATATCCGCTAAATGAGTTTTTAAATAATGCTATCGCTTAAATACCTATGAAAATAAAACACCTGCTCTTAATTCTGGTTGCTGCTGCGACATTGCATTCATGTAAAATATTATCTAACAAAGCTTATAAGGCAATGGTAGATGAGCGCGACTCACTTTCTACACGTACAACTACGCTTGAAGCACAGGTTGCCCAATTGCAGGCCGATACCATGCGCATCCATGCACAATTGCGCGAACTGCAGGGAAAGTATAATACACTCAACAATGACTTCAACACAGCGAACAAAAACCTGGATAAAACCTCGTCGCAAGTAAACCAGCTTTCAACCGATTTGCAGAAGCGTGAAGCAAGGTTAAAAGAGGTGGAAGATATTCTTAAACGCCGCGACGAGGCCACTAACGCTTTGCGTGCTAAATTGCAGCAGGCATTGCTGGGCTTTCAGCAAAGTGGCTTGTCGGTAGATATCCGCAATGGAAAAGTATATGTATCGCTTACAGATAAATTGCTGTTCCCATCGGGAAGTATAGTTATCGATGAGAAAGGCAAAGCCGCTTTAAAGCAACTTGCAGTTGTGTTAAATAAAGAGACAGACATCAACCTTTCTGTAGAGGGACACACCGACAATAAAAAGGTTGTAAACCTTGGACAGATCAAGGATAACTGGGACTTGAGCGTACTGCGCGCTACTTCTGTGGCACGTTACTTAACCGAGACCGAAAACATCGATCCGAAACGTGTTACTGCAACCGGCAAAGGTCAGTTTCAACCTATCGATACCGGTAACACACCCGAAGCATTGGCCCGCAACCGCAGGATAGAGATCGTGCTTACGCCAAAACTTGACGAATTATATAATTTGATAACTAAATAGTAAACCGTTTTGCCTCAAACGCGGTTTATTTAGTTATGAGAACGTACGCCATCATATCCGACATTCACGGGAACTTGCACGCATTGTTAGCAGTGTTGAAAGACATCCGCAAACGTGAGATAACGGATATCATTAACCTTGGCGATCATTTTTACGGCGCGCTTGAACCTGAGGGCGTTGCCGAGATCATTCGCGAAAACCCGATGGTGTGCATTAGCGGTAATACCGACCGTGCAATTTTAGAAAGCATTGAGCGCGATGGGACAGAATCGCACAAGCCGGAGATGAAGCGTGTAAAAGGCGAACTATCTAAGCAAAGCGTAGAGTGGTTGAAGACCCTCGAAAACACCGCTGTAATAGATGAGATCATATTCGCTTGCCACGGTACACCAACAAGCGACAACGAATACTTACTGGAGAAGGTGACAGATAAGGGCTTATTTGTTTACAATGATGAAGACCTTATCGAAAAAACTAAAGATATAAATGAAAAAGTTATCCTTTGCGGGCATTCACATGTCAATCGCGTAGTTTACCTGAGCAATGGCAAGGTGATCCTTAATCCCGGCAGCGTAGGCTTACCGGCCTATCTTGGCTCAGAAAAATATCAATACCGATTCGCCATGGAATCCATGACCCCGCATGCTAAATACGCCATTATAAAAGTTGAAGGCGACTCGGTAGCGGTTGAACAGGTGAACGTAGTTTATAACTGGAGAAAGGCATCAAAAGCTGCCAGAAGTAACGGTAATGAAAATTGGGCGCAGTTTCTGCTTACCGGCCGCATGCCGAAGGATTTAAGGATAGATTAAATTTAATTCCCCTCTTGAGAGGGGTTAGGGGTGTGTTCTTGAGGTCAGATGCAGTCTTACTCCATTTATGATGCGCTGTCAAAACGATCCCGAAAATTATCTTGGACGACACGCCCCTGGGAACAATTACCCAACTATCCTCTTGGTTTCTGCAACGATCTTCGCGGCAATATCATCATTCACAGGGAACAATGGCATGCGCAACGTGTCACCACAAATACCTAATTGCTTCAAGGCTGTTTTAACACCGCCAGGACTGCCGTCTGCAAACATCAGGCGGGTGAACTCTATCAGGTTATAATGTGCTTGTTGGGCACCCGCAAAATCACCTTTAAGGCAAAGGCGTACCATGTCAGAAAACTGGCGTGGCAAAGCATTGCCAACAACCGAGATCACGCCCACAGCGCCCATAGCGATCATTGGGAAGGTAATAGGATCGTCGCCGGATATCATCATAAAACCCGCTGGCTTATCCCGCATGATCTGGTTTAATTGGTCGAAATTGCCTGATGCCTCTTTGGTGCCAATGATGTTTTTAAAGTCATGCGCTAACCGTACGGTTGTTTCCGCAGAAACATTGCTGCCTGTGCGGCTTGGCACATTATATAATAAAATCGGCAATGGCGAAGCTTCTGCAATGGCTTTATAGTGATAGTAAATACCCTGTTGATTAGGTTTGTTATAATGCGGACTTGCTGATAAAATAGCATCATAGCCTGCATTGTCGAAAGCTTTTATCTGCTCTAAAACGTCTGCGGTGTTATTACTTGCTATACCCGCAACTAAACCCACACGGCCATTGTTTACTTCGGCAGTGTAAGCCCAGATCTTTTTCTTTTCTTCTTTAGATAAAGTGGCGCTTTCGCCGGTAGTGCCCAGCGAAACCAGATATTCAACTCCGCCACCGATCAGGTGATCGATAAGGTTTTTCAAAGCAGGGTAATCTACCTGTCCGTTGTTATCAAAAGGTGTAACCATGGCCACACCTGTGCCGTAAAATTTATTCATCGTTAAAAGAAAAGGATTCCAAAGTTAACTTTTTGCGTTAATCAACCAGTACCCCTATATAATAATTAAACGTATCTACCTCTACGTTGTCTTTGGTCAATCCGTCTATGGCAACCGGTGCAAATCTTGTAGTTGGTTTGATGTACTGGTATTCGCCGCCTTTTATTCGCACTCTTACCGGCATAGTGAAGCCGTTAACATCAGAGATCCAACGGCAGGTAGGTTTTCCATCCTCAAACCTGAACTCTAGTACAGGAATATTTTTGTAGCGCAGGTATTGATCAAACACCTTTGTCAGGTCCATGCCCGCTTGCTGGTTAATGTAGCCAATAATTTGCGGCGTAGTAACGGTTTGGTGGTAAAAGGTTTTGTTTAGGCCACGTAATATATCACGCCATTTTGCATCGTCATTGATAATTGTCCGGATCATGTTTAGCAAGTTGCCGCCTTTATAATACATATCTCCCGAGCCGTCTTTATTTACATCGTAATCGCCAATAATAGGCGAATCGTTTTGTATAGCGCGACGTGTGCCGTGTACATATTCCTGCCCGGCTTGTTTATTCTTGATCTGCTCCACAAAAAGCGACTCAGAGTAATTGGTAAAACCCTCGTGTATCCACATGTCGGCCACGTCTTTATCAGTAATATTATTGCCGAACCATTCGTGACCGCTTTCGTGGACTACAATAAAATCCCAATCTAGGCCGATACCTGTACCTGATAGATCGCGGCCCAGATAACCATTGCGATATTTATTGCCGTAAGCTACGCCGCTTTGGTGCTCCATACCCAGGTGCGGTGTTTCTACAAGTTTGTAGCCATCTTCATAGAAAGGATAGGGGCCAAACCAGTATTCAAAAGCTTTGAGCATCGGCTTTACATTTTTGCCAAATTGGATCTTCGCTTTTTCGGCATTATAAGGCAGCACCCAATAGTCAAGGGTAAGCTTGCCTTTCTCGCCGGCATAACTGTCTTCCATATGGGTGTAATTACCAATGTTGGCTTCTACGTCATAGTTATTGATCGGATTTTTTACAAACCAGTCAAAACGGGTGTAACCATTTTTAAGGTCGGTCACTTTACGAAGCCTGCCGTTAGATACGTCTTTTAATCCGGTGGGTGCGCTTATGCTAATGGCCATGCTGTCGGGCTCGTCAGACAGGTGGTCTTTGTTTGGCCACCACACACTGGCGCCTAAACCTTCGCAAGCGGTAGCTACCCAGGGTTTACCAAGCGAATCAGTCGTAAAAACAACCCCGCCATCCCATGGGGCACGTACAGCAACACGCGGATTGCCCGAGTAATAAACCGTGAACTCATCTTTGCTGCCGCTTTTTATCACCTGCGGAAAAGTGACGAACACTGCATTAAACTCACGGGTATAAGGCAATTCCCTGCCTTTATAAGTGACCTTTTGAATTGCAAGGTTGGAGAACAGATCGAACTGTAGTTTAGTAAAATCCTGTGTTGCTGTAAACTTGAATAGATTGCTGCCGCTGATAAATTTTTGCGCGATATCGAACTTAACATCCAGGTGATAAAAGTTAACATCGTAACAGGTACGTAAAGGCGTTAGCATACCACGCAGGGTATCTGCGCGGGTATATTTAGGCTTTATGTTTTGCGCGAAAGTGTTTGCGGCCGCGAATGCAAAAAGCGCAGCCAGCAGTATGGTTTTTATATTCATTTGTTATTAATTGCTTTTTGCTAAACTATCTGCGCAGTTACGCATAAGATGCTTCGCAAGCTCAGCATGACAACTTTTAAAAATACAGCCCTCTCCTTTAGAGAGGGTTGGGTGAGGCCTTTCTTACTTCAACACTTCTACGTCAATATAGCTATCGTTGTACACGGTTTCGGTGGCTTTTACATAATCGCTTTCATTCGCCTTATAGGGATTGTCTACAAATTTTTGCGGGTTACGCGCGAACAATGGGAATGCGGTGCTTTGTACCTGCACCATTATGCGGTGTCCCTTTTTGAAGGTGTGCAGCACATCCTGCAGGCGGCAATTTACATCTGTCTTTTGGTTTGGCACCATGGCCTCCGGTTTTTCAAAGCTGTTGCGGAAACGTGCCGGCATTATTTCAGAACGTACCATTTGCCAGTAATTACTCAGGATGATGTTCTTATTGGGCATGTAAGCATTGTTCTTCTCGTCAGGCGGATATACGTCAATCAGTTTAACCACATAATCGGCATCTGTGCTGCTGTTGGCTACTTTTAAATGTGCCATGATCTCACCACCCAACGTCACGTCATTATCAAGAACGTCGGTTTGGAAAACCAATACGTCAGGCCTGCGGCCGGCAAAGCGCTGGTCTTCGCTCATGTAATTGTGCGGCGTGAAACCCATTGTGGTGGTGTTATCCTCGGTATATGGTACAGGTTTCATTGGGTCGCTTATATAAGAAACAGAACCCGCTGAAGATGGCTGGTTCATGCTTAATTTACCATCGGCACCAAAATACATTTTAGTATGCGCGGCAGCTGGAGAAGGCCATTGATCAAATTTCTCCCACACCTTTTTCCCGGTATTGTACATAAAGGCCTTAGGTAAACCAGAGTCTTTGTCGCCGGGGCCTTTTAAAAAGTGGTCGAAGAAATTAGCCTCGATTTCTTTTTGATAATAGGTAGCTATGCTATCACCAAAGTATATATTGCTGTGCATCGTGTGGCCCGTTTCGCGCGACCAGCGGCCATGACCAAATGGACCCATAACGATGGTGTTGTAAGCAGACGGATCAGTAGTATTTACGCGCTTAAACATATCCAGCGGGCCGCTCAAATCTTCTGCATCATACCAGCCGCCAACCCACATCACAGCAGGTTTTACCTTGCCGTAATGGCGCGGTAAACTGCGCGATTGCCAAAACTCGTCGTAGTTTGGATGATTGATGGTTTCCTGCCAGTAAAAGTTGTCTTTGTAATACTTGTCGGCGTTTTTTAATGGCCCCATATCCAGTAAAAACTGGTAGCCATCGCGGGTATTGGCTTTTATGTTTTGGTCGTTATACCAGGCTTTGCTGGTAGTGTCTTTCTTTTGCACGCCAAACACAGGATAGGTAAAGAAATAACTTTCCAATAGAGCGCCATTGTGATGGAAATCATCAAAAAAGAAATCGGAAATAGGTGCCTGCGGCGATGAGGCCTTCAACGCAGGGTGATTAGACAGTATACCTGCGGCAGTATAGAACCCCGGATAAGAGATGCCCCATTGGCCTACGCGGCCATTGTTGAAGGCCACGTTCTTAACCAGCCAATCTATAGTATCGTAAGTGTCAGAACCTTCATCTACATCTTTTTTTCCTTTTTTATTGTCAATAACCGGCGTCATGTTTGTCCATGTACCCTCACTCTTCCAGCGGCCGCGTACATCCTGATAAACTACAATGTAGCCCTCGCGCATCATCGTTTCAGACGGGCCCAATCGCGCAGGAATTTTGTCTTCGCCATAGGGTGCCACGCTGTAACAGGTGCGCTGCATGATCACTGGATATTTCTTGATTTTCGACGCGTCTTTTGGGGTATAAATTGCAGTAAACAGTTTTACACCATCGCGCATGGTGATGTATACTTCCTTTTTGGTGTAATGTTCTTTAGCATAAGAATCGGCTTGTGCAAACACGCCGGCACAAGAACAGATGAGTACTAAGAGAACAGCGGCAAATTTCTTCATTTCTTTAAGTCTTATAACCGCCTAATTTATTAAAGTAAAACGTTTTAACGTAATGGCGCATAAATCTGTTACAAATTGAAAAGAAAGGTATTTAATTATTTGATCAAACTAGAATATAACTGTGGGCGTTGACAACGTTAGGCTAACAATGGTTTTTCATTCCGTTTGGGGTAAGTAACGGGCATGTAAATAGTCGTTGGCGGCGTTTTACAGCATTTTAAATATCCTTACCTTTGCCACAATCTAATACACTACTATGCAATACGATGTTATCGTTATCGGTTCGGGTCCCGGTGGTTATGTAGCCGCTATCCGTGCTGCTCAATTAGGCCTTAAAACAGCTTGTATCGAAAAATATTCAACCTTTGGCGGCACCTGCTTAAACGTGGGCTGTATCCCGTCAAAGGCCTTGCTCGATTCTTCGGAACACTATCACAACGCCGCGCATACTTTTAAAACTCATGGCATTAACCTGGATAATTTAAGTGTAGACTTTGGCCAGATGATAAAACGCAAGAACGAAGTTGTTGCGCAAACTACAGGGGGTATTAGTTTTCTTTTCAAAAAAAATAGGATCACTTCTTATCAGGGGCACGGCTCTTTTGTAGATAAGAATACCATTAAGATCAAAAAGACAGACGGCAGCGAAGAAACCATCACCGGTAAAAACGTGATCATTGCTACCGGTTCAAAACCGTCGGCATTGCCGTTTATCAAGATCGATAAGAAACGTATTATCACCTCGACAGAAGCATTAACCTTACCGGAAGTACCAAAGCACCTGATCCTGATCGGAGGCGGAGTTATCGGACTTGAATTAGGTTCTGTTTATGCGCGTTTAGGTGCAAAGGTTTCTGTGATAGAATTCATGGACGGCATCATCCCAACAATGGATAAGGCTTTGGGCAAAGAATTGCAGAAAGTGCTAACGAAACTAGGTATGGAATTTTACCTTGGTCACAAAGTAACCGGCGCTACCGTTAAAGGTAAAGAGGTAACCGTTACATTCGATAATCCTAAAGGAGAAAAGCAAGAGTTAAAAGGCGATTACTGCCTGGTAGCAGTTGGTCGTGTCGCTTATACAGATGGTTTAGGCCTGGAAAATATAGGATTGACCGTTGAAGAGCGCGGCCGTAAGATTACCGTCGACGAACATTTGGAGACAAGTGTTAAAGGCGTTTATGCCATTGGCGATGTCATCCGTGGAGCGATGCTTGCCCACAAAGCAGAAGATGAAGGCACTTTAGTAGCCGAACAAATTGCGGGGCAAAAGCCACACATCAATTATAACCTGATACCGGGTGTAGTCTATACCTGGCCCGAGGTTGCCAGTGTGGGTTATACCGAAGAACAGCTTAAAGAGAGCGGTACGAAATATAAGATCGGTTCGTTCCCATTCAAGGCCAGCGGCCGCGCCCGTGCAAGTATGGACACCGACGGTTTTGTAAAGGTGTTGGCTGATACCGAGACAGACGAAATATTAGGCGTACACATGATAGGCCCCCGCGCCGCGGATATGATAGCTGAAGCTGTTACTGCGATGGAATACCGAGCCAGTGCCGAAGATGTTTCAAGAATGAGCCATGCGCATCCTACTTATACCGAAGCTATGCGTGAAGCTTGCTTAGCCGCTACCGAAAATAGGGCGATACATATTTAAAAGGTAGTTTTTAAATATGGAGGCCTTTTATACTTTGTCATTCTGAACGTAGTGAAGAATCTTATGCTTAAATGCAATATTGAATAAGATCCCTCGCGGGCTCGGAATGACAAATTTTATTATGGAACAATCTGACTTCATATCCATATATCCGAATATCCGCTTTGGCAAACCTTGTGTCAATGGAACCCGTATTTCGGTATACGATGTTCAAGGTTGGGTAGCCGCAGGTATGTCTGTGGAGGAAATAATCTATGATTTTCCACAGCTTACTGAAGAAGATATTAAAGCTTGTTTGAAATTAATTTAAGCGAATTTAATAAGCCCAGACACCTCGAGATCGCGCTTTATCAAGCAAAGATCTATATTTCTTGTCAACTTCTTTTTCCGCTTTAAGCCACTGCTTCTTCGTCCATACTGCACCTAAATCGTTAACTGTTTTATTCATTAGCAATACGTTTGTAGGCCTTGTGAAAACTTTCACTATGCGTGTTTCTGCAGCAGTACCCCGAAAGCTGAAAACTAAACTATCTCCAAGGTTCGCGGGTATCGAATACAGACCATTGGCATTTGCAAATCTTATAATATTGGAAGTTTTGTTCGTGATCTTCGCACCCGTAAATTGTTGCAAATGCTCATCAATCACCTTTCCGCTTATATAGGTTGTTTGCCTGCTATTTAACAAGATTGCAACGAGTGACCAACCTAAAATAATAAATATTCGCATCCGAGTGTTCTATAAAGCCCCATTTTTTATCTCATCAACTACTGCAGGGTCTAACAGCGTGCTGGTATCTCCCAGGTTAGATGTGTCGCCTTCGGCTATTTTGCGCAGAATGCGGCGCATGATCTTGCCCGACCGGGTTTTAGGCAAACCGCTTACAAATTGAATTTTATCTGGTTTAGCGATTGGGCCTATCACTTTAGTAACCGAAGCCAATATGGCATTGCAAGTACTGTCATCACCTTTAGCATCGGGCGCTATCACGAAGGCATAAATGCCTTGTCCCTTTATATCGTGGGGGTAACCAACTATAGCAGATTCAACAACGCCTTGCGTTAAGTTGATGGCGTTCTCGACTTCAGCTGTGCCTATGCGGTGGCCCGATACATTTAGTACGTCATCTACGCGGCCGGTGATACGGTAATAGCCGTCATCATCTCTCAGGCAGCCATCGCCTGTAAAATAAAGATCTTTGTACGTGGCAAAGTAAGCCTGGCGGCAACGCTCATGGTCGCCGTAAGTAGTGCGCAATATCCCCGGCCATGGAAACTTGATGCAAAGATTACCGCTTACGCCGTTGCCGGTGATTTCTTTTCCGTTCTCATCTACCAATATCGGCTGCACCCCGGGCAGTGGCAATGTGGCAAAGCCCGGCTTGGTTTTGGTAACACCTGCAATTGGCGCTATCATGATCCCGCCGGTTTCTGTTTGCCACCAGGTGTCCGCAATAGGTGCTTTGTTATGGCCAATATTATCATCAAACCAATGCCAGGCTTCTTCATTTATCGGTTCGCCTACAGAGCCTAATACCTTAAGCGAACTTAGATCATATTTAGCCGGGATCTCTTTACCGCTGCTCATTAATGAACGGATGGCAGTCGGCGCAGTATACAAGATGTTGACTTTGTGCTTTTGCACAATGTCCCAGAAACGCCCTGCATTCGGATAGGTTGGTACCCCCTCGAACAAAACAACTGTAGCGCCTTGCGATAGCGGGCCATATACGATATAGCTGTGACCGGTGATCCACCCGATATCAGCAGTGCAGAAATAAACATCGCCCTGGTTGTATTGAAATACATTAGCGAAAGTGTAGCCCGTGTAAACCATATAACCACCGCAGGTGTGCACAACCCCCTTAGGTTTGCCGGTAGAGCCGGACGTATACAGAATAAACAGCATATCTTCGGCGTCCATTTCCTCGGCAGGGCATTCGGCGTTATTATTTAATTTTTCTATTTCATCCTGCCACCAGATGTCGCGTCCTTTAGTCATATTGACCGAAGTACTACTGCGTTTAAAAACGATCACCTTATCTACCGATGAGCATTGAGTTAACGCCTCGTCAATAACGGGTTTTAGAGGCAAGTCTTTTGGCCCGCGAAAACCACCATCGGCAGTGATCACAATATTGCATTGGGCGTCGTTTACCCTGTCTGCAATAGACTGCGCTGAAAACCCGCCAAACACAACCGAATGTATGGCTCCAATTCTGGCGCAAGCTAAAACCGCAATTGCCAGCTCGGGCAACATAGGCATATAAATACATATACGGTCGCCTTTTTTAGCGCCGTTGTTCTTCAGCACTAAAGCAAACTGGCATACCTCACGATGCAGTTCTTTATAGGTTAGCGTGCGCGATTTTTCATTTGGATCGTTGGGTTCCCAAATAATGGCCGGCTTATCGCCGAGGGTCTCCAAATGACGGTCAAGGCAATTTTCTGTAATGTTCAGCTTTGCACCCTCGAACCATTTAACATCCGGGTCTTTAAAGTTCCAGCTTAGCACATTGTCCCATTTCTTTTTCCAAATAAAATTATCGGCAATACCGGCCCAAAAATCTTCGGGCTGATTTACGCTATGCTCATACGCTTGCTGGTACTCTTCAAAAGTACCGATCTTAAGACTGCTCATAATGGTAAATGAAATGGATTGGCAAAATAGTAAATGCCGAATTGATATTTGCTTAAAGCGTTTTAAAATGTAAACTTTTATAAATTTGATGGTGCCCGTTTTTAGGATATATGTTTAAGTTGTATTTGTTTTTCGGATTGATGGTAGCGGCATCTGCTGCAGGTGCACAAATGCTTCACCCAATGTCAGACCCCGACATTATTTTTGGCAGGGTATCGCAAGTGAAAGAGATCTACTATCTGGAACCGCAAAAGGGCGAAGCTATCGATACACTTGAAAAACGGATCTATTGGTACAACATAAATGGCATGACAGACGATATACAGCGCGCCAGGAAAACGCGTACCGGCTGGGACACTAATCCCAACGAGTTTGATCTGCGCTTAAAGAAATTTGGCGACCCGCCGATCACCACCGGCCGTGACGGGGCCGATTTTAAAATCCAGTATGACTATAAAGGCAATGAGATACAACGCGATAACTATGCACTTAACGGTTCTGTTGCCACCAGCATTAAATATTTTTACGACGACAAATTTGTGCGG
This sequence comes from Mucilaginibacter ginkgonis, assembly GCF_009754905.2. Lineage (NCBI taxonomy): Bacteria > Pseudomonadati > Bacteroidota > Sphingobacteriia > Sphingobacteriales > Sphingobacteriaceae > Mucilaginibacter > Mucilaginibacter ginkgonis. The sequence continues at coordinate 2,355,276 of NZ_CP066775.1, read as the reverse complement.
ACGAAAAGCGAATTATATCGCAACGGCGAACTGGCGTGGACAGTAAATTATTACTATGAACAAAACCGTTTAATAAAGGAACGAATTACCTTCCCCAACCGCACCACTTACGACATTAGCTATAAGTACGAAGGGTTTGACGATAAGAATAACTGGATAAAGCGTACGCGGATTGTGGCCAATGCCACCAAAGACGACAGGCCGCAAGTAACCGAAAGGCGAGTGCTCTATTACCCATGAAAATGTCTTGAAAATATTTTACTGAGGCTGTTGATTTTTAAAGATATAAAGCCGATATTTGCAAACTCTTTTGAGAAAAAGCGTATTCAATAAATAAGATTTGTCATGTCAAGAATTTGTGATTTAACAGGAAAAGCGCCACTGAATGGCCATAACGTTTCAAACTCGAACGTTAAGACCAACCGTAAGTTTTATCCTAATTTAAAGATCAAGAAGTTTTATATACCCGAAGAAGACAAATGGATCACTTTAAAAGTATCTACTTCTGCTGTTAAAACTATCAGCAAAAACGGTATCTCTGCTTGCATCAATAAGTTTGTAAAAAAAGGATATATATAGTAGATAGTTATCAGTTAATAAGTTATTGGGTTAAGTCTCAATAACAAATAACTCAATAACATAATAACCAAAGAAGATGGCTAAAAAAGGTAACAGGGTTCAGGTAATATTAGAATGTACAGAGCATAAAGAAAGCGGCATGCCGGGTATGTCTCGTTACATCACTACCAAGAACAAGAAAAATACAACAGAACGTCTGGAGTTAAAGAAATTTAACCCGGTATTAAGAAAAGTAACCGTTCACAAAGAAATTAAGTAGTAACAGTTACTAAGTTATTAGATTATTGAGTCATAGGTCTATCCTTGCTTAAGTAACATGATAACTCAGTAACTCAATAACGATAAAAGGCATGGCAAAGAAAGTAGTTGCAACACTAAAAACCGGTAAAGGTAAAGAGTATTCAAAAGTGATCACCATGATCAAGTCGCCAAAAACTGGTGCTTATTCATTCAAAGAGCAAATTGTTCACAACGATCACGTTAAAGATGCGATTAGCGAGTCTAAAGCTTAATTTTAAGTTTTAGTGTAAAAGATAAAGCCGTCTTGCAATTGCCAGAGGGCTTTTTTTATAGGCATTATCCCGGCCGCGCAAGGGACAATAAAGACGGTAAGATCATTTGCACATCTGCACATCATTAAATCTGCACATTTGAATTATGGGTTTATTTGATTTTTTTAAGAAGAAAGAAACTACACCGCAAGAGCAGCAGGCGCTTGACACCGGCTTAGAGAAAACCAAAGACAGTTTCCTGTCCAAAATTTCAAAAGCGGTTGCAGGCAGGTCGACGGTTGATGATGATGTGCTTGATGATCTTGAAGAAGTACTGGTTACGTCAGACGTTGGCGTAAGCACTACACTAAAGATCATTGAGCGGATACAGGAACGTGTTGCCCGCGACAAATACATTAACACATCTGAGCTTAATAACCTGCTTCGCGAAGAGATTCAGAAACTCCTTGCAGAAAATAACAGCAACGATTTTACCAGCTTTGAGTACGGCAACCATAAGCCCTATGTGATTATGGTGGTTGGTGTAAATGGTGTTGGGAAAACCACTACTATAGGTAAACTGGCTCATCAGTTAAAAGAAGCCGGTAATAAGGTAGTGCTTGGTGCGGCCGATACCTTCCGCGCGGCGGCGGTCGACCAGATATTATTATGGGGCAAACGTGTGGACGTGCGCGTGGTTGCCCAGCCAATGGGGTCAGATCCGGCATCAGTGGCGTTTGATACTTTAAAATCTGCCGTAGCTAATGGTGACGATGTTGCTATCATTGATACCGCAGGCCGCTTGCATAATAAGGTGGGCCTGATGAACGAGCTGACCAAAATAAAGCAGGTAATGCAGAAGGTTGTACCAGGCGCGCCGCATGAAATTTTGCTGGTGCTTGATGCCTCGACCGGTCAAAACGCAATTGAGCAATGCAAGCAGTTTACCCAAGCCACAGATGTTAATGCCCTGGCGCTTACCAAGCTTGATGGCACGGCTAAAGGTGGTGTTGTGATCGGTATATCAGATCAGTTCAAAATTCCCGTTAAATACATAGGCGTAGGCGAAGGCATGAACGACCTGCAGCTATTTGACAGAAAAGGGTTTGTGGATAGTTTGTTTAAGAAATAACAAGCTCAACATCGCGTCATTGCGAGGAGGTACGACGAAGCAATCTCTGGCAAATTTTCCCTGTAAGTAGGAGATTGCCACGCCGCTTTCAGCGGCTCGCAATGACGCCTTAACTAGTAAATAAATGAGAACCAAAATATTAGATAAACCAACTATACAACCAAATCGCCCCCGCGTTAACGTGGTCACCCTCGGCTGCTCAAAAAATACCTACGATTCTGAGGTTTTGATGGGGCAACTAAAAGGCAACGCCTTCGACGTGGTGCATGAGGCTGATAAGGTTGGCAAGAACGATATTGTGGTGATCAATACCTGCGGCTTCATAGATAATGCCAAGCAGGAGTCTATCGACACTATTCTTCAATACAGCGAACTGAAAGAGAGCGGAAAGATAGGTAAGGTTATCGTAACCGGCTGCCTGTCAGAACGCTATAAACCCGAACTGGAATCAGAGATCACCAACGTTGATGGCTGGTTTGGCACCAATGACCTGCAGGATCTGCTGCAATCTGTTGGCGCAAACTATAAATATGAATTGCTTGGCGAGCGCTTGCTAACCACGCCGTCGCACTACGCTTATTTCAAAATAGCCGAAGGCTGCAACCGTCCGTGCTCTTTTTGCGCTATTCCGTTAATGCGTGGCAAGCATGTGAGCTTTCCGATGGAGCAGTTGGTTAAAAACGCTGAGTCGCTCGCAAAGAGTGGCACTAAAGAGCTCATCCTCATCGCGCAAGACCTTACCTACTATGGGCTCGATCTTTATGGCAAACGCAATCTGGACGAGCTGCTTCGTCGTTTGAGCGACGTGAACGGTATTGAGTGGATTCGCCTTCAATATGCCTATCCTTCGGGCTTCCCGATGGAGATATTGGATGCCATGAATGAGCGCGACAACATCTGCAAATATTTGGATATGCCTTTACAGCACATTACCGACAATATGCTGAAGTCGATGCGCAGGGGTACCACCAAGCAGAAAACCATCGATCTGGTAAATGCCATTCGCGATAAGGTGCCTAACCTTGCGTTGCGTACCACGCTCATCACCGGCTACCCCGGCGAAACCGTGCAGGATTTTGAAGAGATGGCTGCCTGGGTAGAGCAAACCCGTTTCGACAGGCTGGGTTGTTTCACCTATTCGCACGAAGAGAAAACACACGCCCACCAACTGGAAGACGATGTCCCTGAAGAGGTGAAGCAAGACCGCGCCGATGCAATAATGGAAATACAGCAAGGCATTTCGTGGGAAAAGAACCAGCAGAAGATCGGCAACACCTACAAAGTGCTTATCGATAAACTGGACGGCGGATATTTCATAGGCCGTACCGAGTTTGATTCGCCTGAAGTGGACAACGAAGTATTGATAGACGCGTCTTCGCAGTATGCTACCATTGGCACATTTGTTAACGTAAAGATCGACAAGGCAGAAGACTTTGACCTTTATGGACAAATTGTAAAATAAGGCGCGCCGCTTTTCAGAATATTTGTTTTAGCAGATAAACATCTAACTTCGGCGTTCCGGTTTTTTGACTTCTAAGTTCGAAATTGAAAATCCGAAATTCGAAATCAAATGGACATCCAGTGTATCAGCTATAAGGAAACAGGTTATTTCAGCAAAACGGTTACCGATTACCTGGACAACGCGCCTGCGCTGGAACCTTTTTATACCTACAGGCCAAACCTGGATGGCTTTACACAAATTTTAAAAGACCGCAAAGTTACCGCAAACCGCGAACTGCTGGTTACGGTCCTTAATGAGCAGTACGATAATATTAAGAATGTTGATGCGGGCGCTGTTATTCCGCACGAAAACATTGATGCACTTGCTGACGAAAATACTTTCACCGTTACCACAGGCCACCAACTAAATATCTTTACCGGTCCGCTTTATTTTATTTATAAGATAGTTACCGCCATCAAGCTTGCAAGCCAATTAGGCGAGCACTTCCCGGACAAAAAATTTGTACCCGTTTACTGGATGGCGACCGAAGATCACGATTTTGCAGAGATCAACTACACCAACATTGGCGGTAAAAAAGTGCAATGGAATTTAGAAGCGGCAGGCGCAACCGGCAGGCTCGATACCAAAACCATCCGCGAAGCACTTAATCAGTATAAAGGCGTGTTGGGTATAGAAGGCCATGGCGAAGAACTGGCGCAGCTGGTCGAGACCGCTTACACAAAGTTTAACGCCCTGGCGGGAGCTACCCGTTACTTGGTAAACGCGCTTTTTGGCAAATATGGAGTTGTAATTATCGATGCAGATGATAGCCGCCTTAAAAAGGAATTTGCGCCTATCATCGAGCAAGACATTATAGGACGGAACAGTTTTAAACAGATCGGTCAAACTATTGAGCGGCTTAATCAACTGCACGTCCCTATACAGGTCAACCCTCGGGAGATCAACTTTTTTTACCTGACCGATGGCAGCCGCGAGCGTATTGTATTTGAAGATGGCCGTTACCAAGTGCTAAATACTGATACAAGTTTTACAGAAGATAAGCTAAAGGCAGAGATTGCGGCACATCCCGAGCGGTTTAGCCCGAATGTTGCCATGCGCCCCGTTTATCAGGAATACATTTTACCAAACCTGGCATATATTGGCGGTGGCGGCGAACTGGTTTACTGGCTGGAATTAAAGTCGGTGTTCAACTTCTACCGGCTAACTTTTCCTGTTCTTATACTGCGTAACTCGGGACTGGTTATCCGCAAGGACACCGCGGCAAAGATCCGCAAGATGGAACTGGATGCTAAGCAATTATTCCTCGACACAGAAAGCATCAAGAAAAATTGGGTCTCTGCACACACATCGCATCAGCTTTCGCTTACAGATGAACTGCGCGAACTAAGCCACATATTCGAGAAAATAAAGCTGCGCATTTATAAGATAGATGAGACACTCGCGCCGTCGACATCCGCTGTTGAAGCACGCTTAAAACACGCGATGGGTAATTTGGAAAAGAAACTGATGCGTGCCGAAAAACGCAAGTACACCACAAGCCTAACGCAGATAGAAAATATTAAAAAAGAACTCTTCCCTGGTAACGGCCTGCAGGAACGTAATGAAAACTTTGGCTTATTCTATGTGAAATGGGGGCAAAGCTTTATTGACGAGTTGATCAGAAACTTTCAACCGCTGGACTTTAAGTTTACAGTGCTGTCTGAATAACAGAATCTTTTACTTGCCCATATTGTCATTGCGAGGAGCGTAGCGACGCGGCAATCTCAGCATAAAGTCGTCCTATGAGATTGCCGCGCTTTCTTCGAAAGCTCGTAATGACATAGCCGAATAGTTGTTGGCTTATTACCTCAATATCCTCTCCACCAACCCATCGATCCTTTTTTCCACTTCCTCGTCTTTTATCAATTCCGGCGCGTGGTGCGGTTTTTTACGGGCATCTATAATGAACGGGCCGTGGCAGCCCCAGTGCTTATGTTCTATGAAACTGTTGATGCCATAAATATCGTGCGAGGGGTTGCTGCGCGTGAAGGTAACCCATACCAGGTTGTTAATGTTAGCCGCGGTAAATTCGGCATCGTCGCATAAAACCATTAATGGCAAGCCTGACAGGTCTTTCGGGCCTAACGTGCTGTTCAGAGCCTTAATTTGTTCATTAGTATCTAAGTCGCTGGTGTACGCGGGCGCAGTTATGGCCAAAACCCCGTTTATAGCAATTTTGTATCCGGCAAACTCCCCCGGCAATGCAAATTCTGCAGGCACAACATTCCATAAACTTCGTTTCACCTCGCCTGCCGCCGCTATTGCTACCTTACTGCCACTATTTAAACCGCTGCCGCTATAATCTAAAGTGTCAATGGTGGTGCGGGTATAAAAATGCAGGTCGCGCGTGAAGTCAACGCGTTCAAGTATATGTTTCAGGAAACCCCCGATGTCGTTCACGTCAAGCAAAGGATCATCTTCCTTAGCCGCTATGAATAGGTATTTCGCCAGGCTTAACTGGTTTTTGCCCAGGATATGATTGGCAATAGTCAGTATTTCCTGCGGGCGGCGCTCGTTTAAAAAAGGCGTATAACGTTCGCTGCCTATGGCGAATAATAAGGGGTGTACACCTGCGGCATCTACCGCGTTAACGGCATGTAAGCCGGGAATTTCTTTTGGCAAGGCCGACCCCGTGATCTCATGGATCAACGCGCCAAAACTGGTGTCCTCCTGCGGCGGCCTGCCAACCACGGTAAAAGACCATACTGCATCTTTCTTATGATACACATTATGCACCTTCATTAACGGGAAGGGATGGGTCAAGCTATAATAACCCAAGTGGTCGCCAAAGGGGCCTTCGGGTTTATTAACGTGCGGATGAACTTCTCCGGTGATCACAAAATCCGCATCGGCAGATATTACAAAACCTTCGGGATCATGAAAGTAACGGAACCGCCGTTTACCTAAAGCGCCCGCGAAGGTCATTTCTGATAAGCCTTCGGGCAAGGGCATTACCGCTGCAACCGGGTGCGACGGCGGGCCGCCTATAAAAATGCTCACCTTTAAAGGCTGCCCTTTGGCATTTGCCTTACTTTGATGCACTCCTATTCCGCGGTGCAATTGATAATGCAAACCTATTTCTTCATTCTCGATGTATTCATTCCCGCCAAGTTGTATACGGTACATGCCCAGGTTAGCATTCATGATGCCCGGCTGATCGGCATCTTCGGTATAAACCTGCGGCATGGTAACAAACGGGCCTCCATCCAAAGGCCAATTTACAATTTGCGGCAGCGCGCTTATAGTTGTCTTCGCGAAATCTTTGATACGGCTATTGCTTACTTTTTTAGGTAATGCAGAAAATGCGGTAAGTGCAGACCCTGTATATTTAAACGGCGATTTTACAGCTTTGAGCGGGTCATTTTTGAGGCTCACTAAAGTCTTGATCTGCGGCAGCGTATCCCTGAAAATAAACTCCGACCGTTCCAGAGTACCGAACAGGTTTGAGAGTGCCGGAAATTTGCTGCCTTTTACTTTTTCAAACAAAATTGCCGGGCCTTTTGCCTCAAACATGCGCAGGTGAATAGCCGCCATCTCCAGATAAGGGTCAACCTCTTTTTTAATGCGTATCAGATGACCGTGTTTTTCCAGATCGGTAATGCAGTCTTGTAAACTTTTATAACCCATTATGCCAAAAGTAAGAAAACACTGTAGCTTTGATAAAAAACCGGAACATGATACGTAGAATTTTAATTATAACAGGTTTTATATTTATGACAGCAGGCATCGCATCGGCACAAACCAAAGATCAGATCACACGCATTGCCAAAATAGAAGTAGACCCTGCGCAACTGACATCATATACCGCCGCTTTAAGAGAGCAAATGAATGCTGCGATTAAACTGGAGCCCGGCGTACTAACCTATTATGCGGTAGCCGATAAACTGCACCCTGAGAAGATCACCATACTGGAGATCTACGCGAGCCAGGCAGCTTACGAATCGCACATCCAAACGGCGCATTTTAAAAAGTACAAAGCCACCGTTGAGCACATGGTAAAGTCTTTAGAATTAACTAATGTCGATGTTGTAGGTATCGCTAAAAAGCCCGGATTGTAAGCCTCATCCCAACCCTTCTCCGAAGGAGAAGGGCTCTATCAATTTTAAATTCTTTCTAGTGAAGATGCTCAAACCAAGTCATCTATGCCAGGTCAATTTCTTTGGCCAGGTAAACATCCTGTACCGCGTGAAGTAATTCTACCCCTTCGTTAAAAGGGCGCTGGAAAGCCCTGCGACCTACTATTAAACCTGAACCACCCGCGCGTTTGTTGATCACCGCATGTTTTACTGTTTCTGCCAGGTCCGAAGCGCCGTTAGATTCTCCGCCCGAATTGATGAGACCCGCGCGACCCATAAAGCAATTGGCCACCTGGTAGCGGCACATATCTATAGGATTATCAGAAGTTAGTTTACTGTACATCAATGGGTCGGTTTTGCCGAAGTCTATTTTGGTAAAGCCGCCGTTCACGTCGGGCAGTTTTTGTTTGATTATATCTGCCTGAATGGTAACACCCAAATGATTAGCCTGACCTGTAATGTCCGCTGCGGTCTCATAATTTACACCGTCTTTCTTAAAAGCGTTATTGCGGGTGTAGCACCATAAAACGGTAGCCATGCCTAATTCGTGCGCGCGTTCAAACGCCTGCGATACCTCTATGATCTGCCCGTCAGATTGTTCAGACCCAAAGTAGATCGTCGCACCAACAGCGGTCGCCCCTAAATTCCACGCATCTTCTACCGAACCGAACATGATCTGGTCATATTTAGTGGGGTAGGTCAGCAATTCGTTGTGGTTAAGCTTTACAATGAAAGGAATTTTGTGCGCGTATTTTCTTGCCACAGCAGCAAGTACGCCAAAAGTGGTCGCCACGGCGTTAGATCCTGCCTCAAGTGCCAGTTTAATGATGTTCTCCGGATCGAAGTACATAGGGTTTTTGGAAAATGAAGCGCCTGCGGTATGCTCTATACCCTGGTCGACCGGAAGAATTGACATGTAGCCCGTACCCGCCAACCTGCCGTGGTTGCGTATGGCTGTTAAGCTTTTAAGCACCTGCGGGTTACGGTTGCTGTCCAGAAAAACTTTGTCGATAAAATCGGGCGATGGGTTGTGCAGCAGGTCTTTAGAAAAAGTTTCGCATTTATGAGCGAGCAGTGATTCTGCATCTTTACCTAACAGGTCTTGTATTTTTTGAATAGGCATAACAGTCGGTTAAAAAAGTTTAACATGTAGTCGCGGTTATTGTTGATGCACTATTGTCATAATACTTTGTAAATTTTGAGCAACTGTATTGTACAAAAGTCTTTATATCAATAAATTTAGCTAACCAATTTATTGACCCATGAAACCTCTGATCGTATTAGCATCGGTTTTTGGACTAACCCTGCTTTTAACATATACTTTTAACGCCCGCGAAGACCTTTACCTGGCGGGGCGTTTGGCGCTGGCGGTAATGCTGTTATTCACATCGCTGGCGCACTTTGTTTTTATGAAAGGCATGGTGCTGATGGTGCCGCCATTTATACCGATGGCCATTAAAAAGACCATGGTGACCGTTACCGGTGTAATAGAAATTATTGCCGCTGCCGGCATTATGATCTATGAAACAAGAGTAATAGCGGGCTACGCGTTGGTGATTTTCTTAGCCGCGTTGCTACCGGCGAATGTTTATGCAACACAGCGCCGGGTAAACATGGAAGCCGGCGACTTTACAGGCCCCGGCATTTATTATTTATGGTTCAGGATACCGATGCAGTTGTTTCTAATTGCATGGACGGCTTATTTCGCCATTATACACCCGTATCCGCATTGATGATCACCCTCTCAAAAGGTGAGGCGCTAGTGAACTGCTGTGCTGAATGCGTCGTCGGCTTGCTGTGCCAGTTTAGGGCTGCCCAGGTATACCCACCTTATCCCGGCGATATATTTTAGCATTGCTTCATTGATCTGCTCAACGGTAACTTTGTCCAGCATGGCGGGCAAATTCTCGGCATACTCCCAGCCGCCATTTATTTCTGCCGATCCCAGATTGGCAGTGATTGCGCTGGATCCCTGGTCTTTGATGTAATTTGAGGTAATAAAAGTGCTTTTTAAATACTTTAAGCCATCATCTGATATGCCTAAAGATTTCACACGGCTTATAATGCGCACCATACCTTCCACAGCTTCTTTAGGGCTGTTGGTACTTACATGCATAAAGCCATAAGGCATAAGGTAACTTATCGCAGATGCACCGGGATCGTAGGATAGGTTGAGCTGTGTGCGCAATTCGCTGAACAGTGAACCGCCCAAACCGGAAATACCCATTCTATAGGCTAAAAATTCGGGCGTGTTGATCGGCGGGGCATTAAAAACCCCGGTAATGTAATTGGTTGCCAGCTCGCGGCCTTCAACGTCCAGATGGTTTTCTGCCCATTGCGGCGAGGTGCGCACCGGTGGTATGTAAGGTATATCCGGCAACGCAGCGAAAAACGCCTTAACTTTTTCTTCTACCTGTGCGCGGGTAATATTGCCGGCAATTACCAGGAACATGCGGTTCTTGCTCAATATATGCGCATAATAGTCTCTCAGATCAGTTGCTGTTATAGGCGTAAGGCTGATGATATCCCCATCCGGGTCGGTAGCGTATGGGGTGCCCTTGTAAGCATATTTCATCACCATGTCGTCTATGTGCTTATCGGGGTCGCCTTGCTGCGAGCTTGCCATGGTGATGAGCTTGCTTTTCAATAAACTAACCTCGCTTTCTGTAAATATGGGAGAGTTAACTGCAGAGGCAAACAGGTCCCAGCCCTGGTCGAAATATTGCTTAACGCAGTCCATCCCTATGTTGCCATAATCGTAAGTAGACGAGCCGCCTATATCGATGCCGAACTTATCCGCGATATCCCTGAAGGCATCAGCACTGTATTTTTTCGTTCCGCATTGCGTGGCAGCCTTCAGCGCGAAACTTTCTATGCCCGCTTTATCGCCGGGGTAATTGTAAACCCCGCCCCGGAAGTACATCCGCACACTGATCACGTCTTTCACCGTAGGTTTAAAGATCACCTTTAACCCATTCACTGTAAACGAAGAAGCAGTGCGGGTATTTAGGGTTTGCGCCTTAACCTGAACAACAACCGGTAGCAGCAAAAGACAAATGATATATAGTTTTTTCATGATGATGGCTTAGTTAGCTGCGGTAAAGAATTTGGCGGGTGTAAGCTGCCGGTTCATTTGCGGGCTCACCAGCAGGCCTGCGCAATAGGGCTTACCTTTTATGTATTTGCGTACGTAATTCTGCAGATCTGCTCTGGTCATCTTTTTGAGGTTATCATTGTAACTGGCGAAGTAATCCAATGACGCCGATGCCCACCAGAAAGATAACACCTGCGTAAAATCGCTGGTCACTTCCGCTTCGCGGGTTTGCTGTATGCCCAGCTTACGTTTGGCTGTTTCTAATTGCTCATCGGTTACATAATCGGGGCTATCCCACATGGCTATCTGCCTTTTAATTTCTGCCAGGCATTCGGGTATCTTGGCAGGGTTAGGTATCACCAATAACGTGATAGGCCCGGTATGGCTTAAAGTGAGATAACCAAAATCAACCTGCTGTGCCAGGCCGCTGCGGATGAGTGCTTTGCTTAACTTAGATGAATTCTGGTCGAGGATGTAAGAGAATACGTCAGCGGCGTAAGTAGCAGGCAGATCGTGGCGTGTATCAGGGCCAAACCATTCCATCTGGATAATGGGCACATTCGCTATGGGCGACTGTACCACAAAATAATCGGTCTTGGTTAGAGGCTTAAACTCGGGCACTGGCCATTTCTTAAACGGATCGAACGCGGATGCCTGCCAGCTGCCGAACAACTGATCCACTTCCGCAAACACCGCCGCGTGGGCAACGTCGCCGGCAATGGTAAGTAGTGCGTTGTTAGGGTAATAGTATTTGTTCTTAATGGAGTCCATCAACGCGGGCGTTGCGTTACGGATGATATCGTGGTTGCCTGTAGGATTTTTACGGCTGTACAGATCGCCCCACATGTGATGGTCCATGGCATCTATCAAGGCATAAGCCGGCGCCGATTCATGCTGCTGAAATTCATCGTCTACCACAATGTTCTCGCGCTTCATTTCCTCGGCGTTAAACAGCGGATACCGGATAGATGAGTTCATCAGCTCCAGGCCGGGTTTAAGATTGGCGCTTGGCAGCGTAAAAAAGTAGTTTACATTTTCATAAGTTGTAGAGCCGTTGAACTCCATCCCCAACTCACTTACCCTGTTCATAAAGTCTGTTTGCGTTGGATAGTCCTTATTGGCTTTAAAGAACATATGCTCATACAAGTGGCTTAAGCCGTTAAAGGCAGGCGGCTCCGTATATGCCCCGTTCTTAACAGTGATCATTACCGTAGCCAGCGGAACGCTGTTATCTTCTACAACAATAACATCGAGGCCGTTGGGCAATTTGTGCTGAAATATGTTCGACGGAAGTTTGGATTGGGCAAAGCCTATAGCAGAAACAAAACAAAATAATACAGGCAGGAGCAGTTTGATCTTCATACAACGCAATAAACGTTTAAAGTAAGTATTTCTGTTTCAAATAGTAATTAATATTGTTACAGTAAACGCTTAGCCTAAAAGTATTGCTACTTTAGTCGCTGTTATAAACCACCGCTAAATTCTAATGACCGTATTGTTGTTTACCCTGATAGTGCTTGTCGGCGCTTTTGCGGCAGGTCTGCTGGGCTCGCTCACAGGTTTGGGCGGCGGGGTGGTGATCATTCCGCTGCTGAGCATCGGTTTAGGCGTCAACATCCATTATGCCATTGGTGCTTCGCTCGTCTCTGTTATAGCCACGTCAACGGGTTCGGCCGCGGCGTATGTAAAGGAGGGAATAACCAATATCCGGATCGGCATGTTCCTTGAGATCGCTACAACACTGGGCGCGCTGATAGGGGCAACGCTATCTCTTTTCATTCACGCGCCTATCATCGCGGTAATATTTGGGGTGATACTCATTTTTTCGGCAGTAATGTCTGTTAAAAAAAAGCAGGAAATCATCGTTACAGAGCAGGCGCCGCTTGCGGTGAAATTAAAATTAAATGGCAGCTACCCTACCGCAATAGGCCGTGTAGAATATGGCGTGCGCAAGGTGGGCGGCGGTTTTATCATGATGCTGTTCGCGGGCATTATATCAGGTTTGCTGGGCATAGGCTCGGGGGCGCTAAAAGTTATCGCCATGGATAATATCATGCGCGTTCCGTTCAAAGTGTCAACCACCACCAGTAATTTTATGATAGGGGTAACGGCAGCGGCCAGCGCGGTGGTTTATTTACAGCGCGGCTATATAGACCCGGGGATTACCATGCCGGTAGTTATAGGAGTTTTATTAGGCGCTATAACCGGGTCGAAGATACTGGTCAAAACAGGTTCATCGGGTTGGCTGCGCTGGGTGTTCGCGGTGATCGTTACTTTCCTGGCGGCGCAGATGATCTACAATGGTTTAAACGGCAAGATCTGATATGGCAGCAAAGCACAGTTTTAAGGATACAGATATGCAGCGGATCATAGGCCTTGTGCTGCGCGCAGGCGTTATCCTATCTATATCTGTGGTTTTTATTGGTGGCTTGGTTTACTTGCACCGTCACGGCTCAGAAGCTGTTGATTACCACAAATTTATAGGCGTGCCGGAGTTTGTGCACTCTCTTTCCGGCATCATACACGGTATATTTAACGGCAGAGGCCGGGCGGTAATACAAATGGGAATCATCCTGCTTATTATCACACCAATAGTTCGTATTATATTTTCTGCAATAGGCTTTGTGCTGGAGAAAGACTGGCTGTATGTAGGCATAACCCTCGCCGTGCTAATTATCATCATAGCCGGCTCGCTTACGGGTAACGTAGGTTAAAGCCCTGCCGAGTTCATGCGGCGCTGTTCCTCGGCGTTACTAGCTGTATGCCTGCGCGCACCCTTAACAGTTGATTTGCCAAAGCGATAGGTGTAAGTAACCCGTACAACTTGTGTCTCCTTTTTGTTGTATACAGACATGTTAAGATTGGCGAAATTAATGTTATAACGGTCGCGGTCTGTATTAAAAACGTCTGTCGCGTTTACTGTAAGGGTAGACCTTGGGTTGATCTGTTTCGCGATACCCGCGTTCAGATAATAGTTAGGCCTGAATGATGAAACACCGTAAAACGTTGCCGATTCGTACTGCGCGTAAACGGATGCTGATAAACCATCAGCCAAACGGAAACTTTGATTCAGTTTAAGGATCAGGTCGCCCGTCCCTTTGTTCAAATATCCTTTATAATCCTTATAACGTTGATAGGCCACATCGCCGTTGAAATCAAAATTGTAAAACTTGCTCACCTTAACCGGCAACTCCACACTAACCCCGGTTGACAAAAACGTTTGCAGATTGGTTTTAGTAGTGGTGAGCACCTTAGTGACATCATTCTGGCTGTAATAAGCAAAGTTGAACATGTTTTTGGTGTCTATGGCATAGACACTCAGCTTTAGCACGGATGGGCGTAAGTATGACACCTGGAAGGTATTGATGATGGCAGGCTGCAGGTAGGGATTTCCCGCGCGCAGGTTGTAGTTATCCTGGTAAGCTACTATCGGGTTCACAATGCTATAATCCAGATAATCTATGCGGCGGTTGTAATCAAAAATGTACTGCGATTTATTGGGTTTGTAGATCAGCTGCAACGAAGGGAACAGGTTGTTATAGTTGCGGATAAAGCGCTCATTACGCGATACCAGGTTAGCATCAGACCGCAAATTTTCTGCACGCAGCCCGGCGGTATAACAAAATTTATCTGCCACATGGACAAAGTTGACATAGGCAGCAGCGATCCGCTCGTTGTAATTAAAATCGCTGCTTAAGCTGGCATAAGGTACAGATACGCCGTTAACAACCGTGTTAAACCATTGCATATTAGTGCTGTGTACAAAACTGCCTTTTATACCCGCGTCTAAATGGTTTGTCTTAGACAGGTTATTGCCATAATCTATTTTGAAAGACTGGTTGTCAAATTTGGTGGGTGCCAGGTTATTCAACGTGTCTAACCTTGGCGTGATAGCGTTCGCCGGGCGGGTTATACTGCTTGATGTTACCAGTTGTTCCTGCGAACGGCGCGAATAAAATGCAGCGTCGACATCAGCGCTTAGCGTTTGATGGCTTCCTAATTTCCCCTGGTAGTTGATGTTATAGTTGGTAAGTGACACCTTTCTTTTAAGGTTCGAGGTGGTAATAAAAGATGAGTCCGCGCTGGTTTTTCGCAACGCGGTAGCGGTACTTTTAGAAAAATCTGTTGTTGCTGTGTTGCCAGATATTAAAAAGCCCAGCGAATGTTTCTGGCTGATGGTAACATCTGTGCCAAAGCGGTAATTAAAAGTAGGCGTGCTTTGGGTATTGTCATAAACTGTGTTAAATGCCGAATGCTCGGCGTCATTTATAGTACGGTCTGTACGGATGGTTAAAAAGGTTTTATTATAATCTATGCCGGCAGACCCAAATACGTTTACGCCTTTAGACCGGTAATTACCGTTTGCGTTAAGCCCGGCTTTGCCGTAACTGCCATAACCTGCAGTGCCCGTTACCGCGCCATTAAAGCCTTCATTAGCACCCTTTTTCATGATGATGTTGATCACCCCGCCGGCGCCGCCCGCGTCAAACCTGGCCGATGGATTTTGTATCAGCTCTACCTGACTAATGTCGGGGCTTTGCAGGCTCTGCAAATAAGCAGAAAGGTCGGCACCCTGCAGCCTCACCTGCCTGCCGTTAACATATACAGATGGGCGCTGGCCCGCCTTCATGGCTATTTCGCCCAGGCTGTTCACCTTTACGCCAGGTGCGGTAGCCAGCACGCTTAGCGCGTTTATGCCTGTTGCCAGGATATTACGGTCAACATTCAACACGGTTTTATCGGCGCGCGTATCAATATAATCCCGTTTATCACGTATCACCACTTCGCTCAGCGCGATCCTGTCTTCAGAAAGTTTGACGTCAGCAATGGTAAGTCGCTGGCCGGGTGTTACTACGTATGGCCCTGTAACCTGTTTTTTGTAGCCTATGCCGCTTACCACGATGGCGTACCTGCCGCTTTTAATTGTTTCGAACGAGAAGGAGCCGTTAGCATCTGTATTGCCGGCTTTTATTTGTGCAGAATCGGGCAGGTGTAACAACCTTACGGTTACAGAGATGGCGGGCTGATTATCAGGGCCGGTGATCTTTCCGTTAATGGCAGAACTATTGCTTTGTGAATACGAACTCAGGGCAATACACAAGAAGATAATACAAGCAATAAGTTTAGTCATTCAATAGTTCGGGGTCACTTACCGTAACGGCATCAAAATCGTTTATCAATTTTCTTTTACGTTAAAAACAATTTTAAGTTACGTAGCAGAAAAATATTTTGAGGTGGAATATAAATAATAGTTTTTAATCGTACAGAACGCAATAGTAAAATAACCAAACTATGATTAATTTCGGCGTTCCTAATACGCGATAATGAAAAAATTGTGCTTTGTTTTTATGATAACCGCGTTAACCGCGCAGGCCCAAACCGGCCAGGCTGCCTATATGCAAGTGGTTACAAAATTTAAACAATTTTATAACGCTAACCAGCCCGACAGCATTTTTGCGATGTTCTCTCCAACGGTAAGAACAGCGCTGCCTGCCGATAAAAATAATCAGATGGTTGGCCAGCTGCACAGCCAGTTGGGAGACCTGAAGGACATTACCTACGCCCGTAACGACAATGGCATAGCGATCTACAAAGCATCGTTCGACAAGTCTGTGCTGGCCATGAAACTTAACGTTGATGACAAGAACCAGATAGCAGGTTTGTTTTTTGATAACTATACCGATGGTGCCACCGTGCAGCAAACGGAAGCCTTGCCGGGCGAAACACCTTACATTTCTAAGGGCTTATTTAACGCGGAGATATCGGGCACACTATTGATCCCGCCCGGTACCGGCGGAAAGGTTCCGGTTGTACTGATCATTGCAGGATCTGGCCCTACAGACCGCGACGGTAACAGCCCTAAACTGGGTATCAATACCAATACCTACCGTATGCTGGCTGCGGCATTAAGTAAAGCAGGCATTGCCAGTTTACGCTATGATAAAAAGCTTGTTGGCAAAAGTGTTTCGGGCACAAAAGAGTCACAATTAAAAATTGAGGATTATGTAGAAGATGCATCGCGTATAATTGGCGAATTACATGACGATAAGCGCTTTTCAAAAGTCATTGTATTCGGCCATAGTGAAGGATCACTGGTGGGGATGCTTGCATCTGCCGACGGGCCTGTGGCAGGTTTTATTTCTGCCGAGGGAGCGGGCAGGCCGGCATCTGTTTTATTAAAGGAACAGATGAAATCGCAGCCTGACTATATAGCCACACGTGTGAATACTGTCTTAGACAGCCTTGCTAAGGGAAAGGTGCAAAACAATGTAGATGTATCATTATACGCGTTGGTACGCCCAAGTATTCAGCCTTATATCATGTCGTGGATGCGTTACGGCCCAGCGCTGGTTATGCGCAGGTTAAAAATGCCTGTTTTGATATTGCAGGGCACAACAGACTTACAAGTTAGCACGGTTGATGCCGAGAAGCTGAAGAAAGGTAAATCTGACGCCGAACTTGACATTATTCCCAACATGAATCACATTTTAAAGGATGCCCCGGCAGACCGTGATAAGAATCTGGCTACTTATGCCGACCCGAACCTGCCGCTAAAGCCGGAGTTGGTGACCGATGTGCTGAATTTCATCGGAAAATTGAAGTAATTGCTTTACCGTCAGTATTTTACAGATTAAGATTAACGGTAAACATTGTGCTGACAGTGTTATGGCATTGTAACACCCTGAAACAGTATGTGACATTTTTTGTCAAAAAACGGGCAAACATGTGACACTGACACGATCATGCAGTGTTGATACACAGGGTATTATATCGCTGACAGGTTTAAGTCAGATACTAATAAGTCAGTATTGTTAGAAAAACTGTCACATGTTACACTCATCCGTCAGCTGAAGGATTAGGAAATTGCTATTTCCATGCATTTAATAACCTGCGGATAATGATGATCTCGCTGGTATGATAACTCGTGTGATCTGCCATTTGCAGCGCTTCGCGTAAAATTGTTTGTCCATCGCCATGCGGAATCTTTTTATAGATATCTTGCTTTTTGATCAGTTCTATAAAATCTTCCAGGTCATGCTCTATCTGCTTTATAGAATTTTTCCAGATGCGTTCATCAGCAGGGCCGGTCTCTTTCACCCAATAATCATCGGGCCACTTAGGCGATTTATGATTGGCGTCGCGGCAAAACTCAAGCATATCCCATTGCGCAATGCGGATGTGCTCTAACAACTGCCAGATGCTGTAGGGTAAGTTGTATGGTTTTGCACTGCGCAAGTTTTCGGGCAGGTCGGCCAGCGCGTCTTTAAGTGTTGCATGTGCTCCGCCGCCTTTTAACAGCTTTATTAATTCTTCAATGGTGGTTTCCTTAGTATCCATAAGGGACATAATTGGTTGTATGCTTAACAAGCAGCAAGCAGATATGTTACTGTAATATTCGCGTTATGCAGGCAGTTTCTGTTTGTGTATTGTAATGTTTAAGTTAGCAGGCATATTTAAAACCCCTCGTCAAATGCTAACCAGATCTGTTTTATTTGCGGCACTAGCTTTCACTGTTTTTACCGGCTGCAAAAAGGATAATGGCGCCGCCCCGCAATCCATAAAAGACAGCACAACCTTTGCCCGGTATGAAAATCATTTCCTGGAAGAACTTTGGAAGGTAAACCCCGACTGGGCAACGCAGGTAGGCTACCATAAATATGATAGCGTACTGATTGTGCCAAGTGCAGACGCACGCGACAAATACGTAAGCTTTGCCAAAAAACAAATAGACTCGCTTAGCCGCTACGAGATAGGTTCACTCACCGACGCGATGAAGATAGACCATCATCTCATAGAAAACCAGATGCAGGAAATACAGTGGGCAAACCAGCAAGAAAAATCGTGGGAGTGGAACCCGTCTGAATATAACGTGATTGGCACTTTTGCCTTCATCCTGAATGAAAAATACGCACCCTTAGAAAAGCGCCTGCGCAGTTTTTATCAAAAGATGCTTAACATCCCGGCCTACTATAAAGAAGCCGAAAAGCAGATCAAAAATCCGGTGGTTGAATTGACAAACCTGGCAATAGACCAGCACACGGGCGGCGTATCTGTATTTGAAAATGACTTCGCCGACTCGCTAAAAAAAACAGACATCCCAAAAGAAGAAAAGCAAAAGATGCTGGAGCGTGCTAAGCTATCTGCCGAAGCCATAAAGGGTTTTGCTGCGTGGCTTAAAGGCTTAAAGAACGATCATCCGCGCAGTTTCCGTTTGGGCAAAGACCTGTACCAGGATAAATTTAAATATGATATCCAATCGGCCAGTACGCCTCAACAGGTCTATAACAGCGCGGTTGAGCGCAAGAAATACCTGCACCGCGAAATGGCTAAAATAAGCAAGCAGCTATGGCCAAAATATTTTGGTAAAGAAGCCATGCCTGCAGATACGTTGGAATTGATAGGCAAAATGATAGATACGCTGTCGGCAAAGCATGTGCGGCCCGACGAGTTCCAATCGGCAATCGCGGCGCAGATCCCTCGCCTGACCAACTTTGTAAAAGATAAAAACCTGCTTTACATAGACCCAACCAAACCGTTGGTTGTGCGAAAGGAACCAGCTTACATGGCAGGGGTGGCAGGTGCATCGGTAAGTTCGCCCGGCCCGTATGATAAAGGTGGCAATACCTATTACAATGTGGGCAGCCTGGCAGGGTGGCCTGCCGCAAAATCTGAAAGTTACCTGCGCGAATACAATCAATACATATTGCAGATACTCTGCATCCACGAAGCTATACCAGGCCACTACACGCAACTGGTTTATGCTAATATATCGCCAAGTATGATCAAATCCATACTAAGCAATGGCGCCATGATAGAAGGCTGGGCAGTTTATACTGAACAAATGATGCTCGAAAATGGCTTCGGTAATAACGAGCCCGAAATGATGCTGATGTGGTATAAATGGAACCTGCGTTCGGTATACAATGCCATATTGGATTATAGCGTACATACCGGCACCATGACCAAAGAACAGGTAATAAAAATGCTGACCAAAGAGGCATTCCAGCAGCAAGCCGAAGCGGAAGGCAAGTGGAAACGTGTAAGCGTTTCCAGCGTGCAGCTAACCAGTTACTATACGGGCTTCAAGGAAATAACAGACCTGCGCGAAGCCTACAAAAAGAAAATGGGCGACAAGTACAAGCTTAAAGACTTCAACGAAAAATTCTTAAGCTTTGGCAGCGCCCCGGTAAAATACATTGCAGAGTTGATGCTGAAAAAGGGAGGGAAATAGGCTTTTGTCATTTTGAGCAACGCGAATCCCGATAGCTATCGGGATTATTCAGCAGTGCATTAATGCATAAGATTCTTCACTATGTTTAGAATGACAAGTTTTATATGACTGTTAGGTGTATTCAACTACCCTATCCAGTACTTCTCCAATAAACCTTTCCATAGTCTCAGCCGGGGTTCGGCTAAAAACATTGGTGGCACGGTTGGCCAGAATTACATTAAATGATATAGCCCGGTGGCCAAGCACGGCAGCCATACCATAGATACCGGCGGTCTCCATTTCCAGGTTGGTTATACGCTGTCCTTTATATTCAAATTGATTGATCACTTCAAAAAATTGCGGTACTGCTGATGCTACCCTCACAGACCTGCCTTGCGGCGCGTAAAAACCCGGCGCAGTAATAGTGATGCCCTGTTTAAAACCATTGCCCAAAATACTGATCAGTTCCCGGCTGCCTGCCGCGAAATATGGTAAAACAGAACCACTGCCATTTAATGACTTACTAAAGGCTGCGAGCAATTCCTCATCGGCTGCCGAAGTTTCCCGCTTGTAATAATGCATCAGGCTATCTAAGCCTATCGCTGCAGATGATACCAGCAAACTGTCTATCGGAATATCTGCCTGTACCGCCCCCGATGTGCCAATGCGAATCAGATTCAGTTGGTTAAGTTCCCCTTTTACCATACGCGTATCCAGGTCAATATTTACCAGCGCGTCTAACTCATTCAGCACGATATCTATGTTATCTGTACCAATGCCCGTAGACACAACAGAAAGCCGTTTGCCACGCATCACACCCGTATGCGTTATAAATTCGCGTTTGCCCTTTTTTAGGTCGATAGTGTCGAAATGCCTGCTCACTTGCGGCACTCGTTCTGGGTCGCCGACCAGGATAATGGTATCTGCAATATCGCCGGGCAGCAGGTTTAAATGGTATACGCTGCCGTCGGCATTCAAAATCAAGTCGGTATCAGAGATAAATCGCATGCGGTAAATATAGTCCAAATGCAACGCTTCACATGTATCGGCGTCATGTATAGTAATCACTATCTTGCTCAAAATTCATCAGTATGAGTTACGGACCCAACCCGGCTACCAAATACCCTTTAGACGGTCATCGCGAAATGGCTTTTCTGAAAAATATCATCACCCGTCCAAACATTATTGTGGGTGATTATACCTATTACGACGACCTGATCGACCCGCACAATTTCGAAAGGAACGTGCTTTACCATTTTGATTTCCTGGGCGATAAACTCATCATCGGTAACTTTTGTGCCATTGCATCGGGTGTACAATTCATCATGAATGGCGCCAATCACGAGATCAAACCTATCTCGACTTATCCATTCGGCATCTTTGGAAATGGCTGGGAAAAGATCAACGAGGGCGTGGACCTTACTACAAAGTACCCCTTCAAAGGGGATACGGTAATTGGCAACGATGTGTGGATAGGCTACGGGGCTACCATTATGCCCGGCGTAAAGATCGGCAATGGAGCCATAATCGCTTCAAAATCTGTAGTGACCAAAGACGTACCCGATTACGCCATTGCGGGCGGCAACCCGGCGAAATTGATCCGTATGCGTTATGATGAGCCAATAATTGCACGCCTTAATAAAATTGCCTGGTGGAACTGGAGTGCAGAGAAGATTACCCGCCACGTCAAACTTATCAATTCGACCGATATAAATGCTTTAGAGCAAGTTAGTTTTCTATAATCTGTTTTACCATTATCTCTATAATCCCCAAAACACACACCGCTCCTATCATTTTGATATAGAAGTGTCCGTCTTTAAGCCTAAAGCAGGCATTAAGAAATAATATTAAACAAAAAACAAATCCTATAAAGCCAACAAGCGTTTCATGTGCACCAACTGACTTTTCATATCCAGGTGGTATTTTACGGATTTCTCTTAAGACCAAGCTTGTCCATGTCGCAGCATACACTGAAAAGAAGCCCAAAACGTAGGGATGCTTTGAATAAGATTGTAATAAAGCTTTATTATACGTCACTAATTCTTCATACTTAAAACAATGATAGGTAACCCAAATTTGGCAAAAACTTTGCTGAATAATTCAATAACTCAATAACCAAACCATGGCAAAGTATTCACAGAAAGCCGGCGAAAAAGTTGGCGAAGTAATGGACGAAATGAAAGAAGGCAAGCTAAAAAGCGGTAGCGGCAAAAAGGTAACCGATCGTAAACAAGCTATCGCAATCGGACTATCAGAAGCGCGCAAAGAAGGCGCTAAAGTGCCGAAGAAAAAAGATTAATATCACTCTTGTTGCGGCTTCTCGTAATCGTTCATTACCCAATAGCCTAATTGACCGTCCCTCTCAAGGCGGATCAATTTTTCTATGTCCTCGTCTTTTTTGCGGGTAGGCTCTGCACGGTATTTAGCTATTAGTGCCCTCACCGCGGCGTTGTTAGCCTCTTCCTTAAGATATCCGGGGTGCTCAATAGCGTATTTTGAATAGCCGCCTACAAAGGCAGCCATAAGCAGGTTGTTTTTATCTGTAAGGTTTATCAATTCGGGCATTATGGTCATTACAATGCCGGGTACGCCCTGTATCCACTTAAACAAAAAGGCGTTGGCGAGGCGTCTTTTAACAGGTTCTTCTGTCCAGGGGGTATTTTGCAGCCAGTCTACCGTTTCTAACACTTGGGGTTCGTAACGTTTGTAATCGGCCGGCGAACTGAATTTATAATTTACCGGCACGGTGTAGGTTTGCGCGGCAGCACGCAATCCAAAAAGCAACAATACAAACAGCGCAGGTAAAAAAGCTCTTTTCATAACCTCTGGCTAATTTAGCAAAATAACTTTGGTTAAGTAAGTATGTTGTGTGTCAATTAAATACTTGACCGGCTCTACTTTCCTGTAAACGGGTCCATTATCTTCATCAATACCACGGCTTCTTCAATTGAGCAAGGATTTGGCCCCTCACTGCCGAAATAATTAACTATTTTTTCAATCATGGGCTGCTGAATGTGCTGCGGATGGGTAAAGGTTTTGGTTTCATTTATATCATCTGTTTCCAGCGCAACCGTGAATCCGAAAAACGGGAAACTTACTTTTCCCTTGGTGCCAATGATCTCGCAACTATCTGTTATCTGGTTTTTGGCTACATTAAAACTCCACGAGCCGTTAACTACCACGTTATTCTCAAAAATGATACTTCCGCAGGTATGGTCATCGGCAGGATATTGGTTGGCTTGATTGAGCGAATACCCCTGATACTTTACAGGCTTGCCGAAGTAATATAACATCAGGTCGAGCTGGTGCGGGGCAAGGTCATGAAAGTACCCCCCTCCCGATATTTCGGGTTGTACGCGCCAGTTGTTTTCCGTTTGTTGTATCTGCTCGGCCTGGGCGGTCTTCCACATGCGTATCTGCACCGTGCGGATCTCGCCTATCGCTTGCTCATCTATCAGTTGCTTTATATAAAGGAACATTGGCAGCGCGCGCCGGTAGTGAGCTACGGTAAGTTTACCACCGCTTGCAGCTACGGCATCTGCAATTTGCTGGGCTTCGGCAGCGTTGCGTGTAACTGGTTTCTCAACGTATACATTAAGTCCGCGCTCCAAGCCGGCTAAAGTATATTCTACATGCGACGATGGAGGGGTGGCAATATAAACCGAATTGATGCCCGCCTCCGCCATCATTTTATAGGCATTATCGTACCATTGTTCTACACCGTGACGCCGCGCGTAATCAGCAGCCTTTTCACCATCTCGGCGCATCACAGCTTTAAGCTGACTGTTAGGCACCTTATTAAAGGCCGGGCCGCTCTTCAGTTCTGTTACGTTGCCGCAACCTATTAATCCCCAATTGATCTGATCCATAAAATCTAAAAGCTATCGCTTAAGAATAGAATTCGCCTGCGGCGAATCTTTCCTGGCTTCCGCTGTTATCGCTAACCCGTTTTTTATTTTAAGATCGTTTCTATTTGGTTTATTTCTTCACCGCTGAATTTAATGTTATCCAGGCATTTGAGGGAATCTGCCAGTTGCGTAGGGCTGCTTGCACCTACCAGGACTGAGGTTACCCGCGGGTCTTTCAATAACCAGGCAAGCGCCATTTGTGCAAGCGACTGGCCACGTTGCCGTGCCAGTTCATTTAGTTTTTTGGCCTTGTCTACAGCCTCAGGCGTAACCTGGTTCTCCTGCAAAAAGCCGCTTGCTTTGTGTGCGCGTGAATCTTCGGGGATGCCGTTTAAATATTTGTTGGTAAGCAGCCCTTGTGCCAGCGGCGAAAATGGTATACAACCTACGCCGTCTTTTTCCAAAACATCAAGCAACCCGCCTTCTACCCATCGCTCAAACATTGAATATTTTGGCTGATGAATGAGGCATGGCGTGCCCAGGTCTTTTAAAATATCGATCGCGCGCTGCGCCTCGTCGGCCTGGTAATTTGAAATACCTACGTATAATGCTTTGCCTTGCCGAACCATCAGGTCTAACGCGCCCATAGTTTCTTCAAGTGGTGTGTCAGGGTCGGGGAGGTGCGAGTAGAAAATATCCACGTAATCCAAGCCCATGCGTTTTAGGCTTTGGTCAAGGCTGGCCACCAGGTATTTTTTAGATCCCCACTCGCCGTACGGGCCTTCCCACATATGGTAGCCCGCTTTGGTAGATATGATCATCTCATCGCGGTAGCCGGCAAAATCGGCTTTCAATAATTTACCAAAGTTTTCTTCTGCAGATCCCGGAGGCGGGCCGTAGTTGTTAGCCAGATCGAAATGCGTAATGCCGCTGTCAAACGCTAATTGCAGCGTTTTGCGGAAATGCTCCATCACGTCTACGTGACCAAAGTTGTGCCATAGCCCAAGTGAGATGGCGGGCAATTTAATGCCGCTATTTCCACAGCGGCGGTATTCCATTTTATCGTACCGATTGTCGGCAGGCTGGTATTTCATGAGTAGATTGGTTGTTAGGGGCTAATGTAATTAAAATACAGAAAAGGATTTGGTTTAATTGGGCTGGCAGTATAGTTGCAGGTAGTGTTAACCTAAACTTCACAATGGTTAAATATTTTTGCATTTGATATGTCGCCAAAAAGGATAAAGAAACGCAGGGTAGCATTGCTGATTATTATTAGCTCTGTATTTGTTGCAGCATACGCGCATCACAAATTGCAGCGCAAGTCAGAGGTTACCGGTAAGCTTCAGGACAAGGCTATGAACGAAACGTCAGGTATCGCGGCCTCGGCTATTAGCCCGGGCATATTGTATGTTCATAATGACAGCGGCGATAGCAGTCGTTTTTTTGCTATAGACGATAAAGGCGCGCTTAAAACTACGTATAATTTTAAGGGCTTAGAAAACAATGGCTTGGGTGCGCGCGATTGTGAAGACATTGCGGTTGCCCCCGGCCCGCTAAAAAATAAAAGCTATATTTATTTAGGTGATATTGGTGATAACGCTGCTGTAAGGCCTTATTTGACGGTTTACCGTTTTGCGGAGCCCAAACAGGGCAGCGCTGTGTCAAGAACACTAACTGCAGACCATCTTTTCTTACAATACCCCGACGGGCCAAGGGATGCAGAAACACTAATGGCCGACCCGGTTGAAAAGCTGTTATATATAGTTTCAAAGCGAACCGACTCAGTTACGGTTTACACTACGCCGCTAAATTTTAGATCGGGCGATACGGTTGTTTTGACCAAACGTGCACGATTATTCTTCCCGGGATTCCCGCCTATGAAATGGATCACGGCGGGGAGTATCTCTGCCGATGGATCTCAAATATTGTTAAAAAATTACAGCAAGGTTTATTATTGGAAACGCCCTGCCGGGATGCCGGTATGGAAGGTAATGAAACAAGCTCCGGCAGAACTGGATTATGAGGCCGAGAAGCAGGGCGAAGCAATCACATTCGCGCGTGACGGACGTTCATATTACACTACCAGTGAGGGTATATATGCGCCCATCTATCATTATTTTGTACCGTAAAACTATATGTGGTTGTCTTTTTCAACCACCTCTTCCCAATAAATAGTGCCTGTAAAAACGCCGTTCTGAATGGCGACCTGTTCCTTTATTTTTTCCAGTTCGGCTTTTAAATGCTGCGCGTCACCGCCGGCTGTGTATGAATAGTAAAATATGGTATTGCCGGTTTTGCTATTGATGAATTTGAAATGCTTTGTGGCTGCCATTGGGGTAAGTATTTATGAGGATATAAGTATCCAAATTGCTTTTTTGTTCTATACGGATGAATGATTACGTGCATTTAACATTTTAACAATTATATTGGCACATAAACAAATCCAATTATGATAACTAAAAAAATGACGTTTCTGGTGGCAATTTTCGCCACGGTTGTACTTTCGGCGTTTGCCATTTTCGCGGCACTTGATGGTAAATGGGTAGGTACCACTAATATGGATGGTAACGACCTTGCATTAACCTACAACTTTAAAGTTGACGGCGATAAACTAACCGGTACAGCCGAGTCGCCTTATGGTGTGTCTACAATCGATAATGGCAAAGTGAGCGGCGATATGATCAATTTTTCAACCGTTGTTAATGGTTTAGAAATACCTCAGAAAGGTAAGGTTTATGCCGACTCTGTCGTGATGAACATAGATGTAAACGGCAACATATTACACGCTACTTTAAAAAGGCCTAAATAATTTATAAGCAGGGGCTTACAACTTTCTACCCATAATTTGCGTATTATAATTAACATGGAACAATTGAAAGCCCCTGCTATAAAAAAATCATGGATATATCGCAGCCTATTTCTCCTGGTCTTGGTCAGCGTTTTTGCCTATTGTTCTAAGAAAGCTATTGTAGACCCAGTATCAAATGAGGGCGTTGGCGGTAACACGGGTTCGCTCGAATCTAACGGCATCCCACTGAAAAACATGTTTGGTGTTAACGGTTATGAGTGGAACATCGAACAAAACCCCAATGATGTAAACGACAATACGCGTGTTTACGAGCCTAAATGGGCATTGATAAAGGGGTTCGGCTCTTTCAGGCACTATATGGACTGGGAAAAGCTTGAGCAAACCCAGGGTAAATACACCTTTAATCCTACACACAGCGGCGGCTGGTTTTATGATGTGATGTATCAGCGTGGCAAACAAGATTCTGTGCTGATGCTGGCCGATCTGAAAACAGTCCCGGGATGGTTCCTTAATGCTTACTATCCTGCTGATCAACGCGATAACGAAGATACGCCTGCGCCGTATACTTCAGACAAATCAAATCCTTCTTCTTATTTATTGCAAGCAAAGGTTGCATTTCAATTTGCAGCCCGGTACGGGTCAAATGCCGCTATCGACCGGTCCTTGATGAGTATCGACGCATCGCAGCGATGGACGGGAGATGAAATTAACGAGATAAAGGTTGGCCTTAATTATGTTAAATATATAGAGTGCGACAATGAGCGCGACAAATGGTGGAAGGGTGCCAAAGCGCAGCAAACCGCTCAGGAATATGCGGCTAATATGTCTGCGTTTTATGATGGTAATAAAGGCAAAATGGGTAAGGGCGTTGGCGTTAAATCTGCCGACCCGAATATGCTTGTTGTCATGGGCGGACTGGCACACCCGGATGTTCAATACGTGAAGGATATGGTAGAGTGGTGCCGTGCAAACCGCGGTTACCGCGCCGATGGCAGCGTAGACCTTTGTTTTGATGTGATTAACTACCATTACTATTCAAATAATGCTTCGCTGGACATTAAATCTGTAGCCACGAAAGCTATGGCGCCAGAGCTAAGCATAGGCGGAAAAGTTGCCGACGATTTTGTTGCCTTAGGTAAAACACTGCACTTGCCGGTCTGGGTAACAGAATCGAGTTATGATACGCAGTCATCGAGTCCGCAGGGTGCATTTGTGATCGGTAACCGCTCAATCATGCAAACACAGGCCGACTGGACATTACGTACTTCCTTAATGTATGCCCGTCATGGGGTTGAGCGTGTTTTCTACTTCCAGATGTATGACGATGCGCCGGGCGGAGGGTGGACTTACCAGACATCGGGACTGGTTAACGACAACAATACCCGCAGGATAGTTGCCGATTATATGCTGCAGGTAAGTAAGATAATGGGTAATTACGCTTACAACTCAACCATTAGTGCCGACCCGTTAGTTGATCGCTACGTATATGGGAATAAGGTATTTTATGCTTTGATGATCCCAGACCAAATGGGCCGGACAGGCACATACACATTGGATCTGGGAAATGCATCTCAAGCCGCGGTTTACACCTTAAAAGACGGTGCCGCTGATGCGGTTAAAACGGTGATGAACACTACTGGCGGTAAACTTACGCTTACCGTGACAGAAACACCTGTTTTTGTACAGCCGCTGTAATTAAACAAACTTTCTTACCAGCCAGAACGCGGTTACCGCTGCGGCGCCTGCGATACCACCTAACTTTAGGTTATGCTTAGTAACCTTTTTAGACGTATAGCCGCCCGATATCTGATAATGAAGATGTGTAGCGTGCTGTAAGTTTCCATTGGTCACAGCTTCCGGTTCTGCATGTTTAAAATAATTCCTGGAAATTTGTGTCATCACCCAGCGGGTAAAGCGCGGCGCAAATATACTGCCGACCCTGGCGCCGTATGCCGCAGAACCTATTAACACGTGTTCGCGCGGGTTTTGTAATAATGCCACTATCTCTGATGCTACCCTTGTCGGGCTTACTACGGGCGGCATGGGTTTTAGCTTTTTGCCCGTGTAATTTCCGGCATGCGACGGGCCGGGTGTGTCTACGAAACCGGGATAAACGTTGCACACATTTATGTTAGGGTAGTCGCCAAGTTCGCCTTGCAAAGCTTCGGCATATCCCCGTACGCCGTATTTACTGGCAGTGTAGGCTACCGAATAAGGCATCGGCAAAAATCCCCCTGCTGAGTTTACGTTCACTATTGTACCATAACCTTGCTTTTTAAAGCATGGTAACGCTGCGTACGCGCCATTGATGTATCCAATCAGGTTGGTTTGTATCACCTGCTGGTGTACCTCTAAGGGTATGCTGCTAAAATCGCCAAGTAAACCTACACCTGCCACATTTATCCAGGCATCTATACTTTTACCGAAGGCGCATGCGTCTTTGCCCAATGTTGTAATAGCTTGTGCGTCTGTGACATCTGTGACTACTACCATTGCGTTAGCACCAAGGCGGTTGCATACATCTGCTACCTCATCCAAAGCAGCTTTGTTGCGGGCAGCCAATATCAATTTGCAGTTATACCTGGCCAGTTCAATAGCGGTTGCCCGCCCAATTCCACTCGAAGCACCGGTGATTACTATGGTTTGCTTGTTAAGCGGCGGTACCGCGTTGCACTGTTTTTTGCCTGATAAAAACATACCTACAAAACTGAAAGGGTGAGATAGAATAACGACAGTCGACATTAAAAGTTTAAGCGGATTTTCAACCAGTATCAGAAGAAGCAAACTTTATGAAAGATTCTTTTGTGTAAAAAGACACCCAACTACTCTGCTATAGCATTTAGTTGTCTAAATTCGCGGTGGTAGCAAATTGTTAAACATCACCTTTTGAATAAGAAAATTATCAGGGCGGCGGTAGGCGCCATGTTTTTCATGACGGGCTTGTGCTTTGCCAGCTGGGCATCGCGTATAGCAACCATTCAACAAAAATTGGCACTTACTGATGCTGCGCTTGGCGGAGTATTATTTGCACTGCCGGTAGGTTTAATGCTGTCTTTGCCATTCTCTGGTTGGGCGGTCACCAAATTCGGAAGCAAAACGCTGCTTACAATCGCATTGATCATGTACGGCGTTTTTTTGATCGGGTTGGGAAGCGTAACACAACCCTACCAATTGATTTTATGCCTGGTGCTATTCGGTTTCGCCGGTAATGCCACAAATATTTCTGTCAACACACAGGCTGTCGCGACGGAAAAGGTGTATAAAAAACCGATAATGGCCTCGTTCCACGGGCTGTGGAGCCTGGCGGGTTTTGCCGGCGCCGCAATAGGCACGCTGATGATCGGGCAAAACATCCTGCCTGCAGCACATTTTATGTTCATCGCAACGTTGACACTCATAACTGTTATCATCTGCAGGCAGTATTTACATAATGATAATTCGACCGGCGATACTGGGCCCGCCTTTGTTATCCCCGACAGGTCATTAGTAGGCTTGGGTATCATCGCATTCTGCTCCATGATTTGCGAAGGCGCCATGTTCGACTGGAGTGTAATCTACTTTAAAAAGATTGTATTAGCAGAGAAGGCCTGGGTGGCTGCAGGTTACACAGCCTTTATGAGCACCATGGCTACCGGGCGTTTCATTGCCGACTGGTTTGCACACAAATTTGGGCTGAAACGCACGCTTCAATTAAGCGGAACGCTCACTACGATCGGATTGCTCATTGCTGTACTTTTTCCGGTGCTGCCCGCTGCCATCGGCGGTTTCATGCTGGTTGGTTTTGGTGTATCATCCGTTGTGCCTATGATCTACAGCGCAGCGGCCAAATCTAAAACCATGCAACCGGGCGCGGCTATCGCGGCGGTGTCTACTATAAGCTTTGCAGGGTTTTTAATTGGGCCGCCGGTTATTGGCTTCCTGGCGGGCGCATTTACACTGCGTGTTTCATTTATCTTTATCGCATTGATGGGAGCCAGCGTTGTTGTATTGGTTTCAAGGGCTAAGCTGGATTAAAGCGTCAACGTCTTTCCCTGTTCAGGGAATATCAGGTTCAGGCCTAACTTGTTTTCGGCTTTTAATTGTTGCTTTATTTTGCTGACGCTTGCAACCGGTGGTTTTAAATGAGTGATGACGACTTTAAAGCCTTTAAGCGAGGCCGCGCCGCCGGTCAGTTGCGCTAAATTATCAAATTCTGACATCAACCATCTTGGGGTAAAATGCCCAAATAGAGATTTGTCCGGCTGCTCGTCAGGAAAAGATGTTTCGATCATGATCGCCTTTAGGCGTTTGTCTTTAATTAGCGGTGCTACGGCAGTCCAAAGGTTATGCAGGTTAGCACTTTTCTCCACCGCATCCGGTCCGGTGTCACCTAAGTAAAGTACGTAAGCGCTGCCGCTACGTACAAGGAATGCTGTACTGGTCAAATTCGAATGGCTAAGCGGATATGGGGTGACAGTCATATCAGTACTAGCAATGGCTGTTTCCTTGCCTGCTTCCAGCGTTTCGTAATGATATTTTTTGAGTACAGGGGCTTCACCTTTGTCGCCGAAATTTGACCAGCTAACAGGTGTAAAGTAATGCGTTTCGAAAACTTTAAGGCAATCCGCGAACGCGTAAATAGTTTTATTGGTGTCGGCAGGGGAGTTGATCACCAATCCGGATAGGTGATCCAGATGCGAGTGGGATATTAGATAGCCTTTTATCTTTTGTCGTAAAACTTGCTCAGCAGTGCCTGCAAAAACTTTATTGGCAATGGCTTTACTAATACCTGTATACAATGTCCCCGCATCTAAACAAACATAGTTATTAGATCCGGCAGGGGCAAGCATATATGAGGACAGGTTACTTTCGTCTTCGCCACCTAGTACGCCCAAGGGAACAATTTTAAAGGATTGCGCTTTGGCACTTATCGCTAAAGCGCTTAGGATGAATATGGAGAAGAGCTTAAAATTCATAGCGAGATGATTTGCCTTAAAGGTAAGCACAGTACATCATTCAGTCTTCATTTTTCTTTCAGCGGATCGCTTGTAAACGTAGTCGCCGCCCAGCAAAAAGCCCCAGGGCTTCAGTGGCTTAATGTGATCAAAAACAATCTTTATAATGGCCAGCGTCGGAATGGATAAGAACATGCCGGAAAGCCCCCAAAGCATTTCGCCAAGTATGATTCCCAAGAACGTGATAAGCGCGTTAAGCCGCACCTTTGAGCCTACCACAACCGGCAGCAAAAAGTTTGCATCAATTGCATGTATACCGATCACGCTAATGGCAACGAAAAAGGTATCTGTAAGCGCGCCTGTCGCAAAAGTGATAAGCGTACTCAATAGCAGCGCGGTAAAAATACCCACGTAGGGAATGATGTTGAATAAACCGGTGATCAACCCCAACAAGGCGGCGTATTTTATCCCAATGATCCAAAATACACTGCAGGCAGCGGCGGCAACCAGAAACATCTCTAATAACAAACCGAGGATGTATTCACGCAATATCAACTGTATCTGCTCTGCAATGTCTTTTATAGTATCACAATGCTTGTCGCCGCAGGCACGCAATAAAAATTCGAAGAGAAGCTTGCGGTAAAACAGTATAAGGAACGTGAAGACATTAATGAGCAATAAAAACAGAACAATTGACCCCACCGACAGGAATGTGCTGCCCACCAATGCTGTACCCGATGATACGATTTTGCTGGTGGTGTTATGCACGTAAGCCATCTGGCTTTCCATGTTGACGTGGAAAGTGGATTGTACCCATCCCTGCAGGTCTTGTACTGATTGTTCTATCTGCTTTTTCAGCATCGGCCAGTCGTCGGCCAACCGGGATATTTGCGTAGCTACCAGATACACTATTCCGCCAACAAAAAGCACAAATAAAAAAATAGCTAAAAACGCTGAAGCGCTTCTGGGCAGTTTCCATTTATGTTCAAAGAAGTTTGCCAGGGGCAACAGCAGAACGGCAAATAGAAACCCGAACATGAGCGGGTCTAACATGCTTTTGCCGATATGCACCAAAAAGCCGAAACCAATGATTGCCGTAAAAACATACGCCAGTTTAGCGTAATAGGGCGTGCCGGTTTCTTTGCTGGTCATGCGCTATAAACACAGGTGGTATACTTTGGTTTTAACACCTACTCTGGCGTGTAGTCCTTGTCCAGAGACGGCAACATTACTATCTTCGCTAACCATGTCGCCTAAAGAAAAAATAGAAAAGCTCACCGCCGAATTAAGGCAGCATAATTACAATTATTATGTGCTGGCCCAACCCACCATTTCAGACTATGATTTTGATATCAAACTGAAAGAACTGGCTGCTCTGGAGAAAGAACATCCTGAATTAGCTGACCCTGAATCGCCTACGCAGCGTGTTGGCGGCGAAGTGACTAAAGAATTTCAAACGGTAAAGCACCGCTGGCCTATGCTGTCGCTCGGTAACACTTACAGCGAGCAGGAACTGATAGATTTCGATCAGCGCATCCGTAAAGCCATTGGTGATAATTTTGAGTATGTGTGCGAGTTAAAATTCGATGGCCTGTCTATGAGCATGACCTATCAAGACGGGAAACTAGCGCGCGCGGTAACACGTGGGAATGGTTATGAGGGCGATGACGTAACTACCAACGTCCGCACGATACATAGTGTGCCGAAAAAGTTAGCGCCGGGCGATTATCCCGATTCATTCGAGATCAGGGGCGAGGTATTGATGCACCGTAAGGCGTTCGAGCGCTTAAATGATGAACGTATAGAACACGGAGAAGTTGCTTATGCTAACCCACGGAATTTTGCCTCCGGAACGATGAAATTGCAGGATTCGGCAGAGGTAGCCCGTAGGCCATTAGACTGCTTTTTATATTTCCTTTATACAGAAAAGCAGTTATTCAAGACCCATTGGGAGAGCTTGCAAGCCGTAAAGCGCTGGGGCTTTCACGTAAGTGAGCATAACAAATTGTGCAGCAACATTAATGAGGTGCTAAAGTTTATTGCGCACTGGGAAGAGAAGCGCTTTGATCTTTCTTTCGATATTGACGGTATTGTAATTAAAGTGAACAGTTACGCGCAACAAGAAGAGTTGGGCTTTACGGCTAAGGTTCCGCGATGGGCAATATCCTATAAGTACAAAGCCGAGCAAGTGGAAACCATTTTAGAAAAAGTAGTGTATAACGTCGGTCGCACAGGGGCGGTTACTCCTGTAGCTAACTTGAAGCCGGTATTGCTTGCCGGTACTACAGTTAAACGCGCAACGTTGCACAACGCCAATGAGATACTTCGGCTCGATCTGCACCAGGGCGACACGGTGTATGTCGAAAAGGGCGGCGAGATAATCCCAAAGATCATCAGCGTGAATACGACCAAACGGCAAGCCGGTGCAGAACCAATTGCGTATGTAACTACGTGCCCGGCCTGTGGTACGCAGCTTGAACGTAAAGAAGGAGAGGCGGCGTTTTATTGCCCTAATGATGAAGCCTGCCCGCCACAAATAGTAAGCAAGATGCAGCACTTTGTTGGCCGCAGGGCAATGAACATTGATGGTTTGGGCGATGAG
Organism: Mucilaginibacter ginkgonis; assembly: GCF_009754905.2. Lineage (NCBI taxonomy): Bacteria > Pseudomonadati > Bacteroidota > Sphingobacteriia > Sphingobacteriales > Sphingobacteriaceae > Mucilaginibacter > Mucilaginibacter ginkgonis. The sequence goes on along the minus strand of NZ_CP066775.1, from coordinate 2,320,999 downwards.
ACTATTGAGACGCTTTACCAAAGGGGTTTGCTGAAACACATCAGCGATATTTATGACCTTAAAAACCATTATGGCGCGCTCACTTCTATGGATCGGTTCGGCGAAAAGTCGATCACTAACATGCTGGATGGCATAGAAAAATCTAAGAAGATGCCTTTTGAGAAAGTGCTGTTTGGCTTAGGTATACGTTATATTGGCGAAACCGTGGCTAAAAAACTGGTGGCACATTTCAAGACGATCGAGAAATTGCAGGCCGCGACATTCGAAGAGTTGACCGCCGTAGATGAAATAGGCGACCGCATTGCCCAAAGCTTGGTCGAATATTTTGCTGAGCCAAAGCACTTACAAGAAATCCAAAAAATGCAGCAGGATGGCTTGCAGTTTGCTGCCGAAGAAAAGGAAGTGGTGCTGGCCAGCGACAAATTGAGCGGCAAAACCTTCATTATCTCGGGCACCTTTGAACGCTCGCGCGTGGAATTGAAAGAAATTATAGAACAAAACGGGGGCAAAATATTAAGTAGTATCTCTGCAAAGCTTGATTACCTGGTAGCAGGTGATAATATGGGGCCTGCAAAATTGGAAAAGGCAACGAAGTTGAATATCCCGATAATAAGTGACGGGGAGCTAATGGGCATGCTGTAATCATGTTATAAAGGCACTTGATATAACACTTATGTCATTGCGAGGTACGAAGCAATCCTAGCATAAAATCGTCCTATGAGATTGCCACGTCGTCCCGAAAGCTATCGGCACTCTTCGCAAATGACGATTTTCATTGAACCATTACTACACGTTAAAAAACGTTAAAAGCGTAACAAACCCGCTACAATCAAAATCAAATGCACATCTTTAGGCATTTGCCATTCATGTATAAAAGAATAATTTTTTCCGCGGCTCTTTTACTTTGGGTCTTTACCGCCTCGGCGCAGCAATTTACGCTAAGCGGTAATATTGTTGATGATACCGGCGCACCGGTTCCATTTGCCAGCATCCTGGTTAAGGGTACCACCCGTGGCACATCTGCCAACAACGACGGTAACTATAGCCTTAACCTTGCCAAAGGCCAGTATGAGATCTTATTTAAAGCCATCGGCTACAAAGAAGAGTTAAAACGCGTCAATATTTCGGGCAATACAAAATTAGATGTGAGGCTTGCCGTAGCGGCATATCAACTTAACGCTGTAACCATCCGCCCCGGTGGCGAAGACCCTTCTTATGCCATCATCCGCAAAGCTATCCGCAAAAGAAATGGTTACCTAAACGAAGTAAACGCCTACAGTGCCGAGGTATATTTAAAAGGCCTTCAAAAACTACTGGCCGCGCCTAAAAAGTTTTTGGGCAGGGATATCAATCAGATCGCGCGGGAATACGGCCTCGATTCTAACCGCAGGGGGATTGTCTACCTGTCAGAATCACAATCGAAACTCACATTTGAAAAGCCTGACAAGATACACGAGGAGATGATCTCTTCAAAAGTATCGGGCAGTAACAGGGCATTTAGCTTTAACCGCGCGTCTGATATCCGGGTTAACATGTACGAGAATTACCAGAACTGGGAGCAGATCAGCAACCGGCCGCTGGTATCGCCCATTGCAGATAACGCCTTAAGCTATTACAATTACAAATGGCTGGGCACATCAGAAGAAAACGGCGAGACGATCAACAAGATACAGGTAACACCAAAGCACAGTTACGATCCGGCATTCGCGGGCATAATCTACATTATGGAAGATAGCTGGCGTTTGCACAGTTTCGATCTGGAGATTACTAAAAGTGCAAATTTGAATATTGTCGACACGCTAAAAGTCAAAGAGCAATATGTGCCGGTTGGTAAAAAAGTTTGGATGCCGTCTACAGCTAAGATGGAGTTTAACGGCGGTATATTTGGGTTTAAGTTTGGCGGGTATTTTATTGCAGTTTACAGCAATTATAACCTTAACCCAACGCTCAACCAGAAGGAATTTGCAGAGGTATTGAAAATACCGCAAGGTGTCAATAAGAAAGACTCAGTTTACTGGCAGCAAGAGCGCCCAGTGCCGTTGACGACTGAAGAGATTACAGATTACCAGAAGAAAGCAATCCTGGCAAAAAAGAGGGAATCCAAACCTTACCTCGATTCGCTGGATAGGATAGGTAACCGTGTAACCGCGAATAAATTATTGTTAACAGGCATACTTGAACGCGACAGGTACAAAAAGCAGTACACCTATTTTAGTCCGCTGCTTACATCGTTCCTTTACAACACGGTTGAGGGTTTTACCTTTAACTACAATGTAAACTATGTAAAGCAGATCGATAGCATTAACAATAAATATTTGCGTCTGGGAGGCAACGTACGCTACGGCATCCGAAACGAACGCTTTCACGGTTTTGTAGACGGTACTGTTCCGTTAAGCGGATCGACTTTGAGTTTTGCAGTTGGCAACAGTATGTTCGATATCAACAACACTAATCCTACCAGCCCGCTGTTTAACACCTTTAACAGTTTATTCCGCAGGCTAAACCAGTTGAAGTTGTATGAAAGGTCATTCGTCACGGTTTCGCTTAACAAGCGTATTTATGGCGGGTTGCGAGGCGGCATTACGATCGACTATTCTGACAGGCAGTGGCTGCCAAACACTTCCTTGTACAGCATAACCAACCTGCAGAACTACGAGTTTACGTCTAACAATCCCCTTACACCGAAGGCAGATAACCCGCTTTTTCCGCGCAACCAGTCGTTCACAGTGAACTTGCATGCCAGCTATAATTTCAGCAATCGGTATGAAACTTATCCAACGGGGCGCAGATATTTGCCATCACCATACCCAACATTAACCGTTAATTATACACGTGCTATCCGGAATGTTTTTGGATCGGATGTCGATTATAACTTCGTGAAGGCAACGCTTTCTAAGGAAGACATTAGTCTAGGGCCAATAGGGAAGTCGTCTTTTTATATTGGCGCCGGTAAATTCTTTGGTGTTAAGCAGATCTATTTTACAGACTATGCGCATTTTTATGGTAACGAGGGCGTTTTCTTTGTAAACGCGCCAAACGCGTTCCTGATATTGCCTTTATATGAATTCAGCACACCGGAAAGTTATCTCGAGGCTCATTACGAACATAACTTCGGCGGGTATTTTTTAAGCCGGGTGCCGCTGATCCGCAAGTTAAAACTGCATGAAATTGTCAATGTAAATTACTTGGCTACCCCGCAGATTGGTAATTATGTTGAGTTTGCAGCCGGTGTTCAATTGTATGGTATAAGGTTCCAGATGGGCAGGTCGTTTAGGACTGATGGCCACTCAACATCTACGGCGCTTATCGGGTTGGCATTACCTATGCGGCCGGCACGGCCGAATTAATGCCTTTGATTATACCTTGTCGAATCCTATTTTTGGTTTCAGCGGCAGTATAACCGGTCCGTGTTAACCTATGAAAAAAATTTTCTATCCTGTTATAGCGGTGGCGCTGTCTATCGCGTTTGAATCTTGTACCAGTAAAAGCGATAAATCTGCAACCATGAGCACAGACAGCCTTTTGCCCGATAGTTCGGGTTTTAATCAAACCATAAATGGCAAGCAAGTAAAGCTGTTCAAGCTAAAGGGCGAAAACGGCATGGAGGCCGCTATCACCAATTTTGGTGGGCGTGTGGTTAGCTTGTTGGTAAAGTCGGCCGCAGGCAAAATGGTTGATGTTGTTGCCGGCTTTGACGATTTGAAAGGCTATCAAGGTTCTGCGTCAAATTATTATGGAGCATTAATAGGCCGTTACGGCAACCGCATAGCAAAGGGACATTTTAACCTGAATGGGACTGATTATACCTTATTCATCAACAATAAACCTAACAGTTTGCACGGCGGCAAAGTAGGTTTTGATTCTAAAGTTTGGGACGCCAAAATGCTGAATGAACATACGCTTGAACTCACCTATCATTCGGCTGACATGGAAGAAGGTTACCCAGGTAACCTGGATGTTAAAGTGACTTACGCGGTGACGAAATATAACAGCCTTTCTATTACTTATGAAGCCAAAACCGATAAGCTAACAGTAATCAATTTGACCAATCACTCGTACTTTAATTTGAACGGCTGGGGCAGCGGCGATATTCTGAAACATATTATACAAATTAACGCTGATGCCTACACACCTGTTGATTCTACCCTGATCCCAACTGGCAAGATCGCTGATGTTAAAGGCACACCATTTGATTTCAGGGCACCTTTGCCCATTGGTGACCGTATTGATGCTAACGATGGTCAGATCACTTTTGGTAAAGGCTATGACCACAATTTTGTGCTGAATAAACACAGCACACAACTGCCTGTAGTAACCGTATCCGGCGATAAAACCGGATTGGTGATGAAGGTGTTTACTACCGAACCGGGCGTGCAATTTTATACCGGCAACTTTATGAAAGGCGATAGCAAAATGAAAGGTGGCCACCCGGACGCTTATCGTAACGCTTTTTGCCTGGAGACCCAGCACTTCCCAGATTCACCTAATCAGCCAAATTTTCCATCAACCGTTCTAAAGCCGGGTAAAGTATATAAATCGCTTACGTATTATCAATTTGAGAAGCACTGAATGCGGGCTTATTTTCCGCTTAGATCATCATTATTGATAGTGCGCTGATTCTTTTTGATATCGCTGCTTAGCTTTCCAAACTTGTAGCTTAAGCTTAAGCTGAAATTGCGGTAATAATTGTTGCTGGTATTGCTTTGGTAAAAGTCGGGCGTTGATGTGTAATTGGTAAATTGGTTATACGTTTTGTAAGGATTGTTCACCACTCCTGTAATTGTAAGCTTTTTATTTGCAAAGGTTTTATACGCACTTATCGACGAATACATGTAGTCATTAGAGCTGCCCTGCAGCATGATATATCTTCGGTTAAACCCATAACTCAGTCCAAAACTCCAGCCGTCGCCCGGTTTATAACTACCGCTCACAAAGGTATTGGTTCGCAGGCCATGGTTGCTGTAAAAGCGCCCATTGTAAGGGCCGCTTATCCAAACGTAAAATAAACCGGTGCTGTAATTAATGTTCACCTTTTTGCCGATGGGATTATTGCCGTTTACATTCCAGCGCAAAATTTTGCTGTTGCCTACGTTTTCATAAGTGGTTTCAGATAGTGTGTCAGATATGAGCCTGATCACACTCACCGCCATACCGCCGGTGTGCATATAACTTAATTTGGTACTAAAGCTACCTGTGCCCGACTTTGAGTAAGTTAGTTCGATCAGATCGCTGATCACAGGCCTTAAGTTAGGGTTGCCGGTGGATATGATCTGCGGGTTAGACCGGTCTACAAATGGGTTTAGCTGGTAAATGCTCGGCCGTTCTAAACGGTTGGTGTAACCGAATGTAAGGCTTTGGTTTTTAGGCAGCATCAATTGTGCAGAAAGAGACGGGACAATATTTGTGTAGCCCATATTAAGCGTGGTAGCGTTTGTTACAAAGTTAGCGTCAACTTGTGTACGCTCTAAGCGCGCTCCTGCTTTAAACACCCATTTGGTTAACTTGTATGTGTAAGAGTTGTAAAGGCTATAAACATCCTGATGGTAAATAAGGTCATTCTCGCGCGACGGATCTTCAACAAATGATCCCTGCCCGTTCCGGATACTGAATACAGTAGCTTCTGTTTCGCTGGTGTTCTTGCGTAAAATTGCTTTTGCTCCCGCTTCAAGCGTTAGCTTTTTCATGGGCTGTATGTAGTCCACCTGGAAAGTGTGCGCTTGCTCACCGGCGTTATTGCGTTGGGTATAATCAGGTCCATTATAATTGACATCGTTAATCGAACTGATATCATTGTGCTGCCCATTGTTGTAGTCTGTGTAGCGGTACGATGTTGTCAGCAACTGCTGCTTGTTACGTTTAAATCCCAGTTGGTAGTTAAAGCTCACATCTGTACCGGTGTAACCGTTGCCACCAATATTAATAAGGTTGTATGATTGCGGCAAAATGCCAGGTGCCTGGCTGCTAAATTGCGTAAGCTTATTACTGCTGTTCCTAAAATCGCCGAAATTATAGTTTAACGAAGCAGTTAGCAGGTTTAAGGTATCTATCTCGTAACTGGTTTCAACACTGCCGTAACCCCAGCCACCGCCGGCATTATCAAATATTCCGTTTTGGGTAAATACGGAAGCCGGACTGTAAGTCTCGCGGTAACTGCCAGACTCAAACTTTGTAGGCACCTGCCTACCTGTACCCAAAAAGCCCGACAAGCCAAATTTGCCCTGCTTGTATGTAGTGCTTAAGTTGATATTTGGCCCCCACGGGAAATTGTAACGCGCGGTGACCGTGCCATTGTAGCCGTCGTCGGTTTTTTTGCTGGTGATGATATTAATAATACCCGCTAAACCTTCTGCATCGTACTTTGCCGGCGGAGTTGTGATCACCTCGATTTTTTGAATGTTAGTGGCAGGCATGGCACGCAGCACATCTTTGGGGTTGTTGGTTAACAACGCAGATGGTTTGCCATTGATGAAAATGCGATAACTGCCGCTGCCCTGCAATTGTATATTGTCGTCGCCGTCAATAGTAACCAATGGCACTTTGCGCAGCATATCCATGGCTGTTTGTGCCTTGCTTTCGGGGTCGGCTTGCACGTCGTAACTCATGCGGTCTATCTCCTGCTTTACCAAAGGTTTTGCCGCGGTTATTTTAACTTCGCCCAACTGCGCGTTAGATGGAGCTAATATGATGCGGCCGGCGTCTGCTTCCGGTTTAGTCGAGCTCAGCGTGTTTATCCCGATCGTTTTTGAGGTGTATCCGACGGATATCACGTTTAGCAGATAATTTTTTATTTCGAGATCTTTTAACTCAAAAGTGCCATTGTCTTTGGTGAGCGTGCTTTTAACGGGTGCTTTGGTTGCAGCATCTACAAGCGCGATGGTAGCATATCCCAGGGGCGCATTCTTCGCAGAATCAATAATAATCCCCTTCACAACACCTTTGATGGGTGGGGTTTGGGCTAATGTTGCAACAGATAGTAAAAGTAAAAGAAAAGGCAGTAAGGTTGTTTTCATGTAGTTGAGATACCTGATTGGTATTGCTCAAGAGACACATGAATAATGGGCACGTTGCAAGACGCTTTATAATTAGCGCACAAAACCCTATTGCAGAACCTGTTAAATGTTTTTGCTTAGTTATTAGTCAGCAAAACTTATCTTCATAAAAATTATCTGTTATGGAATTTGGTAAAGTAGCCGACGCCGACAAACTGCCTCAATCTTATTTTAACCTCCCGCCCGATACGGCCTTCACTGCGCATGTTCTGGCAAATGCCAGCGGCAGCGGTAAGTTCCAAGCGCACGTTGGTTGTGCCAAATGGGGCCGTAAAGAATGGGTAGGGCAGATCTATCCGCCAAAAACCAAAGAGGCCAACTTTTTAACTGAGTATGTTAAACACTTCGATTCAATAGAGCTAAATGCTACATTTTACCAGGTTTACGGTCCTGAGACTTTAAGCAAATGGGCCGAAAAAGCAGAAGGTAATCCGAATTTTAAATTCTGCCCAAAGTTTTCGCAGTCGATAAGCCACATACGCAGGCTTAAGAACGCCGAAGAAATAACCACGCAATTTTATAATGGCGTCTTAGCTTTTGGCGACAAACTGGGGCCGATGTTCCTGCAGCTAAGTGACAATTTTACCCCAAAGAGCTTCCCCGAATTAAAAGCTTATTTGGAACATTTGCCTACCGATGTCCCGGTTTTCGTGGAAGTGCGACATAAAGAATGGTTTAACACAGCAGGTACGGATAAGGATATTTTTGCGCTGCTGCGCGATTTAAACATTGGCAGTGTGATAACGGACGCCAGCGGACGGCGCGATTGCGGGCATATGAACCTGTCTACGCCACATGCGTTTATCCGCTATGTGGGGAATGGGTTGTTGCCAACAGATTACGGACGCATAGATGAATGGGTCGATCGAATAAAAAAATGGAAAGATGAAGGCCTGCAGTCACTTTGGTTTTTTATGCACCAGCACGATGAACAGTATTCGCCTGTGTTGGCGGATTATACGATTGAAAAATTGAACGAAGCATTAGGCACAAGTATTCAAAGACCGCAATTTCTGCCGAAACAGGAATCTATGGAATTAAAATAAGCGACACGTTCCGAAATCGAAATTCTTAAATCCGAATTCATTGAGCATCTTTGCAGCATGAGCAAGCTATGGCAAAAAGCGACGGATGTTAATCAATTGGTAGACGCCTTTACCGTTGGCAAGGACCGCGAACTTGATAGTCAAATGGCCGCGTTTGATGTGCTTGGCTCCCTGGCGCACACACGCATGCTGCAAAGTATCGGTTTGCTAAACTCAGACGATCTGGAAGTTGTCCAGAAAGAACTTAAAGCTATTTACAAAGAGATAGAAAGCGGTGATTTTGCCATCGAGGCTGATGTCGAAGATGTGCATTCGCAGGTAGAGATGCTGCTTACCCGCCGCATAGGTGAAGCAGGCAAAAAGATTCACAGCGGCCGCTCACGTAATGACCAGGTTTTGGTCGATCTGAAATTGTTTTTTCGCAGCGAATTGCAGCAATTGGTTGAGTCAACAGATGCCTTGTTTCGCACGATGATTAATCTTAGTGAGAAGCATAAAGATGTTTTGTTGCCGGGCTACACGCATCTGCAGGTGGCTATGCCTTCTTCTTTCGGGTTATGGTTTGGCGCTTACGCGGAGAGCTTAGCTGATGACCTGGAACTGGTGCGTGCTGCCTGGAATATTACCAACAAGAACCCTCTGGGCTCTGCTGCGGGATATGGCTCGTCATTCCCGCTTAATCGTACAATGACGACGGAGCTTCTGGGTTTTGATGACCTGAACTACAATGTAGTGTATGCGCAAATGGGTCGCGGTAAAACAGAACGTATCATCGCGCAAGCAATATCCGCTATTGCAGCAACCCTTGGGCGCATGGCAATGGATCAGGTACTATATTTAAGCCAGAACTTTGCGTTTGTAAGTTACCCCGAAAACCTGACCACAGGTTCGAGCATTATGCCGCACAAAAAGAACCCGGATGTTTGGGAAATTATGCGGGGCCGGTGCAACCGTTTGCAGGCACTGCCTAATGATGTTGCTATGATGACTACCAACCTGCCATCGGGTTATCACCGCGAAATGCAGCTGCTAAAGGAATTGTTATTCCCGGCATTTTCAGAGATCAAAAGCTGCCTGCAAATGGCTGATTTTATGCTGCAAAATATTGCTGTCAAAACCGATATACTGAGCGATGCCAAATACGACTACCTCTTTAGTGTCGATGAGGTTAATCGCTTAGCTTTAAACGGCACACCTTTTCGCGATGCGTATAAACAGGTAGGGCTCGCCATAGAAGAAGGGCAGTTTAACCCGGTAAAAAAGGTAGACCATACCCACGAGGGAAGTGTTGGTAACCTAATGAACGACTGTATTGTTGCTAATATGGATAAGATGCTGGATAGCTTCAACTTTAGAAGGGTTAATGAGGCAATTGAAAAATTGGTGAAATAATTGAAAGCTCAAGTTCGTCATGACCACGGCAATAGATATACGCTATTCCAGCCCCATGAAATGCTTTGTCAGATCCGAGAAGTTATCAAACTTTAGATCGTAATCATCGGTGTTGCCAAAGCCGTAACTCACAAATACAAACGGGATACCTGCCAACCGGCTTTGCTGTCCATCGCCTTCAGTATCTCCTATATAAACAGGGCTCATTAAATCCCATTTATCGCTAAGCAACTTTATGTTGTGGCTTTTAGGCATAAAGTTTATGCCGTAAGCCAGTTCGTCGGTGATGTATTCATGCAACCCTGCCCAGTCAATGAAAAGCTGTATGATGCCTTTTGCGCAATTGCTGAGAATGAAAATTTTATATTTGGTAGACAGCTCCTTTAAGCCATCAATCACACCATCATACATTATACCGCCCAATTGAGGTATAAGGTTGTGGCGGGCGCTATTAACGGTAGCATAAATTTCAGTTCTGCGCTCGTCATCAAAATCGGGCATAATCTCTTTGATCACTTTTTTGCCTTCCCAACCTACCATGTGCGCCAGTTTATCCTTATCGACGGTAATGTCAATATCCAATTCCTTAAATACCTCATTCCAGGATACGGCATACGTTGCCACAGCATCCCAAAGGGTGCCGTCCATGTCGAATATTAAACTATCGGGTTTTTGCATAATTGTAATCAAAGGATAATATCGTGATTAGTGCGCCACGAGACCGGATATAACGTTTATACTTAATGCAACTATTGCCGTATTAAATGCGAAAGATATTAAGCCATGTATCCAGGCCAATCTGCGTAACTGACTGTTAGAAATCTCTACATCCGATACCTGGAAAGTCATGCCCAGCACGAATGAGAAGTACACAAAATCCATAAAATCCGGATACTTTTCGCCACCGGGAAAGTCTAGTCCGCCGAATGGCTTTTTACTGTCGTCATCATTGGTGGTGTCATAATAAATATGGGCATACCTGATGGCAAATATGGTGTGCACCAACCACCACGATGACAATACCGAAGCAATTACCAGGAAAACGTGCCCGGTAACCTCTTGAGGCGTCGAGCCTTTTTCTGATTTCAATAAGAAGATGATAGAAAAAAGGCTCACTATAGCCGCCCCGATGACAATAATAAAAATCATTGTCCGGCTTGAATCTTCCAATGTATTCACCTGCTTAAAATCTTGCGGGTGCGCCATAAAGATAATAAGCCAGTCCATTACGATTGCACTAACTACGAAGCCTATCCATGTTAGCAATATTATAGACGAGACGGATAGCTCAGTCTTAAAAATACTGAAGAAGACGATGGCCGCGCATAACAGAGAAATAAGTATCCTGTAATGAACGTCGAGTTTTAATAAGCGGCTTGGCTTTTCAGTTTTCCGGGGCATGCGGTGGCTAATATAGTCATCCGCATCACTATTCCTCAACAATTTCTGCAACACGGCCAACCTGCCCATCTTGGAGGCGGACTTTTATTCCGCGCGAATGATATGGCGCGCTGGTGAGCAGATCTTTCACAATTCCATTTGTGAGTGTGCCGCTGCGCTGATCTTTCTTTAAGATGATATTTACCTCTAACCCGGGGTAGATGTCTTTTCTGTTAGTGCCGTCCATGGCGCTAAGGTAACGAAAAACAAACCGTCACTAAGCATCCCGAGGAGGCATCTGTCCAATGTTAAACTTTGTTAAATAGTGTTAAAACAGACAGTTACAAAACTAAGCCGGCGCTTTTAAATAGATATTTACCGCAATTAACTGAAACACCTTTACAACAATGGCGTACAAGAACATTAACAACTTGCTAGGCTGGGTTTGCTTCGCAACCGCTGCCGTAACTTATGTATTAACCCTGGAGCCATCTGTAAGCTTTTGGGATTGCGGCGAATTTATTTCATGCGCGTACCGCTTACAGGTATCGCATCAGCCTGGTTACCCTATGTTCGCTATGCTAGGCAAAGCGTTCTCATTGCTGTCATTTGGCGACCGTGCAAAGGTTGCTTATTTCACTAATGTAAGCTCTGCGATGGCCAGCAGCGCTGCAATCATGTTTATGTTTTGGACTATAAGCATGCTGGCTAAAAAGCTGCTGGTAAAACGCGGTGAAAAGCCCAACCCAGCTCAAACTGTACTTATTATGGGTGCTGCCTTGGTAGGCGCTTTAGGTTTTATTTATACTGATACATTTTGGTTTTCGGCAGTGGAGACGGTAGTATTTTCGCCGGCGATGCTTTGCACAGCCGTTGTTTTTTGGGCGGCACTCAAATGGGAAGCAAATGCTGATCTACCTGGCGCCGACCGTTGGCTGGTGCTCATCGCTTATGTAATGGGATTATCCATCGGCATACATTTATTAAATTTATTGACCATCCCGGGGTTAACGCTTATTTACTACTTCCGCCGCAGTAAACAAGTAACCCCCATGAAAACATTTTTGATGTTTTTGCTTGGCGTTGCCTTGCTGGCCTTCTTACAATTTGGCGTAATCCAGTACTCAGTTAAAATGATGGCGTATTTCGATCTGTTTACGGTCAATAACCTGGGCCTGCCGTTCAACCTGGGGGCCATTATTTTTCTGGCTGCATTAATCGGTGTAATAGTTTGGGGCATCAGCTACAGTATTAGAAAACATAAACCGGCACTTAACCTGGCTTTGCTTTGCATACTGTTCATTTTCTTTGGTTATAGCTCTTTTACCATGATCCCGATAAGGGCGCATGCCAATACCAACCTGGATAATTACCATCCCGATAACGCGTTCGCGCTGCAGGAATATTTAAGCCGCATTCAATATGTTGCCCCACCACTTATCTACGGTGAGTATTTTGACGCCAAGCCTATCGATCAAAAAGATGGCATCAGCCTTTATCGCAAAGGAGACAGTAAATATGAAATGATCGGTAAAAAACAAGAGTTGGTTTACGATCATAACACAATTCTTCCACGCATCTTCAGCAGTGACGCCCCCGATGTTGCTTTTTATAAAGACTGGCTTCACCTTGCAGATGGCCAATCGCCAACGTTTGCAGACAACATGAAATGGTTGTTTAGCTGGCAGGTATACCAAATGTATTTCAGGTACTTTATGTGGAATTTTACCGGCCGGTACAATGATGCCGACGGCCAGACCAGTACACGAATGATCAATGGCAACTGGACGTCGGGATGGTTTGACCACGGCAAACAACTGCCTAACGCCATTACCCACAGCATCACCTACGCCCCGCTATACGCATTGCCGCTCATAATCGGACTGCTGGGTATGGTTTATCATTTCCGCAAGGATAAGAAACACGCGCTGGTGCTGTTGGTAATGTTTTTCTTTATGGGCATAGCGATTGTGCTATATGTAAATCAATATAATGTGCAGCCCCGCGAACGCGATTATTCTTACGTGGGTTCTTTTTACGCTTTTGGCATATGGATAGGTTTAGGTGTTTTAGCTATTGCCGATGTGCTACGGCGAAGGCTTACAGCAAGGATTGCTTCGTATGGCTCTATCGCCATTTGTATGCTGCTGGTTCCTGTTTTAGTGGCAGTAAAAGAATGGCCGGGGCACAACAGATCTACAAAGAAAGTGCCGCATGATCTGGCGTATAATTACCTGATTTCATGCCCCAAGAACGCCATACTTTTTACTTATGCCGATAACGAGACCTATCCGCTATGGTATATACAGGAAGTAGAAAATGTGCGGCCGGACGTGAGGATCATCAACTTAAGCCTGTTTACCGGCGACTGGAATATCCGCCAGATGCAGTCGGCCATTAATGAAGCTGCTGCCGCGCCGATAACTATGCCCTATGAAAAATACAAAGATGGTACCCGCGACATCATCCGCTTTAGCGATGCTAAACTTCCCGACTCGGTAGAGATAAAAGAAGTGTTTGATTTCATCACTTCAGACGACCCGCGTGCAAAGGCCCAATACCCTGATGGTAGCAGTGAAAATTACCTGCCGACTAAGAACTTTAAACTTACAGTAAATAAGCAAGCTGTTATAGCAAATCATGTGGTTACGCAGGAGCAGGAAAGCCGTGTTGCAGACGTGATGGAGTGGAAACTGCCTGCAAATTACCTGACTAAAGGAAACCTGGCGTTATTAGACATTATGGTACACAATAATTGGAAACGCCCCATATGCTTTGCAGAATCTATGCCCGACGAAGATGTGATAGGTCTGCACAAATATATGTATAAAGAAGGGCAAATTTATCGCTTGCTGCCGTTCAAGCCCTCAGCCGAGCCGGATGAAGAAAAGATAAATAGTTTGGTGATGTACGATAACATGGTGAACAAATACAAATGGGGCAATATGAAAAATGCCAGCTACCTCGATAGTCAAACAGTACAATTATTTTACCCAATGATCACCGCAAACTTTACCTCGCTGGCTAATTCACTGGCGGCCGAAGGTCATACCGCCATGGCTGTGAAAGCTTTGCATAAACTGGATGACAGTACCCCTGATATTACTGCTGATATGAACGTTGCCGTGCGGCAATATTATGTAGCGGACAGCGCCTATCACTTACAGGATGTCCAATTAGGCAACAAATACGTGAACAGGGTTATGGCGTATGTGAAAGACCAGCTGGATTACAATTACCGCCAGCTACAAAAAGATGCCGATACCATAAGTGTGCGTGATGTACAGATGGGTGTCTCGCTGATCAATGCCATGGCTAACTCCACAAAAGTGGCTAGCCAGATAGCATTAAGTAATATGCTCACCGCCGGTCTCAAAGATTACGAGACTAAGTTTTCTTCTGTTTTGAGCAAGCAATTAAACTAATAGCTTGTTGTGCTTAAAAATATAATCATGCCTGAATTACCAGACCTGCAGGTATTTGCACGCAATCTTGATAAGAAGCTTGGCGGTAAAACGCTGGAGAGAATTACTGTAAACAGTAAAAAAGCAAAAACGCCAAATGCAGAGTTTGCAAAAGCGTTACATGGCCAAAAACTAAAAAAGGTTTACCGGGATGGGAAGGAACTATTTTTCGATTTCGACGAGCACACGCTGGGTTTGCATTTGATGCTGCACGGCCAATTGTTTCGGTTCGACGGAAAGAATGAACAAAAGTATACAGTTGTAGAAATGATCTTTAAAGGGGGAGAGGGGCTTGCGCTAACCGACTGGCAGGGCGCGGCTAACCCAACGCTTGACCCGGAGGAAAGTAAAGCGCCCGACGCGTTCGATAAAGCAGTGACACCTAAGTGGTGGCAAGATAGTCTTGGGAAAAAAAAGTCGGCAATCAAGAACGTACTCCTCGACCAAAAATTTATTCGCGGTATTGGTAACGCGTATGCGGATGAAATACTTTACGATGCCGGCATCTCGCCGATGTCTGTCGCTAATAAAATACCCGCCGACAAGGTGAAGGTGCTGGCGAAATCAGTCAAGAAAGTGCTGGAAGATGCCGAAAAACAAATCACCAAATCCAAGCCTGATATCATCAGCGGCGAGGTGCGCGATTTCTTAAAGGTGCATCATACCCGTAAGGGTGAAACCGACAAAGGCGAAAAAATACTGGTCGAAAAGGGTTCCCGGAAAACTTACTATACAGAAGGGCAGGAGTTATATAAATAGGCCGCGCACAAAGTTGTCATTCTGAAAATGCGCTACCAAAATCTCCTAATTCAATCGCAGAAGATCTCTCACTTCGTTCGAGATGACGATTTGGATATTGATTGGTACATCCAGCTCCCTCTCCTTCGGAGAGGGCTGGGGGAGAGGTAATGCAGAGTTAAAAAAAACTTTCTGTGCTTTAATTATAATCCGATGAGGCCTTAAACGATCTGCTCCAGCATCTGAATATATAGATCAATACCCTCTTGTATCTCGTTTACATAAATAAATTCGTCGGCTGTGTGGGAGCGTGCCGAATCACCGGGGCCAACCTTTAATGACGGTATGTCTAAAAGCGACTGGTCGGAAGTGGTAGGCGAGCCGTAAGTAGTTCTTCCCAAAGCGATACCTGCCTGAACTATCGGGTGCTCTTTGTCAATTGATGATGGCTTTAAACGTATTGAGCGCGGTTTAACATCGCAGCTTACATGCCGGCGGATGATCTCTAGAACTTCTTCGTTTCGGTAAGCATCAGTTACGCGCACATCAACGGTAAACACACATTCGGCCGGTACAACGTTATGCTGCGAGCCGGCATTGATGATGGTAACAGACATTTTCACCGGGCCAAACACTTGCGACTCTTTTGGAAACTTGAACGTGCGGAACCACTCGATATCTGTCAGCGCTTTGTAGATGGCATTGTCACCTTCCTCACGGGCCGCATGGCCTGCGCGGCCATGAGCTGTGCAATCCAATACCATTAAACCCTTTTCGGCAATGGCCAGTTGCATTAAGGTAGGTTCGCCAACAATGCCAAAGTTCAATTTACCCAGGTCGGGGATAATGAGTTCCAAACCGTTTACGCCCGAAATTTCTTCCTCTGCCGTCGCTGCAAGACAAAAATTATATTTCAGGTCTTGCTTGTCGTAAAAGTACAGGAACGTGGCAATCAGCGACACCAGGCAGCCGCCTGCGTCGTTGCTGCCTAAGCCAAACAGCTTACCGTCTTCAATTTTTGCGTCGTAAGGGTCGCGGGTATATCCGGGGTTGGGTTTAACTGTATCGTGGTGCGAGTTAAGCAGAATTGTGGGTTTAGATTCATCGAAATGCACGTTCCAAGCCCAGATGTTGTTCATCTTTCGGTGGGTTTTTACACCGCGCTGCACCAGGAAATCGTTGACAATATCTGCTGTTTTATCTTCTTCGCGGCTGAATGATTGTGTAGCGATGAGGCGCTGCAAAAGTTGAAGAGCATCGGCAAACAGCGTGTCCTTAGATGGCATAAATAGAAGTCCTTTTAGGTAGATTGGTCAAAGTTAAAGGTTAATTTTTAAAAACGCGCGTTGCCGCATAAATCGCTATTTTGGCAATATGAAATTCAGGTTGTTTATTTTACTGCTGTTTTTAAGTGTACGAGGTTTCGCACAGGGATTTGAAATCTTCCGCAATGACGGTTACACCCTGGTATTTACAAATAACGACCCGGCCCTGGATAAGACGTTAAAAAGTAAACTCATTACCACTTTTTTCAAGGTGTATCCGCTGCTGGCAAAGGAGTATAACCGCAAGACAGCAAAGCAGGTTTACATGCTTGTAGATACAGCTTATAAAGGCGTGGCCGCCACAGATAACGCGCACGTGCGCATCAGTGCTGCCTGGTTCCATAAACACCCCGAAGATATCGATGTGGTTACACATGAGGTGATGCACATTGTTCAGGACTATAAAGAAAGCGTTGGCCCGGGCTGGCTCACAGAAGGTATCGCAGACTATGCACGCTATAAATTTGGTGTAAATAACGCGGCAGCAAACTGGTCTTTACCGCCCTATGCAGCAGGCCAGAACTATACCGACAGCTACCGTCGAACCGCACGTTTCCTGGCATGGATAGAGATGCACGAGAAGAAGAACATTGTAAAGAAGTTGGATAAGAGCCTGCGCGACCATACTTATACCGCCGATACCTGGAAAGACATAACCGGCAAGTCGCTTGATGACCTTTGGAAGGAATATGTGGCAGATCCGGGGTTATAGGTTTAACTTTTAAAATGTCATTTCGACGAGGCATGAGGAGAAATCTTCTTATCCTTCCCCTTGAAGAAGATATCTCGCTTCGCTCGATATGACAATAGTTTGAAAAGTAAGAAAATGCTATTCACCGAAGATTTTTTATACCATGTCTGGAAGTTCAGGTTGTACGATCGTACCGAGCTGCGTACCACAAACGGTGAGCTGATAGATGTGCTTAGTCCGGGGATGCAAAACAGCCATTCGGGTCCCGACTTTCAGCAAGCACGGATAAAAATTGGGGACACCGTATGGGCGGGCAATGTCGAGATACATGTTGCCGCTTCAGACTGGCAAAAGCACAACCACCAGGTTGATAAAGCTTATGACAACGTTATTTTGCACGTTGTTTTTAGAAACGACGCAACGGTTTACCGCACAGATGGTATTGAGATACCGGCTTTAGAATTAGAGCACCGCATACCTGCAGAATTATACAGCCGCTTTCATGGCCTGGTATATGGCAGGGCGCAATTTATCCCATGTGAAAATAGTATCCACAGGGTAGATGATCTTACCATTCGAAATTGGATCACAAGGCTACAAATAGAGCGGCTGGAAAAGCGGGCTTACGGTATTGCCAACGCCTTGCACCAAAACCGCGGCGATTGGGAAGAAACCTTTTACCAATATCTGGCGGCCAACTTTGGTTTTAAAATAAACGCGTTGCCATTCGAGATGATGGCTAAATCTGTTCCCCAGATAATCTTGGCCAAACACAAAAACAACCCTCTGCAGATAGAGGCGTTACTCTTTGGGCAGGCAGGTTTCCTGGAAGATGATTTTGAAGATGATTACCCAAATAAATTAAAAGCCGAGTATCAGTTCCTTAGAGCTAAATACACCTTGCAGCCGGGTGATAAGTACGCCTGGAAGTTTATGCGCTTGCGGCCGCTAAATTTCCCAACTATCAGGCTGGCACAATTTGCAGCTTTGGTCATCAGATCGAACCACCTGTTTTCTAAGATTCTTGACGTTACCGATGTAAACGCATTACGTGACCTTTTCGCGGATATCAAGGTAAATTCTTATTGGGAAACGCATTACAAATTTGATGCAGAAGCCGCACCAGTTTCTAAAACGATGGGCGCGGAATCTGTAAATAATCTGCTACTCAATACTTTGGCTTTGTTTTTGTTCGCTTATGGTAAGCAAACCGGGCAGGAAAAGTACGCCGATAGAAGCATGGCGTTGTTAGAAGCCTTGCCGGCTGAACATAATTCTATCGTCCAGGGATTTGCAGATTTGGGTGTAAAAAGCAAGAGCGCCTTTGAATCTCAGGCCTTGCTCGAACTAAAAAATAACTATTGCAATTACAAGCGGTGCCTAAATTGCGCCATCGGTAATAAAATATTAAATTTGTAAAGCATGTTGCAGCGCATACTTACATTTTTTGAACGGTACTCTTTTGGGGTTTGCACCTACCTGGGCGAACGCTTTAATGTGTCTATCTCAAAGATAAGGCTGTTTTTTATTTACTCGTCTTTTTTGGCGGTGGGCTTTCCACTGATATTTTATTTCTTTGCCGGCATTGTATTAGATATACGCAATTATGTGAAAAGGGTGCACACGCGTATTACAGATCAGTAATCAATTCTCTTCGTATTCAAGTTTTACTTGCACTTGTTTGCCGTCACTTACTTTGGCAAAGTTTTTTGGGTTTCGTGTAAAATCCGGGTCGGTATCTAAATAAACGTTCAACACGTTAATGATCTGTGGCTTATTTTCTGTGCCTATGTTATAGATGCATGGCTGGCCTTCGTCAACTTTGCTTCTGATATCCTGGTATTCTTTACCGGTAAGCATCACCATTTTCTCCGCTTTCATAACGCAACTGGTTTATAATGTAAGCGCCTAAATTACCTTTTTGGTTTGCACAATAATGTAAATTTCTGAAATCAATAGAATTGTCCGGCATTGATAATTTATTTGTGCCCTTGTTGGGATGTTCGCCGCCAAGTTGACGGGATTTTGTCAGCAATTACCCCGTTTCAAGTGTTTCACTTGCAGGTACTGACAAAGTAGTGCCTCGCAAGATAACGCTGTAACCGATTGATATCTAACAAGAATCAAGATTCTTTGACATACTTGAAAGTAAGAAACAACTGCTTCACTGTTTCATCTGTTTCACTTGAAACAGTGAAACGCCATACATCGTCAACATCAGCATTTAAATTAAAAATCACTATCGGCAAACGGATTTATCAATTAACTTTATATTTGAATTTTAGTGTTTAAATATCAGGATGCCGCCTAAAGCCAACCAGTTCAGATCTAACAGTTTTAAGGATGATAATAAACCCGGCCGTGAAACGGCTGGCGGCGAGCGCAGAAGGGTATCAAAACCAGTATTGGAAAAACTGCCCCAGTTCGACCTCAACAACGGCAGGCTGGTAAAGATAATTGGCCTTTTCTTTCTGCTGCTTTCTATCTTCTTCTTTATATCATTTACCGCTTACTTGTTCACCTGGCAGCAAGATCAAAGCTATGTATCGCCTGCAAACGGCGGTTGGCACAACTTGTTTAAAACGCAGCAAGAACTTATAGAGGGCGGAATAAAAGACCCGATTGTTGACAACTGGATGGGCAAATTAGGCGCCTTGCTCTCTAACCAATTTATCTATGAGTGGTTCGGCGTCGCATCGTATCTCTTCGTTTTTATATTCCTGGTTATCGGTTACCGCATGTTGTTTAAGGTGCGGCTGTTCTCTTTAGGAAAAACCCTGGCTTACTCGGCGTTTTGCATATTATTTTTATCTGTGGCCATTGGTTTCGCGCATGGTTTCATGTCAGATTATCCGCATTTTTTGGAAGGCGAAGTTGGCTTTTGGACCAACCGTTTGCTCAACGCACAAATAGGCGAGGCGGGTACGGGATTTTTGCTGGTTTTCGCCGGATTGACTGTGTTGATCATCGCATATAACATCGACTTTAAACTGCCGGAGCGTAAAACCAAAGGTGGCCTGATGCCGGACCATGTTGACGGCGAGCTTACCCCACAGCCTGTAGATCTGGAGGATGAGATATTATCTGAACCTGTAGAGTGGCGCAAAAACAGCCGCACCAAATTTGAGCCTATCATTGAAGAAGATGAAGGCCCGCTTCAGCAGAATATAATCAATCATAAACCTGTAATCGCGACAGAACCTGTTGAAACTGAAAGCGTTGTTCCGCGCAGCAGTACGCACACAACCCTTGTGCACAATACTATGCTGCACGAACCTGTTACGTTAATGCCCGAGCCTTTGATGGAAGAAGCAGTTTCTGCCATTGAAGATATTCCTTTAACGGTAGAAGAAACACGCCCGCAGGAAGAATTGCCTATAGAAAAAGAAACACCAAAGACAGCCAATGAACTGGTTGATAAGTTTGGCACTTACGATCCCAAGCTCGATCTGTCGGGTTATAAGCTTCCGCCGCTCGATCTGTTGGAAAACTATGGGTCAAACAAAATCTCTGTTGATTCCGGAGAATTGGAGGCGAATAAAAATAAGATCGTTGAAACGCTAAACCACTATAATATCGAAATCGATAAGATTAAGGCAACGATAGGCCCTACAGTTACTTTGTACGAGATCATTCCCGCGCCGGGTGTGCGTATTTCCAAGATCAAAAACCTGGAAGATGATATCGCTTTAAGCCTTGCTGCTTTGGGCATTCGTATCATCGCACCAATGCCCGGTAAGGGTACCATCGGTATCGAGGTGCCTAATCAACACCCGGAGATGGTCTCGATGCGATCCGTACTCGCGACGGAAAAGTTCCAGCAAACGACAATGGACCTGCCTATTGCTTTAGGCAAGACCATCTCGAACGAGGTATTTATTGCCGACCTGGCCAAAATGCCGCACTTGCTTGTCGCAGGTGCAACCGGGCAAGGTAAGTCTGTAGGCATCAATGCTATATTGGTATCGCTGTTATATAAGCGTCACCCGGCTGAATTGAAATTTGTGCTGGTCGATCCTAAAAAGGTCGAGCTGACCTTGTTCCGCAAAATAGAGCGGCACTTCCTGGCCAAATTGCCTGACGAGGCTGACGCCATCATTACCGATACCAAGAAAGTGATCAATACATTGAATTCACTTTGTATCGAGATGGATCAGCGTTACGACTTGTTGAAAGACGCGCAGGTACGTAACTTGAAAGAGTACAACGCCAAATTCATCAATCGCAAACTTAACCCCAATGAAGGCCACCGCTTTTTGCCATTCATTGTTTTGATAGTCGACGAATTTGCCGACCTGATGATGACGGCCGGTAAAGAAGTAGAAACACCAATCGCCCGTTTGGCACAGTTGGCCCGTGCAATCGGCATCCACCTGGTTATCGCTACGCAGCGCCCATCAGTAAATATTATTACCGGTACCATTAAAGCCAACTTCCCTGCGAGGCTTGCCTTCAGGGTATTGTCTAAGATAGATTCACGTACCATTCTGGACTCGGGAGGGGCAGACCAGTTGATCGGCCGCGGGGATATGCTCCTGGCAACAGGCAGCGACCTGATCCGTATCCAGTGCGCGTTCGTAGATACACCAGAGGTAGAGCAGGTTTCGGACTTTATTGGTAACCAGCGAGGTTATGCGACAGCGATGTTACTGCCTGAGTATGTAGGTGAGGGCGAGGCCGGTAGCAGTCCCAAGGACTTCGACCCCGATGACCGTGATCCGATGTTCGAGGATGCCGCCCGTTTGATCGTGCTACACCAGCAAGGTTCAACCTCATTAGTTCAACGTAAACTAAAACTGGGCTATAACAGGGCGGGGCGTATAATAGATCAGTTAGAGGCTGCAGGTATTGTAGGGCCTTTTGAAGGGAGCAAAGCCCGCGAGGTTTTATTTCCGGATGAATATAGCTTGGAGCGCCATCTCGAAGAAATAGCTAAACCGCGCGGTTAAACCAGTTTCAGAAAAAATCATCTAACATTTTAAGTGCTTCGCAGTTAATAAGGCGACGTACAATTATTATGAAAAGATTTATCCCTGTGTTCCTTTTGGGTGTTTTTATTGCTGCTTCTGCATTAGCTCAGAAAGATGCTGACGCACAAAAAATATTGAGTGCTGTAAGCGCTAAATACAAATCCTACAATGGCTTTAAAACCGATTTTGCATTATCTGTTGATAACCCGCAAGCGGGGGTTAAGCAATCGCAAACCGGGACGCTTGTTGCTAAATCCAAATCCAACAAATTTAAAGTAACACTGTACAGTACGAGCAAAGGTAAGGCCGCTGCTGAGCAGGAGATCATTAGTGATGGGAAAACCCAGTGGACGTACTTAAAAAAAGATAATGAAGTACAAGTAAATGATGCTGATAAAAGCGGTGAGGGTATAAACCCGGCGCAGATATTTGCCATTTATGAAAAAGGCTACAAGTACGTATATACCGGCGATCAGAAAGTAAACGGCAGGCTTTGCCAGGTAATTGAGCTCAGCCCTCTGGACGCCAAAAAATCTATCTTTAAAGCAAGGTTATTCATAGATAAGGCAAAAAAAGAAATCGTTAGCGCCAACCTATTTGATAAAAACGGTATCCGTTACACGTACATGATAAAGAACTTTACTCCACAGCCACAACTTAGCGATGCAATGTTTGCTTTCGACGCAAAAGCGCATCCCGGTGTTGAGGTAGTTGATTTGCGGTAAGATTTACATGCGTGGTGTTTGAAGCCCTCGAATAAACTCAACAGCCATCATGTTGGGATTAGTGAAACATTATAAAGCTTAATTCCATAAATTTGACAGCAATGCTCACCGTCACCAACCATACGCTCGAAAAATTGGAGAACCTGCTTAAGGCGTCAGGATATAAGGTGCGTTATGAAAAAGGAAATTTTAAAACCGGTGCATGCCTGTTGCAAAACAGTTCAATGGTTATTGTAAACAAGTTCTCGAACTTGGAAAGTAAGATAATTTCGCTAGCTGATCTGATTCGGACGCTAAACCTTGACCTTAAAATAGTTGATGATAAACAGTCGGCTTTCTATCAGCAAATAAAACAAACAGAACTGCAGCTTTGATCGTCACATTCTTAGGTACCGGAACTTCCCAGGGTGTGCCCGTTGTGGCCTGCACATGCGCGGTGTGTCTTTCTGCCGATAAGCACGACAAACGGTTGCGCACGTCTATCATGATAGAAGATGAAGGCAAGGTTGTGGTGATAGACTCTGGGCCAGATTTTCGATATCAAATGCTACGCGAAAATGTGATGCACCTGGATGCCTTGGTTTTTACACATGAGCATAAAGACCACGTAGCCGGTATGGACGATATCCGCGCGTTTAATTTTAAGCAGAACCGCGCGATGGATATTTACGCTGTGCCCCGTGTGCAGCAAGCGCTAAAGCACGAGTTTAGCTATATATTCGACGAATTTCAATATCCGGGTATCCCGAAGGTGAACCTTATCACTATAGAAAATGATCAGCCCTTCAATGTTGGCGGCATCGGCTTCATGCCAATCGAGGTGATGCACTATAAATTGCCTGTGCTTGGTTTCCGGATCAAGGACTTTACCTATATCACAGACGCCAAAACCATAAGTGACAAGGAGAAAGCAAAAGTTAGAGGCACTAAAGTGCTGATAGTAAACGCCTTGCAAAAGCAGGAGCATATTTCGCACTTTACGTTTGACGAAGCTATCGCTTTTGCGAAAGAGATCGGCGCAGAGAAAACTTACCTCATTCACATCGGACACCGCCTGGGAAAACATGCAGATGTGTCTAAAGAGTTGCCGGCGGGCATTGAACTCGCTTATGACTGTCTTAAATTGGAATTATAAATTTCTAGTTTTCCGCTACCAACCAGATGCCAATCCATCTTTCAAAGCCTGCTCATATTTTTCAAGGTTAAAGGAGTAGAGATATGGCGCCTTGTGCGCCCCGCCTTTGCGTGGATGCTCAGACCGGTTTAAAATATCAAACGCCAATATCTTACGCTGAAAGTTACGCCTGTCGAGTTTCTTACCTAAAATTGTTTCATAGAGTTTCTGCAACTCCGGCATTGTAAACTCGTTCGGCATCAAATTATAGCCAATCGGCAAATAATTTAGCTGGAGCCTTAAAGTGTACAATGCGTTTTCTAAAATCTGTCCGTGGTCCAGGCTAAGGGCAGGCACCTCTTCCAGGTTGCACCATACACATGCTTCAGACATGGCATCAGGTGTGGGTACCGTATTATGAAAGTCTACAAGTGCATAGTAACCTATGGTAATAAACCGGGTAGCAAACCAATTGTCCTTATCTTCAACCATGCCATTATACATATCTGTGTGGGGCTGGGAGCGGGCGGGATCGCCAAACACATGAAACTGCTGTAGAAAAATATGGTCTAAAGACGTACGTTCTTTTAAAATACGGTTTGCTGCAACATCAAGCTGTTCCTGCTTTAAAACGAAACCTCCCGGTAAATACCATTTAGCCTCATTTCTCATTTTTAATAATAACACCTTTAGTTGCCCCTCGTGGAAGCCAAACACTACACAATCAATGGAAATATGGTTAAGCCATTTTTCTCGGGCTTCTTTTGTATAATCTGTAAGTTCTTGTTTGGTAAACATTTAACAGGTAGCATTTAATTGGTGAACACCAAAAATGGTTAATTATAATGTAAAATGCACATAATAGTTATTAGCAAATCTGTCCTTCTTTAACGATTGAAAAATTGAGAATTTTAATAAAGTGTCATATTAACACAATAAAAAAAGTTTTACATGAGAACATACACCGCTTTTGGTAAAAGTCGACTTAACATGTTGAGTTTTATGGTTTAAAGCGAATATTAGGATTTCAATTCGTTTAAAAGTTTAACAATTACGTAACATAAATGTTATCAAAAAATTAATAAATGATATTCTAAATTTTAAAATTGTTATCAATATCATTTAGGGTTTGAAATATTTGCAAATCTGAAATTGCTCTTGTGTAAGCCCTACACTTAATCTACTTTAGGAATACGCCAATTAGTAATTTTTACTGAATTATAAACTTAAAGTAACCCTAATTAAAAAGGTGGCAAAAAGGTGATCGATGCGAGTTTCGGTTGCCTGTTTTTGTAACTATTTAAAATATGGATAAACCTTTACAAAATTTATCAGGTCCCGCAACTCTCACTGCTCTCATGCGGGTAACAAATTCCATTTTATTGGCAGGCTATCCTCATTGCGAAACTTTCGCGATGAACTCTCGCGCAACTAATAGCTCAAATAATAAATCAAATCAATTAATCAACTAAAAACTCAAATCTTATGTTTAAAAGTTTACTACTAAAGGTAAGAGTGATGTGTTTGCTATTTGCATGCATACTCTCTTCATTGGCAGTTACGGCGCAAACAAGGGTCACCGGCCGGGTTATCGGCGCCGATGACAAACAAGGAGTGGTTGGTGCGGCTGTACGCATCAAAGGCACTACTGTTGGTACCGTAACTGATGTTAATGGTAATTTCTCGTTAAACGCCTCAAACGGCCAAACGTTGGTAATTACTTATGTGGGTTATAAAACCCAGGAAGTTGCTGTAAGCGGCGGTCCTATAAATGTAACCCTGGCTGTGGCAACCAACCAATTAGAAGATGTGGTTGTAACAGGTTACACCACGCAGGTTAAAAAGGACATCACCGGTTCCGTGGCGGTAGTAAGCGTTAATGACGCAAAAAAACTGCCCGCTACAAGTTCTGAGCAATTACTCCAAGGCCAGGCATCTGGTGTTACCGTAATCAACCAGGGTGCTCCGGGTGCTAACAGTACTGTGTTTATCCGTGGTGTAAACAACTTTGGTAACACATCACCGTTATATGTGATTGATGGTGTGCAAACCAATAACATGTCTCAGGTTAACCCTACAGATATAGAAAGCATCTCTGTGTTGAAAGACGCGGGTTCTGCAGCTATCTATGGTGTTGCCGGTGGTAACGGTGTTATCGTTGTAACAACCAAAAAAGGCAGATCAGGAAAATCTACATTCACTTATGACGGTTACTATGGCGTTCAAAAACCATTAAGCGGTAATGTTTGGCGGTTAATGACCCCTGCTCAACAGTCTCAACTAGCATACCAGGCTGGTGACGCAGGTCAAATCAACGGTTTATACGCAGGTGGTGCAGGTTCTTTGCCAACTTACGGTTTCCGCGGTGCGGGTTCATTTAATGGTGCAGCATCTGGTGTAACAAATGATGCTTCTGTTACCGCATTATACAAATTTGATGCGGCTAACCCTAACAACGACTTCCTGGTTCAAAAATTTAACCAGGCTGGTACAGATTGGTTCCATGAGCTTTTCCGTTCTGCACCTCAGCAAAGCCATACCATCACTGCAAGCGGTGGTAATGACAACAACACCTACTTATACTCTTTAAACTATCTTAACCAAAAGGGTACATTGTTAAACACCTTTGAGAAAAGGTATACTGCCCGTGCCAACACTACATTTAGCTACTTTAACAATAAGTTTCGTGTAGGTGAAAGCGGTTATGTATTTTATCGTGAAAACAATGGTGGCAGCGGTTACAATCAGCAACAAGAAGGTGGTACTGTAGCAGAAACTTATCGTCAGTTACCACTAATTCCTGTTTATGATATCGCCGGTAACTTTGGTGGTAACTATGCAGGTACTTCTGCACAGTTAGGTAATGCAACCAACCCTGTTGCTACCGCAATGAGATCTGTGAATGACAGAAGCAAAACCTGGAACATGCAAGGTACTTTGTTTGCAGAGTTAGATTTCCTGAAACATTTTACCGCACGTTCTGCATTTAGCGGTAACGCACGTAACAACTTCTACTACTATACTGGTTACAATCCATATAACGACTCTGAGCCGCATGGTAACCCAAATCAGTATAATACTGCTTCTAACTACTCTTACACCTTCAATACAACCAATACTGTTCAATATAAACAGATATTTGGTAAGCACAACATTAGTGCTATTGTTGGTTACGAGTTTAAAAGAAACGGCGGTCAGCAGTTAGGTGTTCAGGCTAATAACTTCTTTACGCTTGATCCAAACTTCTTGACAGTTGCAGGTACCACAGATCCTACCAGCATCATCTTAACAGGTGGCAATGGTACATATCTGTATCAGCCAACTTCTACACAATCTTTATTTGCCAAGGTTGATTATTCTTTTGCTGACAAATATTTGTTAGGTGGTAGCGTACGTCGCGATGGTTATTCTTCTTTCTTCCCTGGCCGTAAATACGGTACATTCCCTGCCGGATCCATTGGTTGGAGAATTGGACAAGAAGAGTTCTTGAAAGGAAGCAAAGTCATCAACGACTTAAAATTACGCGCTAGCTACGGTTCATTAGGTAGCAACGCTAACATTAGCGGCACTAACTCTGTTGATACTTACAACTATGGTCCCGGTAGTTCATTCTATGGCATCGCCGGTGGTGTTAACTCTACTCAACTTGGTTTCTATCAAACAAGCATTGGTAACCCAAGCACAACATGGGAAACAGATAAGATCTTAAACATTGGTTTCGATCTTTCTATCGTTAACCATTTTGATATCACAGCTGAGTACTATCAGAAAAGAATCAGCGGTTTGCTATTCCCGTTACAATTGCCTGCAACTGCAGGTGGTGCAGGTTCTCCTGTAGTTAACTTAGGTAACGTAGAAAACAAAGGTTTTGATATCTCTGCTACTTACCATGACCAGGTTGGCGAATTCCGTTACAGCATTGGTGCAAATATAACCACTTATAAAAACACCATTACCAGCTTACCTGATCCGGGATATTTTGATCTTGGTGTAGGTTCTCGTATTGGTACGCTTGTACGTGAACAAGTTGGCCACCCAATTGGTTCATTCTTTGGTTATAAAGTTGCAGGTATTAACCAAAGCACTGCAGATGCAAACTCTGGCGCTACTTATAGCGGTGCAGCAGCAGGTTCATACAAATATGTTGATGTGAATGGCGACGGTAAAATTGATGACAATGACCGTACCTTTATTGGTAACCCTAACCCTGACTTTACTTACGGTTTAAATCTTAACGCAAGCTACAAAGGCTTTGATTTCTCTGCGGTTTTTTATGGCTCACAAGGCAATAAAATATTTAACCACGTTAAATATTTCACAGACACTTATGCAGGTTTCGTAGGCGGTAAACGTACCGAATTGTTAACCAACTCTGCAATTGTTGCCAACGGTGTAGTTACTAACCCCGGTGCAACATTGCCGGTATTGACTTTTAACCAGGCTTTAGGTAGCTCTGCGCCAAGCACTTTCTACATTGAGAATGGTTCATTCTTGAGAATGAAGGTGGCTCAGTTAGGTTATACTTTTGCTCCATCTGTATTAAAAGCGGTTGGTGTATCTAAATTGCACGTTTACTTGCAAGGTAACAACCTGTTCACTATTACAAAATATACCGGTCCGGATCCGGAGTTGGTGCCTTCAATCAACAACTTGGGTAACGGCGACCGTCAGAGCGCAGCCTTCGGAATCGATTTTGGTGCATATCCAAACAACCAAAAAAGCTTCTTACTGGGTGTTAACATGACATTTTAACGAATAAAGAAAACACTTTTTGTTATGAAAAAATCAAATTTTAAATTAATTGCATTAGGCTCAATAGCCTTGCTTACAGCGACTTATTCCTGTAAGAATGCATTAGATACAAACCCAACGGGCGTGTTGGGAAGTGCCGTACTTGCTAATAAGGCAGGTGTTGACGGTTTGCTTATCGGTGCTTACTCATTATTAGACGGCTATTATTCTGGCCAACCAGGTACCAATTACGGTTCTGGTATATCTAACTGGTCTTTCGGTGGCCTTGCATCTGATGATGCTTACAAAGGTTCTGATACTGGTGACCAGGGCGGTAACGCAGCCGGCGATATCGAGGCACACATCGTTAGCTCATCTAATGACTATGTATACTCTAAATGGCAGGTGAACCTGGCAGGTGTGGTGCGTGCGAACAACGTAATTGCCGAAGTTCCTTTGGTAAAAGATGGTTCATTAACGGCCGCTCAAGGTGCCCAGGCAATTGGTGAAGCACGTTTTTTACGTGGTGTTTATAATTTCGAGCTGATGAAGGTTTTCAGAAATGTACCTTACGTAGACGAAACTGTTAATTATGCTGCAGGTAACTTAAACGTACCTAACGCGCCGATCTGGGATAAAATAGAAGCTGACTTTACAGCTGCTATGGCTGCATTGCCTACAACGCAATCTCAACCAGGCCGTGCAAACAAATGGGCTGCTCAGGCTTTCCTGGCTAAAGCTTACATGTATGACCACAAATACACTCAGGCATTGCCATTATTAACAGATCTGATCACTAATGGTACAACTGCAAGTGGTGCTAAATATGCATTAGGTGCATATGGCGATAATTTTTACGCTTTAACCCGTAACAATGCAGAGTCTGTATTTGCCGCGCAAATGACTACTAAAGACGGTTCTAACGGTCAGAATAGTGATTTTGGCGACGTATTGAACTTCCCTGGTGGTGGTACTTACACCAGCTGCTGTGGTTTCTACATTCCGTCATATAACTTAGCTAACGCGTTTAAAACGGATGCTGCCGGTTTGCCTATGTTCCAAAAGGATGCTACAACCGGTTTCCCAATGTATAACGTTACTAACCTTAAAAATGATCACGGTTTAGCTGCGGGCGCTGCGTTTACGCCTACAACAGAAGCTGTAGATCCACGTTTAGACTTTACTGTTGGACGTCGTGGTATTCCTTACCAGGACTGGGGTCTTTGCGGTGGCGAAACCTGGACCCGTGGTGACCTTGCTCCTTATACACCGAAGAAAAATGTATTCTTCCAAAAGGATGTTGCAACTACTGCAGATCAAGGCGGCGGCTGGGCAACAAGCCAGGGCTCAGCTATCAATTATCTGTTAATTCGCGTTGCTGATCTTTACTTATGGCGTGCAGAGTGCTATGTAGAGGCTAACAATTTAGCTGCTGCAGAAGCAGATGTGAACGTGATCCGTAACCGTATGGCACAACACCCTGAGTATTGGGTACATACTTATGTAGATAACAGCGCACCATCAAAAGGTAATACTACTACTCCCGCTGCTAATTACGTAATTAAACCTTACACAGGTCAGTTTGCTGCTAATGGTCAGGCGTATGCACGCCAGGCTGTATATATGGAGCATCAGTTAGAGTTTGGTATGGAAGGTCACCGTTTCTTTGACTTGCAACGTTGGGATGCTATTTTTGGCGGCCCTGCAGGTGCAAACTACATGGCTAACACTATCAACGCTTACATTAAAGCGGATACACGTATTAGCAACCCTGTTCTTAACGGCCGTACATTTGTTGCCGGTAAACACGAGGTTTTCCCTATCCCTCAGATAGAGATCAGCCGTGAAGGTGGTGCTTTGAAACAAAACCCTGGATATTAATAGCTTTTAGCTTTATCTTTAAGGCGGAAACATTACGTTTCCGCCTTTTTTTTAAACTATTTTTTGCAAGCCCTTACAATGAAGATCTTTAAATTCTTCACACCTATACTGTTTTCTGTAGTTCTGTTTTCATGCAAAAACAAAACCTTGTTCGAAGTCATGCCTTCATCAGTTACAGGGATAAAATTTGCGAATAATATTACAGAGACTGATGCCATCAACCCGCTATCTACTGTTAATATTTACAATGGCGGGGGCGTAGGTGTTGGTGATTTTAATCGCGACGGTAAACCTGATCTGTATTTTACAGGTAATGCCGTTTCAAATAAATTATATCTTAATAAAGGCAATTTTAAGTTTGACGATGTTACCGCAATCGCCGGTGTTCGCGGTAAAGGTGGCTGGGCGCGCGGAGTTGCAGTTGTAGATATAAATAATGACGGTTGGCCGGATATTTACGTATGCAACACTTTATTGCAAGATTCTACAAAACGCGTAAACCTTTTATATATTAACCAGGGAAACGGAAAAGAAGGCATCCCAACGTTTAAAGAAATGGCGGCCGAGTATGGCCTTAATGCAAACAAGCATTCAACCATGGCTTATTTCTTTGATTATGATAATGACGGCGACCTGGATATGTACCTGGCGGTTAACGACGCCGAGAACAGCGATAACACTAGTACCTTTCGCCCTTTAATGACCGATGGAAGTAAGGCAAGTACCGGTAAACTTTTTAGGAATGACTTTGATGAGAAGCTAAGACACCCGGTTTTTACCGACGTTTCAAAACAGGCAGGCATAACCATTGAAGGTTATGGGCATGCCGCCAGCATTGCCGATATAAATGGCGACGGTTGGAAAGATATCTATGTTACCAACGACTTTTTAACTAACAATATTCTTTACATCAATAACCACGACGGGACATTCACAGACCGTAGTAAAGAATATTTTAAACACACTGCTGCTGCGGCGATGGGCCAAGACATTACCGACATTAATAATGACGGTTTGCCCGACGTATTTGAACTCGACATGAACCCAGAGGATAATTATCGTAAAAAGATGTTTATGCCTTCAAACGCATACCAGATATACCAAAATTTCGACTATTACAAATACCAATATCAATATACACGAAATACCCTCCAACTAAATCAGGGCTATAGTTTAGGGCAAAACGACTCCATAGGCATACCGGCCTTTAGCGAAATATCTTTTTTAAGCGGCGTTGGCCAAACAGATTGGAGCTGGTGCCCGCTAATTACAGATTTTGATAACGATGGCAACCGCGACATTGTGATCACCAATGGCTATCCCCGCGATGTTACAGACCACGATTTTACAACTTTTAGGGATGAAGCTTTTTCTGTGGCCTCACAAAAGCAGATACTAGATCAGATACCCATTGTAAAGATTCATAACTATGCTTTTAAGAGCAATGGTAACCTACAGTTTACAGACGAGACAGAAAACTGGGGGCTGACAGTTCCATCGTTTTCAAATGGTGCTGTTTATGCCGATTTGGACGGTGACGGCGACCTGGACATGGTGATTAACAATATTGATGATGAAGCACTTGTCTATAAAAATACTTTAAGAGACAAAGCTGATGCCAATGGTCAAGATCACTATTTAAACATCAGCCTCAAAGGCGATACTAAAAACATTGACGGTATAGGTGCCCTAATTAATGTTTACTATGACCATGGCAAACAGCAGTTCTACGAGAATACGCCATACCGGGGTTACTTGTCATCAACCTGGAATGTTGCTCACTTTGGCTTAGGTGGTATCTCAAAAGTTGACTCTGTAGTTGTACGCTGGCCCGGGTTTAAAAAGCAAACGCTGGTAAATATTAAGGCAGATCAATTATTGAAAATTGATATAGCGAACGCGAATGAATCTTATAATTTTAATCGCCCTGTGATAGACAACAGTGCAATGTTTACAGAGGTAACCCGCGATAGGGGTATCAACTATCAGCATAAAGAAGATGATTTTGTAGACTTTAACATCCAGAAACTATTGCCGCACAAACTTTCAGCCTTTTCCCCGGGTATGGCATCGGGAGATGTAAATGGTGATGGCACCGATGATATTGTTGTAGGCGGCAATTCAAAATATCCGGCTCAATTGCTTTTACAGCAAGCTAGCGGAAAATTCATTCAAAAACCATTGTATGCTTCGTTTACTTCTAAAGATGGTATCCGCAAAGACGAGGGCTTACTTTTATTTGACGCTGATGGCGATGGCGACCTTGATCTGTATGTGGCGAGCGGAGGGTTTGAGGCTACCCCGCAATCGCCAACCTACGGTGATAGATTATATATTAATGACGGTAAAGGTAGTTTCAGCGAACAAACTAACGCGCTTCCGTTAAATAATACGAGTAAACTATGCGTGCGCGCGGTGGATTACGATCACGATGGCGACCTTGACCTGTTTGTATCGGGCAGGGTAGATCCTTGGAATTACCCTAAGCCGGTCTCAAGTTTTATACTGCGTAACGATTCTAAAACAGACGGTGTTAAGTTTACTGATGTTACTCAGCAAGTGGCACCGGCTTTAAAAAATGTGGGCCTGGTATGTGACGCCTTGTTTACCGATTTTAACAACGACGGCTGGCCCGACCTGATCATGGCAGGCGAGTGGATGCCGGTTACGTTTATGAAGAATGACCACGGCAAGTTTGTGAATACGACGAGCGCAAGCGGAATATCTGATAAACTAGGTTGGTGGAATACCATCGCTGCAGGGGATTTTGACCATGATGGCGACATCGACTATATTGTAGGGAATACCGGATTAAACACATTTTACAAAGCAAGTGATCAATATCCAGTTTATGTTACCGCTAATGACGTTGACCATAACGGCAGTTACGATGCGTTTACCTCTGTTTATCTAAAAGATAAAGAGGGTAAAATGCAGGAGTTTCCTGCCAATACCCGAGATGATGTGGTCAAGCAGGTAATAAGCATGCGTATCAAATACCAGAATTATAAATCGTTCGCGGTTGCTACAATGGATCAGGTCATCCCTGATTCTCTGCGTAAGGGCGGCATCAGGTTAAAAGTAAACGAGCTGAGATCTTGCTATTTACGTAACGATGGCGGCGGGAAATTTACCATTTCACCTTTGCCAATTATGGCGCAAACATCTCAGTTGTGCGGTATTACGGTTGATGATTTTGATGGGGATGGCAACCTTGATGTGATCCTTAACGGTAACGATTATGGCACCGAGGTAGGTACCGGCCGTTATGACGCCTTTAATGGATTGATGCTTAAAGGAAACGGAAAAGGCGGCTTTACCCCGCTTTCCATAATGCAGAGTGGTATATACATTCCGGGCGACGGCAAAGCGTTGATAAAGTTGCGCGGCACAGACAACAAGTATTTGCTCGCCGCAAGTCAGCACACCGGTCCGCTTAAATTATATGATCTTAAAAGAAGCGTCAAAACCGTGTCTTTAAGCGCAGGAGACATGTATGCAAAAGTTAAATATCGCGATGGAAGAAAATCGAAGATCGAGTTTTATAACGGCGAGTCTTTCTTGTCTCAGTCTGCGAGATTTTTTAATATTGAATACAATATGTCTGCCGTGCAAATTACAGGCAGCAACGGTAAAACACGTTCCATACCAGTTAATTAAACCATGCCGAAACTTAGAATAAACATAGCCGCAGTGATGTGCGTTATTGCTGCCCTTGCAGGTTGCAAAAGCAAACTTGGCGATGGTAAAAAAGTCAGTGACGCAGACATACTTCATCAGAACGAAGATCAGCTAACGCAGGTGATTATTTATGATGTGTTTACGCCGCCTGTAGCCAGCCGGATATACGGATATGCTTCCCTGGCCTCTTATGAAGCAATGCGTTATGCCGACCCGAAATATAATTCAATAACTGCACAACTAAGAGGCTTTGCAAAGATGCCTGAGCCGCAAAAAGGCAAAACTTACAATTATACGCTTGCAGCAAGCAAGGCATTTTTTACCGTTGCCCATAAAGTTATATTTTCCGTCGACTCTTTAAAGAAATACGAAGACAAACTTTTTGGCCGTTTTCAGGACAATCTGCACGATTCCGTTTATGCACGTTCTGTAGCTTTTGGCGAAGCCATTGGTAAAATTATACTTAAACGCGCGGCATTTGACAATTATCCGCAAACACGCGGCAAGCCGCGGTTTTTAGGAAGTCACGACCCGGGCAAATGGCAGCCGACTCCACCAGATTATTTGGACGGCGTAGAGTTTTGCTGGGGCACAATGAAAACCTTCGCGGTTGATTCGTCTTCACAGTTCCCAACGCCACCACCACCGGCATTTAATGAAGACAAGAATAGCCAGTATTACAAACAAAATGTCGAGGTTTATAACCTGAGCAAAAACATCACAAAAGAACAGGTAACCATCGCGAAATTTTGGGACGATAACCCATTTGTGATCCAGCATACAGGGCACATTATGTTCGCCAATAAGAAGATTACTCCCGGCGGGCATTGGATAGGTATTACTACTATTGCATGCAGGCAAACTAAGGCCAATGCCGTTAAAACAGCTCAGGCTTACGCGCTTACAGCTATAGCATTATATGACGCCTTCATTTGCGGATGGCAGGATAAGTACACCATCAATTACATTCGCCCTGTAACAGTAATTAACGACAAGATAGATCATAACTGGTTGCCATTGCTGCAAACACCGCCGTTCCCGGAGTACCCGAGCGGGCATAGCGACATCAGCGCTGCGTCATCAACAATTTTGACGCATATTTTTGGTGATAACTTTGCTTTCCAAGATACCAGCGATTTACGCTACATCGGTATGCAGCGCCACTTCGATTCCTTTATAAAAGCATCAGATGAAACATCTGTAAGCCGCTTTTACGGCGGCATACATTACCTAAATAGTGTAAACCAGGGCGCAGTACAAGGTCATAAAGTAGGCGAATACATCTGGCAAAAATTAAAATTAACTAAATAGATATTTCAAGAATGGATATGTGGAGCAAGGCCAAATATATAATAGGGCTTTCCGGGTTTGTATTGATAATTGGAGCGACGGTAATAATCGACGGCTGCAAAACAAAAAGTGGATCAAACCTTCAGGATACTAACGATGTAGAACTAAGCAGCAGTCAGCTGGTTACAAAATATTGTACCAAATGTCATAAACTGGTGCCTGTGAATGCGTTGACTAAGGATGTTTGGCTTAATCATACTTTAGTCGCGATGGCGCCGTATCTGCAGATAGCTACTTACGGCACGGAATTCTACAGACCTGATACTGCTAAAGGGATTTCTATCTCAGACTGGGCACGCATTGTTGATTATTACAAAAAGAATGCGCCAACCAATCCTTTGCCGCAAAAGCGCCCCGATAGTCTGGTTAATGATTGGGCCGGCTTTAGTTTAAAAAAGCCATCATCGACGGCAGATGTTGATTTGGCGTTCACAACTATGGTAAGCATTGACCCGCAAAGTCATGTGATATACAGTGCAGACAACGTGAAGGCTAAGTTATATAAATGGGATAGCAACCTAAACGCATCACCTGTGACGCAATTACCGTCTGCAGCGGTTAGCATGGCTTATGTCAAGGATGGCAGCTACTATAATGGGGTTATCACCTGCATCGGTGAAGTTGCCCCTAAAGATTTTCCTAATGGCAAAGTTCTAAGCTTAGACCTGGCTGCTAAAGGCGCTATGCCTAAAGTTATCGAGTCAGACCTGTCAAGGCCTATGCAAACTTCTGCGATCGATGTAAATAAAGATGGTCTTATGGATTATGTCATCTCATCGAGGGGAAAACTACGTGGTCATTTATTTGTGATGAAACAAAAAGCAGATCACACGTTCGATCGCGTATCCTTGAAAGACTCAGACGGCGTTGTTCAGACTGTTGTCGGCGATTTTAATAAAGACGGCTGGCCGGATATTATGGCTTTATATGGGAACAATAATGAAGGTATCAGCTTGTTTACAAATGATAAGAAAGGCGGTTTTACAGAACGCAGATTATTAAGCTTGCCGCCGGTTTATGGATCGTCAAGTTTCCAGCTGGCAGATGTTGATAAGGATGGCGATTTGGACGTGATCTTGACCTGTGGATACAACTTCGGCGATTCAAGAATTAAAAAGCCCTACCATGGTTTATATATTTATAAGAATAATGGCAACTGGTCGCTTGAACAAAGCTATTTTTACCCTATAAACGGTTGTACAAAAGCTATTGCTACCGACTTTGATCGTGATGGCGACCTGGACATTGTAGCCAGCGCATTTTTCGCTGACTTGCAAAGCCAACCTGCTGAAAGTTTTATTTACTTTGAAAATGACAAGGCAGGCCATTACATACCGCACGCGGTGCCTGTGAGTAAGTACGGCAGATGGTTTGACATGGCTGTTGGCGATGTAAATGGTGATGGTAAGCCCGATGTTGTACTGGGCAATTATTCGCAGGGGATGACCATCGACCATAACAAAAATCCGTATCAGAATGGCAACATTCCGCTTATAGTTTTAGAAAACCACACCGGTAAAAAAATAGGCTGATGTTTAACTTAAAAAAATTCTTGCCGGCGGTTTTTATACCGGCTACCCTGGCTATTGTATCAGGTATCACGATCTATAGCTGTAATCAAGATAATGCGCCTAAAGCGCAATCATTAGACGGCAGGACATTAGCCACAAAATACTGCACCAGCTGCCATAAGTTTACAGAGCCTGCCCTTGCCGATAAGAAAAGTTGGCGAGATGGTATCCTTCCGGCGATGGCAAAACGGCTGAACCTCGAAATATTTATGGGTCAGGCAGTAGTCAACCCAAATTCAACAGTTAGCCTGGCGCAGTGGCAGGCTATAGAAAAATGGTACATATCTAATGCGCCCGACTCTTTGGTAATCCCCAAACCTGCAAAAGCACCCGCCCGTGATTGGGACGGTTTTACATTGGTTAGACCTAAGATTGTAAATACTCATGTGCCTGCAATGACAACAATGGTTGCTGTAAGCCCGGACGATCACAAGCTTTACAGCGGCGACGCGGCGAATGGCTTCTACAGCTGGACACCGGACTTAAAACAAACGCTGGTTTATAATTTCGATTCGCCTGTAACGGGCATAGATTTCGTAAAACAGGGTGAGAGAAACGTTGGCGTGATAACTGGCATTGGTCAAATGATGCCGGTTGACGTGTCGAAAGGAAAGGTGTATGAACTTACTTTACCTGTTACAGGCAAAGCCGGAGCACCGAGACAAATCACTGACAGCCTGCCGCGCCCGGTGCAAACCGTTACTGCAGATTTTAATAAAGATGGGTTGCCCGACTACGTGGTTTGTGGGTTTGGGCATGACCGCGGTGGCCTGTATTACATTGAACAAAAGCCGGCAGGCAAATACAATAAGAAAGTGATGCTGGGCATACCGGGCGGAACGCAATTATTAAAAGGCGATTTCAACAATGATGGCTGGCCTGATGTAATGTGCCTTTTTGCTCAAAATGAAGAAGCTATTTGGTTGTTTACCAATGACCATAAGGGTGGTTTCACACAAAAGAGGATTTTGCAGTTCCCGCCGATATATGGCTCGGGGAGTTTCCAGTTAGTGGATATGAACGGCGACGGTAAGCTAGATATACTTTATTGCTGCGGAGACAATAGCGATTATTCAAGGGTATTGAAGCCTTACCACGGTCTATACATTTTCACTAACCAGGGCGGCTGGAACTTTAGGCAAACGTATTTTTATCATATAGATGGCGGTACTAAAGCTGTCGCCATAGATTTTGATGGAGATGGCAAGCCCGACATAGCTGCAATAGCGTTTTTCTCTGATTTTAAATATCACCCCGAAGAAGGCTTTACCTACCTGCACCAGGAATCGGCCAATAAATTTACGCCGCATAATATCCCTGTTGAGAAATATGGCCGGTGGATCTGCATGGATGTACATGATGTTGATGGCGATGGTAAGCCGGACATTGTACTTGGCAACTTTTCAATAGGCCAGCGTGGGTTACTGAATCAAAAAGGCGTTAAACCGCAATGGGACCAGAACGAACCTTTGATAGTGCTGAAAAATAATTTCAAGCAAGCCGGGAGAAAGTAAGCGGCTTTGATTAATTTAGCTTTGCACTGATTACACGACACAACCAATCACACTTTATAATAGGGCCGTTCTGAAACTTTCAGGGCGGCTTTTGTTGTTTATAGCACATGGAAGACATTTTGATTTTAGGAGCCGGAGCTGCAGGCTTAATGGCCGGGAGGTTGCTTGTGAAAGCAGGTTATAAAGTGACGATTCTTGAAGCGCGCGATAGGATAGGCGGGCGCATACATACTATTTACGACCAGTTTGGCAAAACAGAACTAGGTGCAGAGTTTGTACATGGCGATCTGCCGGTAACGCTTAATCTGCTCAAAGAGGCAGGCATAAAATATCACGCTGCAAGCGGTGAGATGCTGCACCTCGACAAT
Source organism: Mucilaginibacter ginkgonis (assembly GCF_009754905.2). Taxonomy (NCBI): domain Bacteria; kingdom Pseudomonadati; phylum Bacteroidota; class Sphingobacteriia; order Sphingobacteriales; family Sphingobacteriaceae; genus Mucilaginibacter; species Mucilaginibacter ginkgonis. Next base: position 2,282,009 of record NZ_CP066775.1, on the reverse strand, counting down.
GGCCGATTAACCGAAGAGGGTAATGAAATAGACGGTTGGGATGAGCTGATGGATAAGATGAATGGCTTAAAGGAAGACATGAATTTAGCCGATTTACTAACGGTCTATTTTGCCGGCGAAGAACACGAGCCATTACGTGACCAGGCTAAACGATATGTATCCGGCTTTGATACCGCCGACCCCGCTGATGTGTCTGTGTTTGCCCTTTGCGAAGAGTGGCAAAATGAGGACGAAGGAGCCCAGCACCGCCTTAACTATGGTTATCTCGAAATGATCAACTATCTGGCTGACGAAATCACTTCGGCCGGAGGCCAGATTATTTTAGAAGCCGAAGTAAAGGACTGTAATTGGTCGAAAGATAAAGTGACCGTCAAAACATCTAACAGTGAAAGTTATAAGGCGAGGAAATTGATTATAGCTTTACCCTTGGGTGTATTAAAATCGGATAATGCGTTAACGTTTACGCCACCCATCCACTCGCAACAGCAGGCATTCCGTCAAATAGGTTTCGGTGCTATCATCAAAGTTTTACTGCGTTTCAATACAAGGTTTTGGGAGAAGCTGCATGACGAAGATTTAAGCGGTGCGTTATTTTTTATGTCTAAAGAGGAGATACCTACCTGGTGGTCGCAAGCGCCTAAACATGAAGCTTTACTAACCGGCTGGCTTGGAGGTAACCCTGCCCGCGAATTAACAGACGCTTCTGATGAGGATATATTAGAAAAATCACTTGAAAGCTTATCAAACATATTTGACCTTACCGTAAAAGAATTAAAAGAGCAAATGCAAAGCTGGCATGTAGCCAATTGGACAGCAGACCCTTACACGTTGGGTTCATACGCTTATGACATGGTCGGTTCTGATGATGCCCGTGAAATACTTACATCGGCAATAGAGGATACTATTTATTTCGCTGGCGAATATCTATATCATGGTCCGGCTATGGGTACAGTAGAGGCGGCCTTAACATCCGCGGCAGCCGTTGCGACAAATATCATTGACAAATCAAAATAGCAAAATGACATATTGGTAAGAAAAAAGCCTATTTTGTAAGGGAATGTAAATTTTGTGACATTCATATTGTTATATAGACACAATGGAAACAAGTTTATTACAAAACTCAATTTTCATTATCTCTAGATTTGCAGCACTACTTACTAATACCCCATGTTCAATAAGGCTCTATTTTTTCTTTTAGCCGCTGCTTGTACTTGTTGTATTTACACAACCGCCCATGGGCAACAACAGCTCTCCATGCGCGAAGCATTGCGGCTGGGTACAGAGAATTACCCCACCATAAAAGCAAAAGCGCAGCAACTAAACGCTTCTAAAGCATATTTAAAGGAAACAAAAACAGAGTACCTGCCGGATTTTAACTTATCTGCGCAACAGGATTACGGCACCATTAATGGTATGAATGGGCCATTATACGGTTACCGCGGTTTAAGTGTAGCATCGTCGGGCCCGGCGCTATCATCGCAAAACTGGAATGCCGCGTTCGGCGCATTGTATCTGAGCAATGTAAGCTGGGATTTCTTTGCCTTTGGCCGTGCCCGTGAAAAGGTGAACGTGCAAAAATCGACAGTTTACCGTGACCAGGAAGATTTGAACCAGGAATTATTTCAGCATCAGGTAAGGATCGCATCGGCGTATCTTAATTTGCTGGCTGCGCAACGCATTGTCAAGTCGCAAATGGATAACCTTAACCGCGCTACAGAATTAAGCAGGGTAGTAGTTGCAAGGGTGAAGAATGGCCTTAACGCCGGTGTAGATTCGTCGCTTGCCAATTCAGAGGTATCAAACGCCCGCATCGCGTTAACCAACGCGCAGCAAAATGAGCAGGATCAAAACAACATTTTAATACAATATTTAGGTGTACCGGTGCAACAGTTCGCCTTAGACAGCACTTTCATTACGGGCATACCAAAAGCTCCGGACGCACCGTCGAATGTGCCCCTGCAAAACCATCCCGTATTGCAGTACTTTCAAAGCAGGGTAGGTGTAAGCGACAGGCAAGCTATCTATTTAAGCAAAAACGCACTGCCAACTTTAAGCGCGTTCGGCGTGTTCCAAGGCAGGGGATCCGGCTTTACGCCGGGCGTAACTTCGGCGGCGCCAAGCGTATACACGTCTAATTATGGCGCGGGGGTGGATCCAACCCGATACAACTATCTGTTGGGCGTTGGCGTGGTGTGGAACTTTACCAGCTTGTTCCGCACGCATTACCAGGTACAATCGCAGCGCTTTACTTCGGCACAATTACAAAATGAATATGATCTGGTAAGCCAGCGTTTGCAAGACCAGCAGGTATTAGCCGAGACACGCATCGCCAACTCATTAAAGAATTACCGCGAAGCACCGATAGAAGTAAAGGCTGCCACAGATGCCTACAAACAAAAAGAGGCGCTTTACAGAAACGGTTTGTCGAGCATTGTAGACTTTACAACAGCGCTTTTCAATTTAAACCGTGCGCAAATAGACCGCGACATTGCTTACAACAATGTTTGGCAAGCAGTGCTGCTAAAATCGGCAGCAACAGGCGACTTCACCATTTTTACTAACAACTTATAAAAGCAGCAAATGGGATTAATAAAAGGAGCCCTGCAGAAACCTATCACAGTGTTAGTGATAGTGGCCGGGTTATTTTTCTTCGGGCTAGGCGCAGTCCGCACTATCAAAATCGATATTTTCCCCGACCTTAATTTACCAGTAATCTACATATCGCACCCGTTTGGTGGCTACACGCCCGATCAGATGGAATCATATTTTGGCAAGCAATATGTCAATTTGCTTTTGTATGTGTCAGGTGTCAAAAGTATCGAGACCAAAAATATTACCGGCTTAACTCTAATAAAATTAACTTTTTACGAAGGAACCAATATGGCCCAGGCGGCCGCGGAGGTGACGGCCTACACCAACAGGGCCCAGGCTATCTTCCCGCCGGGTACGCAGCCACCGTTTATTATACGTTTCGATGCTTCTACACTGCCTGTGGGCCAGTTGGTATTGAGCAGCGCAACACGGACAAATAACCAGTTGCTTGATTTGGCAAACGTGTACGTACGCTCTTCATTTACATCGGTTCCGGGCTTAATATCGCCCGCGCCATTCGGCGGCAGTACACGTACAGTAGTAATCAAGATCGACCCCGAATTGTTGCGTTCGCACAATCTTACGCCTGATCAGGTAGTGACATCGTTAAGGGAAAATAACCAAAATTCTCCTGCCGGTAACGTCAGGATCGGTGACTACAATTATTTAACGCCTGCAAATACATCGATAAAGAAGATTGATGATTTTAACAACATCCCGATCTATAAAAACGGTATACAAACAATCTTCTTAAGGGATATTGGCAAAGCAGAAGACGGTGCAGATATCACCAGCAGCTACGCTTTAGTCAACGGTAAGCGTTCGGTATACCTACCGATAACCAAATCGGCCGACGCTTCAACCTGGGAGGTGGTGAGCAACCTGAAAAAGGCCATCCCACGTTTTCAGAGCCTGCTACCGCCTGATGTAAAATTGTCTTATGTTTTTGACCAAAGCACTTACGTGATAAACGCGGTAAAAAGTTTGGCAGAAGAAGGTACGATCGGCGCAGTGCTTACGGGCCTCATGGTATTATTATTCCTGGGCGACAGGCGTGGCGCATTGATCGTGATCCTCACGATACCTACATCCATCATATCAGGTATTTTATTCCTGTCGCTTTTCCATCAAACTATCAACATCATGACGCTTAGCGGACTGTCGCTGGCTATTGGTATCCTGGTGGATGAGTCGACAGTAACTATAGAAAACATTCATCAGCATTTCGACATGGGCAAACCCAAGGCTTTGGCCATTTGGGACGCCTGTAAGGAAATAGCCTTCCCTAAATTGCTCATCCTGTTTTGTATCCTGGCAGTATTTGCGCCGGCCTTTACCATGAGCGGTATCCCGGGCGCATTATTCCTGCCTTTGGCGCTGGCCATCGGTTTTTCCATGATTACCTCTTACCTTTTGGCGCAAACCTTTGTGCCGGTAATGGCCAACTGGCTAATGGTTAACAAGCATGAAGACCATAGCCATAAAGGCGGCTACGCAATTGAGGATGAAGGTGGCCACGCTGAGCAAAAAGAACGTGCAATGAAGCATGCCGAAGCTGATGCGGGGAAGTCGCCATCGAAATTTGAAAGGTTCCGCGCAGGTTATTTAAAGGTGATAGACCGCATGATGCCGCAACGTAAACTCATAGGTATCGTATACATTTTTGGCGCCCTCGCCCTGGCGTTTCTAGTGTTTAGTTTTACCGGGCGAGATGTATTACCAAAAGTAAATTCCGGCACCTTTCAGGTGCGTTTGCGCGCACCGGATGGCACACGCTTAGAGCGTACAGAAGCAATGACCATCAACGCGCTGCACTTGCTTAACAAACTGGTTGGCCGTAACCATATTGAAATTACTTCATGCTTTGTAGGGCAGCACCCCGGGCAATTTTCTACAAGCCCCATTTATCTGTTTATGGCCGGCCCGCAGGAAGCGGTTATGCAGGTAAATTTTACAGAAGATTACCATCCGGATCTTGACGATTTTAAAGAGCGTTTCCGCGAGGCAATGGCTAAAGAAATGCCGAATGTGAAAATGTCTTTTGAACCCATCGAGCTTACAGATAAGATACTGAGCCAGGGATCGCCTACACCTGTAGAGGTGGCATTGATCGGGAAAAATAAAAAACAGAACGTCGCCTACGCTTACAAGGTTCTGAACAAATTGAAACAGATAAAGTATCTGCGCGATGTGCAGATAAATCAGGCAGTTAATTACCCAACCATCAACATCGATATAGACCGCGTGCGTGCGGCGCAATTGGGCTTAAGTGTGAATGATATTTCGCGATCGCTAATTGCGGCAACGTCATCATCAAGGTTTACAGAAAAAAACGTGTGGCTTGATGAAAAGGTAGGTCTTAGCTACAGCGTGCAAGTTCAGGTTCCGGAATCCCAAATGGCCGATCTGAACGCGATCAAGGAAATACCATTACTGTCTAACCAGCCCCGGCCGGTACTGAACGATGTAGCAACTATTACTCCGGGTAAAACCTTTGGCGAGAATGACGACATAGGTGCTTTGCCCATGCTTACGGTTACCGCTAACCTAAATCATAAAGACTTAGGCGCTGCATCTGATGACGTAGGCAAGGCTATTAAATCATTGGGCAAGTTACCCCGTGGATTAACAGTTGTGCCGCGCGGGTTAACACAAACATTGGATGATACGCTCGGAAGTTTACAAAATGGCTTGTTAGTTGCTGTTATCGTGATCTTTTTAATGCTTACCGCTAATTTTCAATCCTTCAAAGTCTCATTAGTGGTATTATCGACCGTGCCGGCGGTGTTGTTAGGTTCAATGCTGCTGGTCAAATTAACCGGGTCGACGTTGAACCTGCAATCCTACATGGGCATGATCATGTCTGTAGGTGTGTCTATATCAAACTCCGTTTTATTGATCTCAAATGCCGAAGAGCTGCGCAGGTTTAATGGCAATGCTTTACAGGCCGCACGCGAAGCAGTGGCTCTACGTGTACGCCCTATCCTGATGACCAGTTTAGCCATGATGGTGGGCATGGTGCCTATGGCATTGGGCTTAGGCGAGGGCGGCGACCAAACATCGCCATTGGGCCGCGCGGTTATTGGCGGTCTGTTTATGTCGACGTTTGCCGCGTTGCTGATCCTGCCGTTGATATTTGCCTGGGTGCAGGGTAATGCTACGACGCAGTCCGTATCGCTGGATCCCGAGGATAAAGAGAGTAAATTTTATGTGCCTTTAACCCACGCCGAAGCCGAACAAAGGCTAAACCTAAATCACTAATTTTATTACTACCGAAGACGATGAAAATATTTAAATCCCCTTTACTGATTGCGCTGCCGTTAATTATCGGATTAGCTGCAGGCTGCTCTGGCGACAAAAAAGAGAAAGAAGAGCAGGAAGAAGTGCAAAAGCAGGAAGCTGCGGTTGATACGCCTGCGGTTCAGGTTTTCGATCTTAAAAAGGGCATCCTTACCTCGAGCATACAAGTTCCGGGCGAGCTGGCTCCTTATCAACAAGTAGACCTTTATGCTAAGACCAACAGCTATGTTAAAAAGCTTTTGGTTGACGTAGGTTCGCAGGTTCATACAGGACAATTACTGGTAACGCTTGATGCGCCAGAGGTACAATCGCAGCTTGCAGAAGCTAAAGCCAAAATAGCCCAGCAGGAAGCTTTATACCTGTCAAGCAAATCGCAATATGACAGGTATATCAACACTGCAAAAACACCTGGTACTATTGCGCAGAATGATATTGACCAAGCTGCTGCCCGCAAGAACGCGGATTACGCAAATGTGCAGGCCGCTAAATCTTTCTATAAACAGATTGCAACAGGGTTAGGTTATCTGGAGATACGTGCGCCGTTTGATGGGGTGGTAACGGCACGTAATATAAACGTGGGAGCGTACGTAGGACCTTCCGGTAAGGGTTCAGACCAGCCGCTATTGGTAGTACAGCAACAAAGCAGGCTGAGGTTAATTGTTTCTATCCCTGAAAATTATACCGCAGGTTTGAATAACAAAGACGAGGTGGAGTTTACCGTGAAATCGTTGCCGAATCAAAAGTTTACCGCCAAGGTTAGCCGCCTGGCGGGGGCTTTGGATAGCAAGCTGCGCGCCGAACGTCTGGAAATGGATGTTTATAACAAATCTAAAAACTTGCTGCCTGGCATGTATGCCGAGGTAAACGTGCCGCTGCCATCGCATGATAGTAGCTTTGTGGTGCCAAAGACCGCCGTTGTTAACTCCACAGAGAAGGTATTCGTTATCAGCATAGAAGACAACCGCGCTAAATGGCTGAACGTGAAAAAAGGATTAGAGACCAGCGATAGTATTGAAGTTTTTGGACCTGGCCTAAAACCAAATATTAAGTTGGTGATGACCGCTAATGACGAGATCCGCGATGGCAGTCCTGTGATTAGTTCTGCTGCGAAAGCGGTTGCACCAAAGAAAACAGCTGAATAATTACTCCGCCTGACCGGCAAGCAGATACAATACAGCCATACGTATAGCAACACCGTTTTCTACCTGGTCAAGAATGATAGACTGCTTACTGTCGGCAACGTCGCTGGTAATTTCTACGCCGCGATTGATAGGGCCAGGGTGCATCACGGTGATCTCTTTATCTAACGAGTTAAGTATTTGTTTATTCAGGCCGTACAGCATAGTATACTCGCGCAGCGACGGAAAGTATTTAATATCCTGACGCTCCAACTGTATCCGCAGCATGTTGGCAACATCGCACCAGTTTAATGCTTTAAGCAGGTCATGCTCGACCTTCACGCCTAGCGAACCGATATGCTTAGGGATCAGCGTAGTTGGGCCGCAGACCATAACTTCTGCGCCAAGCATTTTAAGGCAAAGGATATTTGACAGCGCTACACGCGAGTGAAGAATATCACCAACAATCGCTACCTTCTTGCCTGCCACATCGCCATATTTTTCGCGAATAGAAAAGGCATCAAGCAATGCCTGAGTAGGATGCTCATGCGCGCCGTCGCCGGCGTTAACGATTTGGGCTTTAATATGTTTTGATAGGAATACACCTGCCCCGGCATAAGGATGGCGCATTACCACCAGGTCTACCTTCATGGCCAGGATGTTATTCACGGTGTCTATCAGCGTTTCGCCTTTGCTAACTGAGGATGACGATGCCGAAAAGTTAACCACGTCCGCCGATAAGCGTTTCTCGGCCAACTCAAAAGATAAACGCGTACGGGTAGAGTTCTCAAAAAAGATGTTAGCTATAGTTACATCACGTAATGACGGAACCTTTTTTATCGGGCGGTTCAAGACAGATTTAAAAGTATCCGCCGTTTCAAAGATCAACTGGATGTCCTCGACCTTAAGATCTTTTATGCCTAATAAATGACGTGTGCTAAGCCCCATATTTTATTTCGGATTTCGAATTTTCGATTTCGAATTTATTTAATCAGTCGTGTCATGCTGAGCTTGTCGAAGCATATTCTTCTGTTTACTCGATTCAGAAGATTCCTCGCAAGCTCGGAATGACAACTTGTTTTTGTTCGTTATTCGTTTATCAATATTATCCTATCCTCTTTATCGGCTTCTTTCCAGCTCACCACTACTTTTTGCGAGGCAATAGAGTCAACCTCAATGCCGGTATAGTCTGCAGCTACGGGTATGTGCCGCGAGTACCTACGGTCCACTAAAACTAATAACTCCACCTTCTCGGGCCGGCCAAAGGCCTGCAGCGCGTCCATAGCCGCTCGAATGGTGCGTCCCGTCCACAACACATCGTCCATCATGATCACCTTTTTGCCTTCGGTAATAAAATCGATTCTTGTTTGATTTGGCACCAACTGCTCACCTTTTCGGCGAAAATCGTCGCGGTAAAAGGTGATATCCAAGTCGCCTTGTAAGATTGTAGACGATGGGAGAATTTTGCGCAACTCTTCGGCAATACGCTTAGCCAGGAAAATGCCCCGAGGTTGGATACCGATAATTACCGAATTAGAAAAATCGTTGTGATTTTCAATTAACTGACGACATAAACGCTGTATAGTGATATCAAACTTCTGACCGTCGAGCAGCGTTAAATTTTGCATCGTTTGGGTGGATTTGGGCAAAGGTAAATAATTTGCCAAAATATTAAGTACGTCATCCCGAACTTGTTTCGGGATCTCACGTGATTAGCAAGAAGACTTGCCTATGGGGTGACTAACAATCCCGATAGCAATCGAGACGACATAACGTGGGTTTATAATCTCAGCAATTCTCGCCCCGTCGGACAGATATCCAGCAGCACACATTTGTCGCACTCAGGATGGTAGTAGTGGCAGATCTTTTGACCATGCCGCATTATCACCTGGTGATTGTCAAACACCTGCTGAGCAGTAAAATCGGGCGGCAATAAGTTTTCCAAAACTTCATGTGCTTTGGCTTCGCCAAGTTTGTTATCAATTATGCCCAGCCGCACTGCAACCCTGTAATGATGTGAGTCGATCGCCAGCGCTTTTCCTTTAATGTTGCTGTATGACATCACCGCGCCGCTTGTCTTCGGACCAACGCCGGGCAAAGCTTCCAGCCAGGCACGCGCATCGATGACATTCATCGCTGCAAGAAAATCTAAATTAAGTTCGCCACGCTTTTCAGTGATTAAACGCAGCACTGTTTGCAGCCGGTGTACTTTTTGATCGGGCCAGGTGCACATGGTTATTTGTTTACGTACCTCATCTTCCGGAGCGTCCCGCACATTTTCCCATGTATCAAAAGCAGCGACCAGATTCTTAAACCCCTGCGCAGAATCTTTATTCTTGGTCCGCTGCGAAAGTATGGTGTCCACCAGTTCGCTCAGCGGATCGTTCGCGTGGGCATGCGCGATCTCGTCTTTATAAATCTTGTAAAGCCTGTTATGGACTTCGAGCGTAAGTTGTTTCTTATCGGCAATAGGCGTGATCACGATACGGTAAAGGAATAAGATTGTATATAGTTTTAGCCCTTAATAAGCCCACCCTAACCCTCCCCGGAAGGGAGGGAAATTGTACCCTTTTAGATTCAGGTCTCGTAAAAATTCGAATTCAAACTATTGCGTTAGCGATTGTAGTGAAAAGCCCACAGCAAGCATAGCGAGCGAGGACTTGTAACGGAAAGCGCGACCCGAGCAAAGCGAGGGTAACGCCCGCAAAATTATTTTAAACCCTGCGTTTTTGGTATCAAATAAGACCGCCTTTAATAAACATACCCCTAACCCCTCTTAAGAGGGGAATTATAAGCTGCTTCGAAGGGCTCAGCATGACATGATTTGAAGTTTGAATAGTCCTGGTCAACAAAACATACCCCTAACCCCGCTCAAGAGGGGAATCATCATCCAATTTTGAAACCATTCTGCCTTAAGGCGAAGAAGTGTTTGGGTGGGCCACAAAAAAAGCCCCTTACGTTTCCGTAAGAGGCTTTTCAAAAGGGATTTATTTAAAAGCTTATTTAGCTTCTTCTTCTGTTTGTTCAGAAGTTTCTTCGGCTTTCTTTGGAGCTGCTGCTGCTTTTTTAGAAGCTGCTTTGCTTTCCGCGCCTTCCATTTGCTCTTTTAACTGAGCAAGAACGCTAAGATCACCTAAGGTTGATTTCTCTTGTGTATCTTTTACTTTCTTCACCGCGCTTGTCGTAGCTTTCGCTTCTTTTTTACGGTTTTCAAAGTCTTGCATACGGGCTTCAGCGCGCTGATCTTCCCATATACGAGCGTGAGATATCACAATGCGTTTTGTGTCTTTGTTAAACTCAATGATCTTGAAATCTGCAGTTTCATCTTGTTTTAATGAACCACCGGTTTCTTTAACCATGTGTTTAGTTGGGCAAAAACCTTCAACACCGTAAGGAAGGGCAACAATAGCACCTTTATCGGTAACCTTCAACACAGTACCTTCGTGGATAGAATCCATGGTGAATACGGTTTCGAAAGTGTCCCAAGGGTTTTCTTCCAGTTGTTTGTGGCCTAAGCTTAATTTGCGGTTCTCAACATCAAGTTCTAAAACAACCACATCCAGTTTCTCGCCTACTTTAGTAAACTCGTTAGGGTGGTTAACTTTTTTAGACCAGGAAAGATCAGAGATGTGGATCAAACCATCAATACCGTCTTCCAATTCAACAAACACACCAAAGTTGGTCATGTTTTTAACAGTAGCTACGTGTTGTGTACCAACAGCATAACGTTCTGAAGCTTGTTGCCATGGATCAGGGGTAAGTTGTTTAATGCCTAAAGACATTTTACGATCGTCGCGGTCAAGTGTTAACACTTGTGCTTCAACCTCGTCGCCCACTTTCAAGAACTCCTGAGGGTTGCGCAGGTTTTGTGACCATGACATTTCTGACACATGGATCAAACCTTCAACACCCGGGATTATTTCTAAGAAAGCGCCGTAATCTGCAACGGTAACAATTTTACCTTTAACCTTAGAACCAACAGCCAGCTCTTTGTCAAGGTTTTCCCAAGGGTGTGGGGTTAATTGTTTTAAACCAAGGGCAATACGTTTTTTCTCGTCATCAAAGTCCAGAACAACCACGTTGATCTTCTGATCAAGTGAAAGCACTTCGCGCGGATGCTCGATACGGCCCCATGAAATATCTGTAATGTGCAACAAGCCGTCAACACCACCAAGGTCAATAAATACACCAAAGTCGGTAATATTCTTAACCGTACCTTCAAGTACCTGACCTTTTTCAAGCTTGCTAACAATTTCGCTTTTTTGGTTTTCCAAATCGTCTTCGATAAGCACTTTGTGCGATACCACAACGTTTTTAAACTCGTGGTTAATCTTAACAACTTTGAATTCCATTGTCTTACCAACATAAATGTCATAGTCGCGGATAGGCTTAATATCTATCTGTGAACCCGGTAAGAAGGCTTCAACGCCCATTATATCTACAATAAGACCACCTTTGGTACGGCTCTTAACAAAACCGGTGATGATCTCATCATTATCCAATGCCTGGTTAATGCGTTCCCATGATTTTTGAGTTTTTGCACGTTTGCGTGAAAGTACCAACTGACCGTTAGCATCTTCCTGCGACTCTACAAAAACGTCAACCGTGTCGCCAATTTTAAGCTCGGGCATATCACGGAACTCTGATAATGATACCATACCATCAGACTTAAAGCCGATGTTCAATACCACATCTTTGCTATTGATGTTTACAACAGTACCGGTAATGATCTCGCCCTGGTTAATAGAGCTGAAAGTACCGTCATACATTTGCTCAAGTTTTTCGCGCTCGGCATTGCTGTAGTTGCCAAATTTTTTGTCGTCGGCATCCCAGTCAAAATCTGCTGTGTTTGCGGCGATGTTAGATTTGATCTCATCAATAGAAATTGAATCTGCTTCAGACTCAATAGTTTCTTTGTCCTCTGGTAAGGTAGCAATGTCTTGCTCAGCCTCTTTAGACTTTAATTCTTTTTCTGCTTCTTGTTTTTTTGCCATTAAATAAATTGTCTCCTTTTCCCAACTCAATTGGGACTGCAAAGGTACGGATAGTTTTTTATTACGTGAAAAGAAATTTTAATGTTATTTGCTGATTTTGAGGAAGAAGGATAATTCAGGCGCGTCATTGCGAGGAGTGCAGCGACGTGGCAATCTCATAAGGGTAAAGAATATTTTTTGCTATTCAGAAAAGTGAATATGGAAATTGGGATATTTTCAGTCGACCCCTCCTCAATCTTTTTCAAAGGAAAGGGGGCTTAAAAGCTCATCTTAAACATATCGAATCGCGGCTTTCGGGATTGTTTCGGCATCTTAAAGGGCATTAAAAATTGAGCTAGAGATCGGGTACAATGAAATATCTTTTATCATTATTAAATCTTTTCCAGGTAAGAATTAAGTTTTGCGATTAGTTTTTGGGCGTTGCCGCTGCGCGGCCCGCGCTATGCGCTCATACTGCACAGGCCTTAGCCACAGGCCGGTGTCCGCTGCTATCGCTAACGCGAATTGCTGATGATCATCAAGATTAAGATTTGAGAATGGTCAGGACCATAATTCCTCTCTCGAGAGGGCTAGGGGTGTGTCTCTCAATTTTCACACACTCCCGCCACCGCGCATTTCGCCGCCCCCCTCAAGAGGGGAGTAAGAGGCAACTTACTTAAATCAAATCTCCCTTTTGTTTGGAGAGGGGCGGGGTGAGGCGTATTCCAATATACTCATCATAAAGTCCATTGCTTCCGGCGAATGCATCATCTCTAATGAATCCATACTCATGCCTGCAGCGGCTGATGCGCGTTTACGCATTTGGTGTTCGTAAACTGCTATGGCGAAATGTACGGCAGATATCTCTTTATTAAACAGGCTTTCGCTTAACTCCGAGGCGTCTTGCATGGCCATGTTTACGCCTTCGCCGGCATAGGGCGGCATCAGGTGGGCGGCATCGCCCAGGATCGTTAAATTTGGCTGCGCTTCCCAGGTCTGGTCGAGCGGCAGGCAATACAACGGACGTGGCATGAATGCGCCGTTCGCGTTCTCGAACAGCTGTAGCCAGCTATCATTCCAATTGTGAAATTCTTTTTTAAACCAGGCAAGCACCTGCACTTTGTCTCCAAAGTTAATACCCGACAGGCTAACCCAATTTTCCTCAGCTTTAAAGCATGGATAAAACACCAGGCTGCCGTCGCCTTTGGCACTTACAATAAGTGACTGACTGTTGCCCAGTGCGAATACCTTACCGCCGCCTACCAGTTTGTGCATTTCGGGGCAGGTCTCGGCGGGTTGCGATACCGCGCCTTCAATTGCTGTGTACCCGCTATAGAATGGTTTAACTGGCGTAATATATTTGCGCAGTTTTGAGCCTGCACCATCCGCGGCAATAACCAGGTCAGCATAAACCTGCATGCCGTTCCCGAATAATAAATTCCAGCCGCTACCTTTTGGTTCCATAGCAACAAAACGGCTATTCCAAATTACAGTGCCGGTCAGCAGAGAGTTTAGCAGCAGGTCTTGTAACGGCCCGCGGTCTATCTCTGGCCTGCCATGCTGGGTTTCGGCGTCATTGTCATGTTCGTCCAAAAAAACTTTGCCGGTATGATCTGTGATGCGCAGCTTGTCGGCACCAGGGCGGTAAGCGGCCTCAAATTCGACCATTAATCCTGCCTTCTGCAAAGCCAGTAACCCCGAATCTTCATGTAAGTCGAGTGTAGCGCCTTTTGGGCGGGCGTCTTTATGCACGTCGCGCTCATATACGGTTACATGTGCACCTCGCATTTGCAGCAACCGTGCAAGAGTAAGTCCGCCCGGGCCGCCGCCCACAATAGCTATCTTTTTACTCAGGATATCGCTCATAATTCAATAACAGGTCATACCGGCCTGTATATGCAGACGATCATCGCCCAAAAACATTTTAAACTAAATGAAAAGAGATGCTATAATTTAGAACTGATGAGATCAAAGATCTCCATAAAGGCAGGTTCTAGTTTTGCCCGGTAATTAAGAATGATCTCGCTTAACATAACTTCCTGCTCCCGGGTAAAAGGATCGCGCCAAATGCGCATACAAATCCTTTTTAACGCGTATGCCACCTGCGAAGCATCTTCGTAAGTACGCAGGTATTCGCTGCGTTTAAAGCCATCAAAAAACGTTGTAAATTTCTGTGGCTCTTTCATGCCGCTAAAATTTAAAAAGTCGGTGATGATCTGATCATCGCAACCGCGTAAGTGATCATAGAAATCATCAACATTTACTTTGCCTGTTGTAATCAGCAAGTTATCCAGTATCAGCTCAATGCCAATATGTCCTAAAAAGAAGGGTTTCACAGGCGAACCTTGTAAGGCGGGCAACAACGCCAGTTTCAGTTGATGCGAGTGATGAGAAAAAAATTCTGACGAATGAAAGTGCCTGTCCACGTCCAGGTGTTTTTGCCATCCGCCGATCAGGCTCATAATGTGCTTGTCGGGGTGGGTTAGGTGCTCAGGGTGCAGTACAATTGTTTTATCCGCGTTCTTTAATAAATCGGGCATTACAGTGCCCAGAACGTGGTAGCAATTGTTTGTATGGCGGTCAAAGTAGAAGTGGGATAGAAAATTCATGGCCTTGATGCAAGATAGTGAGAAAGTCCGAAAAGTCGGAAAGGCCGGAAGTCAGCAAAGTCCGAGAGACTGAATGTCAATAAAGATAGAAAAGGCGGAACCCTGTAAGACATATAATTTATCCGCAGCCCCTCCCCACTTTCTGTGTTCCTGTCTTTCCGTCTTCCTACCTAAAAACTATCTTTGCTGCCTTATTTATTTGTACAATGGATTTTGTAAAAGAATTGCGCTGGCGGGGTATGCTGCATGATATGATGCCCGGAACTGATGACCTGTTAAACAATGGCGTAACTGCAGGATATATAGGTTTTGACCCGACAGCCGATTCTTTGCACGTTGGCAGCCTGGCCCAGATCATGACGCTGATCCATTTCCAGCGAGCGGGCCACAAGCCGGTAGCCCTGGTTGGCGGCGCTACAGGTATGGTGGGCGACCCTTCGGGCAAATCTGCCGAGCGTAACCTGCTGTCAGAGGATGTTCTTCAAAAAAACTTAGCGGGTATACAGGCACAACTTGAAAAATTCCTTGACTTTGACAGCGGCGAGAATAGCGCCATTGTGGTAAATAATTACGATTGGTTTAAAGATTTTTCTTTCCTCAATTTTATCCGCGATGTGGGTAAACATATCACGGTAAACTATATGATGGCCAAAGACTCTGTGAAGAACCGTTTAAGCGGCGATACCGGTATGTCTTTTACCGAGTTTACTTATCAACTGGTGCAGGGTTATGATTTTTATTACCTGTGGAAACACCATAACTGCAGCCTGCAAATGGGCGGCAGCGACCAGTGGGGTAACATTGTAACCGGTACAGAATTAATCCGCCGTAAAGACGCAGGAGAAGCGTACGCACTTACTACTAAATTGATCAAAAAGGCAGACGGCACTAAATTTGGCAAGTCTGAAGGCGGTAATATCTGGCTCGATCCGGAAAAGACCTCACCTTATAAATTTTACCAGTTTTGGTTGAACACCAGCGACGAAGACGCTAAATCTTACATCCGTATATTTACATTATTTGACGAGACAACGATCAATGGCTTAGAGACAGAGCATGATGCTGCGCCGCACATGCGTACGCTGCAAAAGGCTTTGGCTAAAGATATTACCATACGCGTGCATGGCGAAAATGCTTATGACAAATCGATAAAATCATCCGACTTTTTATTCGGTAACGTTGGAATAGAGTTTCTGAATGAGTTGAACGACGAAGAAATTTTGGGCCTGTTTGAAGGTGTGCCACATTTTGAAGTTGACCAGTCTGACCTTGCTGATGGAATTAACATCATCGAATTATTAGCCACTAAAACTGCAATCTTCTCTTCAAAAGGTGAAGCCCGTAAAATGGTACAGGCAGGTGGCGTAGCTATAAATAAAACAAAGGCCGCGTCTGCAGAGCAGATGATTACGTCTAATGATTTGATCAACAATCGTTACATAGTACCGCAAAAAGGGAAGAAGAATTATTTTTTGATAAGTGTGAAATAATTTTGAATACCGACATTTGTGCTTTATTTTTGGATAAATGTCAGTAAAGAAAAAACATATAGATGATAACCTGGTTAATGAACCCATGGCAGTTTATCATACGCAACCATCTTTAAATCCATTTGGGCAGCTTTTGAGCGGCAAGTTTTCTTCAGATCTTGATATAATTAAGTTAACACGCAGCGGCTTATCTAAGAAGGTATTAACGGGTCTGGCGCAAAAGATTGCCATTAGTTTGCAAGAGCTTTCTGATATTATGCACATCTCTGACCGTACCTTTCATAGGTTTGATGACAGCGCAATTATCAAAACAGAGTATTCAGAAAAAGCCGTTGAGCTGGCCCGTTTGTACACCCGCGGGGCAGAGGTTTTTGGTTCCATGGATAAATTCAAGCTTTGGATGAAATCTCCGGCGTATGTTTTCAATAATGAAACGCCTTTATCCTTGTTAGACACCTCTGCCGGCTTTAACCTGGTATTTACAGAGCTTGGCCGCATAGAGCACGGTATCTTCGCTTAAATGCTGCTTTATCGCATTGTACGCAAACCGTACGCCCAAGACCTAAGCGGCACAGGTTCGAGGTTATTTGGAGGGCGTTGGAATAGCATCGGCAAATCGCTTACATACCTGGCAGACTCGCAATCCCTTGCTGTATTAGAAGTTTTGGTGCATATAAGATTGCAAGCTGCACCTGCCGACCATGTGCTGGTTACCTTATATGTTCCCGAAGATATTATAGATATCAATACAGATAAATTGCCGTCGAGATGGAATGATGTGTACCCGCCGGCACTTTTGCGCAAATATGGCGACGACTTTGTTGATGACGGCAAAAGCTTGTTGCTGAAAGTCCCGTCGGCAGTTGTGCCGCAGCAGTTCAATTACCTGATGAACCCTGCGCATCCCAAAATGGCAGAGGTGAAGGTCATCAGCGCAGAGCCTTTTAGCTTTGACTCGCGATTGATGTAATACTACAAGTCGTTAAGCAGCTCTAATTTTTTAGCGTTATACTCTTCCTGAGAGATCAACCCATTGTCAAAAAGCATCCTTAACTTTTTTAATTTTTCTGTCAGCTCATCGGGCTTTGGCGTGGCTACCGGTTCAGGCTCCGGGATAACAGGCGCAGGAGTTGCTACAGGTTCAGGGATATGCACGGGTTCCGGGGCTGTCTGTGGCGCTTCGGGAATGTTAATGATATGACCGGTTTGCTTTTCTGCGCGTTTGCGCTCTTCTTCGCGGCATTGCTGCGAGAACTGGTATAGTTTACGGCCCTGCACCTTTGGCAGATAATCTACACCCATTTCGGCACCCTGGGTGGTTACAATGGTAAACACAGAACCGATGATCTCTTCTTTCATATTTACATCGGCAATGTCTTTCCAGGTAAAATCAACAAATTTTAAAGACAGGCCCAGGTTAGCCGGAGTGAAGAACAGCACACGGCGATTGGTCACCACCACAACATCGGGCAAAATATTTACCAAAGGTTTTTTTTGGGTAGCAATGTAAAGCGCCTCTTCGCCGGTTGGCAGCAGCTGCTCTAAACGCGAGTATACTTTTTCTACTGCGCCTTGTTCCTGCTGGTCTGCTAAAAATTTGTCTATCATGGGTTTTGTAGTTTTAAACCGGCGCAAAAATACAGATTAATTGACTACCGTCAAGCAATGAGCAAATTGCACCCGCGGATATCGGCATTGTCAAAGCGGCCGATGATCTCGAATGATCTATCAGCAAAAGTTTTACCAAGATCTTGCGTGGCTATGAAAGAGCAGGAATTAATATTTGCCAAGTCAATGATATTGACACCGCCTGTTTTATTAGGCGCATTTAAGATGGTTAGCGGATCGTTTGTGTCGCGGGTGATGATCTGCATCCACGGCGGGCAGTTGAAAATGCCGTCACCTTTTGAATAAGCTTGCGAAAGCAGTTCGGTCATACCATATTCCGAGTGGATGTGGTTTACACCAAATGCTTTTGTGAGTATGCCATGCAGCTCTTCGCGGATCATTTCTTTGCGGCGGCCTTTCATACCGCCGGTTTCCATTACTATTAATTCCGGGAAATCTATTTGGTATTTATCGGCAAAATCCAGCAGCGCGAAGGTTACGCCTAACAGTAAAGTTGGTTGGTTCTTTTGCTGCTGTTCGATCAGTTGCGCGTACAGGTCTTCGTGGTTATACAGGTAGAAACCGCTATCGGGATTTTGCGACTGGTTGATCATATCCTGCGCCATATAGATAAGCGACGATCCTTCGCGCTCTAAGTAGGCCGGCAGCAGGGCTAACACGCAGTAGTCTTTTATATCGCCGTAAAAATGGTTGAAAGTCTTTCTGAAACTTTGCTCATACCAGCTCACATCGGTAACGTAGTGGCTGCTGGTAATCATGCCCGTAGTGCCCGAACTGGTAAAGGTCACCTTTGCCGGGTTTTCATCACTCGTTACCTTATGGGCCTTGAAAAACTCGACCGGCAGGAACGGGATATGTTCGACTCTCGTAATTGCTGATGCATTTATACCCAAACCTTTTATAAACTGGCGGTAAATGGTACAATTCTGTGCCTGGTATTGGAAAACTTGCAGCGCAGATTCTTGAAATTGTTGCTGATCTTTTATAGAAAATACCTGTTGCTGCGATGGTTTTTGCACAGGGCAAAGATAGGGTTAGTTTTTTGACAAAGTTGAACCGCAGAGCGCGCAATCAGATCTTAAAATTGTAAATATGATCCGTCAGCTGACGGACGGGTGTAACATGTGACAGTTTCTCTACAAATACTGACTTATTTGTATCTGACAGCATTTTGTCAGCGTGTTAACAGCTTGAATATTAACCGGGCATGATCAAGTCAGTGTTTCAGGTTTGCCGGTTTTTATCTAAAAGTGTCACACATTGTCACAGGGTGTGACAGCCGCAAATTCATGTCACTGCCAATATTTTAAGGCGATCGTGTAATTAAACATTGCATAAAAACTATTTGAAAATTAATTGTTTTAGTAACGATACCCCGCCTATCCATCATGAAAAAGTTCTCGTTATTACTATGCACTGCCATAGTGCTCTTAGCAGGGTGCAAAAAGTCGGTCAACAATGAAACCGTACCCGCAAATCCATCTGATGCGCAAATAAATGCGAGAGTTTTAACAGAACAACTGGTATTTCCGTGGGAGATACTCTGGGGACCAGATAGCAAATTATGGATAACCGAACGCGGCGGAAAGATCAGTAAGGTAGACCCTTCAACAGGGCAAATAAGCCCGCTGCTGACCATCAGTGAAGTGGTTTCTCAGGGCGAAGGAGGTTTATTGGGCATGGTGCTGCACCCCGACTTTGCATCGACACCGCAAGTTTTTGTAGCTTACGATTATCTAAACAATGGCGTTTATACCGAAAAGATCGTCAGGTTTACATATACTGGATCGGCTTTAACAAGCCCCATAGTATTGCTCGACGGTATCTCTGCCGCTAATAACCACAACGGTTGCAGGCTGGCCATTTCGCCCGACAAGAAGTTGTATATCACTACCGGTGATGCTACCAATTCATCGCGCTCCCAGGATAAGACCAATCTTTCGGGTAAGATATTAAGGATCAATCTTGATGGTTCTATCCCCTCAGACAACCCAACGCCCGGCAGCCCCGTGTGGACATTTGGCCATCGCAATCCGCAAGGGTTGGTATTTGTAGGCAACACGCTTTACAGTTCTGAACATGGCAACACTACGGACGACGAGATCAACGTCATACAAAAAGGCCGTAACTATGGCTGGCCAAATGTAGAGGGGGCTTGCAACACCACAGCAGAATTAGGCTTTTGCCCGATAAACAACGTTGCAGAGCCTATCTACTCATGGACGCCGACGATCGCGCCATCGGGCATTGACTATTATGGCAGCGACGCCATCCCTCAATGGAAAAACTCTTTGCTGCTTGCCGTTTTAAAGGATACAGAATTGCTGCAACTAAAATTGAGCGGCGCAGGAGATAAGATAGAATCTGTTAATACTTATTACAAAACCACCTATGGCCGCATGCGCGACGTGGCTGTATCGCCGGATGGAAAGGTTTACGTGATCACCAGCAACGGCAGCGCAGACAAGATCATCGAGTTGAGTAAGAAGTAGGCTCACTTAAAGATCACCCGGCGCACTAAAAAGCCTGATAACGACGCCATACCGCCGACCAGTCCGCCTATTAAAGCGGTAATAAGCAGTAACTCTATCCAGTTGGGCAAGTGCATCATTTTGGTTACCCTGTCGGCAAGTATATGATCATTTGGGATGGTCTTTAATAAGGCAAGGATGATCCACGATATGGCTATGCCGCCAAAGCCCGACCAGAACGCCTGCGCCGGTTTTTTGCCTGCGTAAAACGCAGCGACAAAAGCAATGATGGCGCCCGCCCACCAGGTAAAAATGTATCCGCCTGCAAATGTTAGTATGAGTATGATGAGGAATAGCATTTTACTTAGCTTTTAAGGTAATGGTTGATTTAATTTTGGACGGCGCGTCATTGGCGGACTGCATAAATAGCAACTTGTCTAATTTGCCGTCGCGCCATGTTTGCAGCATATCGTCATAATAGTAGCTGCCCGGGTTGCCCGATTGTCCGCCGGGATAAATGCCATAGCCTTCCACCTGCGGGCCAACCTGCACTACCATACGCCACGACGGGCCATGGTCATCGCCCAGGGCGTTAACGATATTGTGCCACCCGCCCGCTTTGAATATGCCCGATCCCATCCCCGGAATATTGCCCATGTGGTTCACGGCGGTTTCTTTAACCAGTCCCCACTGCCATTTGTCGCCCATTGGCCCAAACTTTTTATGAAGTTGACTTACGGCTTCGGCAAGCGCTTTGCGAACCATATCTGCGCAGTTTTCTTTTGCCGGCGTGTTCTTATCATCAAACCATTTAGAGTTGGGGTCTTTTAACACCAATTCCAATGTCTTTGTACGGCTTGGAGTAGCGTAGTTGGTTCCTTTTTTAGCAAACTCGTCGTTCCAGGTAAACTGATAAAAATACTTCCACCAGAAATTAAACACAGTTGCGCCCACCTCATCGGCATTATAACGCTTATTCCATTTGCTCACCAGGTTAAATGCTTTTAACTGATCGCCCTTTAGTTTTGAAGCATCCGTCATTGCAATAAACGTTGGCAAAATGTCCCTTGCCATAATGCTGTAATTATCGGTTTGCAGCATGCGCATACTATCTACAGTTACGTGGGTCATGCTATTGAGACGGGTGTTCAACCGCTCTGCACGTTCGTAATTGGTTTGCTGCCAGTTAATGTAGTAAGGATAACTTGCAGCGACCGAACTTTGGTTTGCCGACACAAGGTATCCTTGCGCCGGGTTCCTGGCTATCGGGTTTTGGTCTGCAGGGATATACCCGTGCCAGTCGTCGGCATCATCTGTGCCGTCTAATATGTATTTACCCTGATCGGGATATTTAAGCGGGAACCTGCCGTTAGGGCTTAAGGCGATGTCTTTATCAATACTTGCGAATACAAAGTTTTGCGCAGGTGCAGCGTAGTAAGTAAGCGCCTTGCGATAGTCGGCATAGTTTTTTGCGCGGTTAAGCAAAATGAAAGTTTTTAATTCGTTGCCGGCGTCGTGGCCTATCCAGCGCATTGCTGCACCAACAGGAACATCATTAGCCTGCTCAGGCCGTTGTTTAATGTTATCAAAAACTACCGGGCCGTGATGGGTATAGATAACCGTATCGTAGACCGTTTTTTGGCCGCGTACTTTTATTTCCTCTATTCTGCGTGTGGTTTTATTCCACCGGTTATTGTACCAGTATTCATTTTTAGAGGCGTCTTTAAATTTGATCTGGTACCAGTCGAGCACATCGGCATCAACATTGGTGAAGCCCCAGCTCACATTGTTGTTGTAGCCGATGATGACGTTTGGGGCACCGGGAATAGAGACCCCGTTCACATTTACTCCCGGTGCCGACAGCTGTATTCGGTACCAAATGGCGGGTAATGATAAATGCAAATGCGGGTCATTAGCCAGTATAGGGTAACCGTTTGCGGTTTTACTGCCCGCTACCACCCAATTGTTACTGCCAATACCATCCACTTTCTCGGGCGGTTTAATGTTGCTTTGCTGTGCGATAAAATGATGTGATGGTTTTGGGATAGCCACGGGTTTAAAATCCCATGGGGTAGCAGCGGGGATCACAGGGTTTTCGCGGAACTCATGATCGGGAAATAATTCTTTCATTACTTCGGCACCATAAGCCTCCAGCGTGTTGGTCATGGCGAAAGATTGTGAACCACCTGCCAGGTTTTGTGTCATTAGTTTAAGCAGAAATGCACAGTCTATTGGCTTCCACTCTTCGGGGGCATAATCCAGTAGTTTAAACTCGATAGGATAGTCGCGCGGGGTAAGGGTTCGAATGTAGCTGTTGATGCCTTCGGTGTACGCATTCACCACATCTGCTGTTTGCGGGTCTTTAGCCATCTCTGCAACAGTGCGTTCTGCCCCGTAAACCATGCCCGACCTTCGCTGATAGCGGTCCTTGTCCAATGCCTTAGGCCCGACAACCTCTGACAGGCGGCCCGACGCGCTGCGCGTTTGGATATCCAGTTGCCACAGCCTGTCGCGTGCGGTAACGTAACCTTGGGCGAGGTACAGGTCGTGGTTGTTTTGCGCAAAGATATGCGGTACCATGCGCTCATCATATTTGATCAATACGGGCTTTTTAAGCCCCGGTATGTTCAGATTTTCATTTGGCAGGATATGTTTACTCTCGGCATTGTACCAAAAGCCGTTGCAGGGGTTTAAGAACTTGCCAATAGGTGGCAGGCTGCCAAATTTGGTTTGCAATGCCCAGATCAAGATCAGCGTAAGGGCTACGGAAACAATAGCTTTAAAAAGTTTCATTAAGCGAGAAACCTATCTGATGTAAAAGGGTACAGGTTTGGTATAAATATACAGAAATGTAACGTCGGGGAAATTGGTGTAATAAGAAGTTTTTGTTGCGCGCAGAACTTTGATGTTAAAAACCTTTAAGGATGAGATCTTCAGTTTGGCAGTTTGGGTTATTAAAGTGTCATTCAGCAAAAATATTATCTGCGATGTTTTGCTGATTCCCGACACATTTTGCTGCGCGATCTGCTGCACCGTCAGTCTTGTAGCCAATAAAATTTTGGTTAACAACTTACGGTCTTTAAGCGTTATATATACAGTGTCGCGCTGAGGGAAAGGTGTGTGGACAATTTTTTTAACCTCAATATCTTTTTCTTTTAAATAATCAGTTGCTTTATCATTCAGTAACGTACCATCTACTTTGTAAATAGCAGGCAATCTGCCGTTTAAAGCGATCTCTGCCTTTTGACCGGTTTGCGCCTGTGAAGCCATCCAACAAAGTGATAGAAAGCAAATAAGTAACCCCTTCATGGCGCGACAACGTAAATTTTGAGGATCACCGCTTTTGGCAGCATTTTAGCATAGCTTGTTTTCGACGAATTAACCACCTCTGCCTTTTTAAAATATTGAATCGGGACGCCAACTTCGGCCGTATCGACTAAAAGTTTATCGTTCCAAATGAAAAGCACTTGCGATGATGAGTTGTAACCCGGGATATATTTTTTGGCGATATCGTCGGGTGATAGAAACCTGCTATTCCGCAATTTAATGAACGCAACGTGATCTTTTAACGTTATGGCAACGGTATCCCTAAACTGCCCTTTAGCAACTCGGACGGTCTCCAGGTTTTTTGGTTTAAGGTAATAAGGAAAGCCCCGTTTTATCGGCACCGAATCTATCACGTAAAGCACGCGCTGAGGATCAGGCTGGGCCTTAGCCGCATTAAAAGTGGCCGCGGACATAAAGAGCGCGCTGACAAGATTGATGACAACAGTATATTTTAGCGCTGACATTTCTTTCTCAATGTAATGCTATTTATCAAAGCTTTGCAAATAAAAAAGCCCGCTTGGGAGCGGGCTTAAAACATTTTTAAACAATACCTATTGCTGGGCGTGCTGTTGTATCAGCGAGCCCAACTTGCCTTCGTAGTTCTTTAGTTGTGAGTTGAACTTGTTGTACAGGGCCGTTTGATTATGCTCCTTGGTGAGATTAACCAGGGCGTTCAGCACAGACATGGTTAATTGTACGTCGCGCTGCTGGATGCCGTCACCGCCGTTGGCCATCAGGTTCGAGTTAAAGTTCAATACATCAACCAGGTAACCGTCTACCATATTAGCCCACTTGTTGCCAAGTTGCACATCGTTCACTTTGTAAGCATCCTCAATGAGGTAGTACTTCTGCGCAGCCTCATCAGGGTAGGGGTACAGGTCGGGCATTACCGCGTCGTACTTTTTAAGCACCTGCGCTGCTTGCGCTTGCTTGTTTTCTTTAAGCAAATTATCTGTCAGGGTTATAAACTGTTTAACAATAATGTGGTAGAACATGGTCAGCGACTCGTGGTCTAAATAACGGGCATTTTTCATGTTACCCCATTTAAACTTGGTCATCATGTTGGTGTACATCTTGTCGGTGTTTACACCGTTGCCATTGGCTGTAGTATCGGGCGTCATCGGTAACAGACGGTTAGCAAAACCCTCGTCATACAGGTAATTTTCCATACCCATCAGGTTCTCACTGCCTACAGTTATGGCAAAATAAATAGGGCGTTTCCAGTTGTTATGCGCCAGTATGTCTATCATGGCCAGGTTGTCCTTGGTCACATAGTTAGACGGATATTTCCAGGTCATGGCAGGCGCTATCTTAGCCCTATCGCTTTCCGGAACAACGCCCATTTTTACCAGGCTGTCGGCATTTGTAGTGATCTTGAAATCTTTGGTCGGCAGGTAATTCTCTGTGGTGCCGTCGCGGTATTCTACTTTAGCCTGCGGATTGTCAGAGGTCATAAAGTCGAACACGTCTTTTAACTCGGTTGCACCCTGTATGCCTTTATCGGCAAAGTATAGTACGTCCCGCACGCCTTGTTCAAATTTTTCGTTTGGCATGGCGATAGGCAACGGTGCTGAGTCGTTCATCTTCATTTTCATCTGGCGGATATACCAGTCGGTACCCAATAGACTTAGGTTAACTATACGGATATCCGGGCGGACACCCTCTACTTCCTGCGCATACCAAAGCGGGTAAGTATCGTTGTCGCCGTACGTGAACAGAATAGCATTTGGCGCGCACGAGTTCAGATAGTTGGCGGCCATGTCGCGCGGGGTGGTCTTGGTAGAGCGATCGTGGTCGTCCCATTCCTGGCTGGCCATTAATACCGGCGCTGCTACTAAACATCCTACGGTCGCGATCAACGCGCTGGTCTTTGCATCCAGTTTCCTGCTGATAAGGTCTGCAATGGCGATTACCCCCAAGCCTATCCATATCGCGAAGGCGTAGAAAGATCCGGCGTAAGCATAATCACGTTCACGTGGCTGACCAGGATCCTGGTTAAGGTAAAGCACAATGGCTAAACCGGTGAAAAAGAACAGGGCCAGTACCACACCGGCATCGCGTTGTTTGCGGCGGAAATGGTAGATCAAACCAAACAAACCAATGATCAATGGCAATGCGTACATGCGGTTGTAAGACTTACTATGTGTTACCGCGAACGGCATAGATTTGCTTGACTTAAAACCGGTCGTCCAGTTGCCGTCTGTGCCGTTAGTGTGGTCTTGTCCATCCATTTCGTTGGTACGGCCTGCAAAGTTCCACAAGAAATAGCGGGTATACATTTGGTAAACCTGCCAGCTCCAGAAAAATTTAAAGTTATCAACTCTATTTGGTACATCCTGCTGACCCATTTGTAACCACTCTCTGTAAAACTTGGGATCATTACCGGTTTGGCTGAATATCCGCGGGAAAATAACGTTACGGTCGTAATTGGTTGTAAACTTACGGCCCGACATTTCATATTGTTTTTCGCCGCGGCGGTACATTTTTGCACCTTCTGTTTGCGGGTTCAATGAGTCGGGGCGTGAGTCGAAGTACGGACCATACATCAATGGTGTTTCGCCGTACTGGTCGCGGTTTAGATAACTGTTAAGCGCGAAGGCATCTTCCGGGTCGCTGTTGTTAAGGTTAGTACCGGCCTTTGCGCGGATGATGATCATCACGAAAGAACTGTAACCCAGGATGATCACCAGGGTACAAATCAGCACTGTATTCAGTATAAAGCGCTTCTCGCGGATGTGGAACACATACTCCAGCAAAGCCATGATAGCCACGCCCGCAATAAAGCCAATAATGCCGGCACTAATCGTAAGCAGCACAACAAAGCAGATCGCCGAAGCAATGATGACCCCGTTAGACGGTTTGGTGGTATAGTAAATACCCAGGATGATGCCTGCCAACAACAATAGGTAAAACGTAATAGCACCTGTGCCAAAACCCATCCCGAGGCTGTTTACAAACAACAGGTCTGAATAGGCCGCGCCTTTAACTGTATATTGTATAATTCCCCAAAGTATGGCAGCCAGTACCAAAACACCTATCATGAACGCGCCAACGGTTCCCCACGGGGTAACGTTTTTAGAGCGTTTAAAGTAGATCACCAAAGCAATAGCCGGCATTACCAGTAAGTTAAGTAAGTGGATACCTATGGAAAGGCCCATAACGTAAGCTATAAAAATCAGCCACTTATCTGCGCCGGGCTCGTCGGCATGGGCTTCCCATTTTAATATAGCCCAAAAAACGATAGCGGTACATAAAGAAGATTCGGCGTAAACCTCAGATTCTACAGCAGAGAACCAGAAAGTGTCAGACCATGTGTAGGCCAACGCGCCAACAACGCCTGCACCTATAATGGCAATCATTTTGCCCGTAGTTAACTCCTCGCCGGCTTTAAGTACCAGCTTTTTAGCTAACGCGGTAATTGTCCAAAACAAGAACAAGATGGTTGCCCCACTGGCCAGTGCCGACGCCAGGTTGGTGAAGTAGGCAACCTTGGTACGATCGCCGAATGACAGCAATGAGAAAGCCTTGCCTATCATGGTAAACAGCGGCGCACCCGGTTGGTGGGCCACCTGTAAACGGTATATACAAGCGATAAACTCCCCGCAATCCCAGAAACTTGCAGAAGGCTCGAGCGTAAGTATGTAGGTTAGAGAGGCTATCAGAAAAACGATCCAGCCAAAAAGGTTATTGGTTTTAGTATAGTTCATGGTCACTAATAATACGGGTAACTTTATAAGTTAAGCTGACGAAATTAACAAAACTATACGATGTTTACCGGAAAGGGCGATATTCTTTAACATAATTTAACTAGCGCGACCTCA
Source organism: Mucilaginibacter ginkgonis (assembly GCF_009754905.2). Lineage (NCBI taxonomy): Bacteria > Pseudomonadati > Bacteroidota > Sphingobacteriia > Sphingobacteriales > Sphingobacteriaceae > Mucilaginibacter > Mucilaginibacter ginkgonis. The sequence continues at coordinate 2,254,679 of NZ_CP066775.1, read as the reverse complement.
CCCCAGCCCTCTCCAAGGAGAGGGCTTTTGAATTATCGTTACTTTTAGTTTGTACTGAACTTGTCGAAGTGATACTATCGCTAACGCGTGCATAAACGTTTACGAGAAAGTTGAGAGGTATCAAAGGTTTGCGTTAGGGATTGGAGTGGATACCGGCCTGTGCTCAAGGCCTGCAGGCGTATGAACGGAAAGCCCGACCCGAAGGGAAACGCCCGAATTAATACAATACAACACACCCCTAACCCCTCTCAGGAGGGGAATTAAATTCCTTCCTGAATCTCTCTTTTATTGAAAGGATTTAGATAAAGCTCTTACATCCTTTTTTTGCGGTGATAAATCTTTTTTCACATTCACTTTTGCAGTTTAAAAAATCGTCCTATATTTGCATTCCGTTTCGAAATCGAAAGAAATCGATGGGAGATTGCCTGATAGTATAATGGTAGTACGACGGTTTTTGGTACCGTTTGTCTAGGTTCGAATCCTGGTCGGGCAACAATTTAATTTCGGATTTTGGTTTTTCATCCGGCAACGTTCGGTTCAAAAATTAAAGTCCGATTTTTGTTTACCGCCGTCACATACAGACGGGTAAGGGGTGGACATCGACATTGAAACTTAGTCCCGGTAGCTATCGGGATCGAAATATAGAACGATGCCTTTACAGTTTAACCAGGTAAAGTTATTTGCAGGTTCGGGTAGTGTGGCGCTTGCCGCCAAAACTGCCGAGGCTTATGGCCGCGAACTTGGCGATGTGGTGCTGTCGCGGTTTAGCGATGGCGAGTTTCAGCCGCATTTTAACGAGTCTGTACGCGGGTGCGATGTATTTCTGATACAATCAACCCATCAGCCTACAGATAACCTGATGGAACTGCTAATGATGATAGATGCCGCGCGACGCGCATCTGCACACTATGTAACCGCGGTTATCCCGTATTTTGGGCTGGCCAGGCAAGACAGGAAAGACAAACCACGCGTAGCGATAGGGGCCAAACTGGTAGCCAACTTATTGGTTGCCGCCGGCATTAACCGCATTATGACGATGGACCTGCACGCCGCGCAGATACAGGGTTTTTTTGACATACCGGTAGATCACTTAGACGCTTCTGTAATATTTGTACCTTATATCAAGTCGCTTGGATTAGAGAATTTGACCATAGCGTCGCCAGATATGGGGGGCTCTTACAGGGCGCGCACTTTTGCCAAGTATTTTAATGCAGAGGTGGTGATCTGTGATAAACGCCGTAAGCGCGCGAATGAGATAGAGTCTATGACCTTGATTGGTGATGTAACCGGCCAGGACATTGTGCTTATTGATGACATTTGCGATACTGCAGGTACATTGGCCAAGGCAGCCGCGTTAATTATGGAGCGGGGCGCCAAAAGTGTGAGGGCGGTTTGTACGCACCCGGTATTATCTGGCAAGGCGTATGAGACAATACAAAACTCTATGCTGACAGAATTGATCGTTACAGATACAATCCCTTTGAAGCAGCAGAGCCCGAAGATCAAGGTGTTGTCAACTGCAGACCTTTTTGCAAAGGCTATTGCCAATGTAAATGAGCACGGGTCTATAAGCCAGTTGTTTAAGGTGGATTGAGGCCTCACCTAAATCCTCTTCAAAGGAGAGGACTTTAAAAGGCTTAAAAATTGAATTAATAATTCTTGCAACTCCCTCTCCTTTGGAGAGGGTTGGGGTGAGGCAAACAATTAAATAAATAAAAAATGAATTCAGTTGCTATTAGCGGTTCTCTAAGAGAGAACGTAGGGAAACGCGACGCAAAAGATTTGCGTTACAACAGCATGGTGCCTGCAGTATTATACGGCGGTGCTACTCAAACTCACTTTGCAGTTGCTGCTGCAGATCTTAAACCCGTTGTTTACACTCCGGAAGTTAACTTTATCGATTTGACCATCGATGGTAAAACTACAAAGGCTATCATCAAAGATATGCAGTTTCACCCGTTGACAGAGGCGATGATCCACATCGACTTCCTTGAGCTTAACGAAGACAAACCAGTTACTATCGAAATTCCTATCAAAGTAACCGGTACTTCTCCGGGTGTTAAAATGGGTGGTAAATTGGTGCAAAAACTGCGCAAACTGCGTGTTAAAGCTTTACCTAAAGACCACATCAACAACATTGAAGTAAGCATCGAAGGTTTAGAAGTTGGTAAATCTGTTCGTGTTGGTGACGTATCTGTACCAAACCTAACTATTACTAACGCTCAGGAAGATACCATCCTTTCTGTAACTACCTCACGTGCATTGCGCCAGGCAGAGCAGGAAGCTAAGAAATAATTGCTTTTGATTTCACCGATGAAGAGGTGATTTCACAGATGCGATTACTCAGATAACAGCGATAGAATTTTCTATCGCTGTTTTTTTATAATTTAGCCCGGCCTCTCCTTAAAGGGAGGTTAATGTAGGGTTCGTTATTTAGTCCCGATAGTATCGGGACCAACGAAGAATCTTTTTCAGCAAATAAGTTTAACCGAATGATAATAGTTGGGCGTTTCCCCGCTTCGCGGGTCGGGCTATCCACTACAAGCCCTCGTCGGCCGGCGGCCAACTGCGGGCTTTTCGTTGCTATCCCTAACGCGTTTTTTCTGATTTAAGGGACAAAGAAATATGTTTATTTAAACAATAAATTAAATTGTTATTTAAAACCGGGCGATGAATCTTAATCGATAACTTTAAATATTTTTGAAAAAAATAATGTGGTTCCACATTTAGGGGGTTAGGGGGTTATGAAATACTTAATAGTAGGTTTAGGGAATATCGGCCCGGAATATGCCGAAACTCGGCATAATATCGGCTTTATGATATTGGACGAATTGGCCAAACAGGAAGGCCTAAAGTTCTACAACATGAAGCTGGCCTGGTATACCGAGCTGAACTATAAAAGCCGTACGCTTTATCTTATTAAACCTACCACTTACATGAACTTAAGCGGTAAGGCGCTTAACCACTGGATGCAGCAACTGAAGATCCCAGCGCAAAATGTTCTGGTACTGGTAGACGATCTGGCCTTACCATTCGGCACACTTCGCCTAAAACCAAAAGGCAGCGCTGCCGGGCACAATGGCTTAAAGCATATAGAAGCAACTTTGGGGCACCAGGATTACGCCCGCCTGCGCTTTGGTATCAGCGATCATTTTCCTAAAGGCCGCCAGGTAGATTATGTATTAAGCGGTTTTGACCCCGAAGAACAATTGGAGCTTGCGCCACTTATTGATCGCTCTATTGAGATGATAAAAAGCTTCGCCACCATTGGCACAGAGCTTACTATGACCAGGTTTAACAAGTGAAGTGTTAAAATTAACTATTTTTTTAGTTAAATAATGTTAACGATGCTTTGTGGATAAAACTTAAGGTTTATCATTGTAACGCAACCAAACGCCAAGCGTCTTATCCACATGAAAAAACTTCTACTTTTTACAGCGGCTATCCTTTGCTGTGTCTTTACCAATGCCCAATCTCTGCAAACGATCAAGGGTACAGTTGTCGACTCGGCTAGAAACCAACCACTTGGATATGCCACTATTGCCCTGCAAACCGTGCAAGCCGGCAAGCCCGTTAAAAGTATGCTGAGTAAAGACAACGGAAGTTTTGAATTTACTGGTTTAGCCTTGAAAGGTTATAAACTCATCATTGCAACGGTTGGCTTCAAAAACAGAACAATCTTAATAGACAGCACCAAAACCAGCATAGACCTTGGGCAGATACAAATGGCTGTATCTACAAAAAGCCTCAACGAAGTTTCTGTAACTGCTTTAAAGCCCATTATGAAGCAGGAGGTAGACCGCATTAGTTATGATGTGCAGGCCGACCCCGAAAGTAAAGCCATAACCGCGCTGGACATGATGCGCAAAGTGCCTATGCTTTCTGTGGATGGCAACGAGAATATCAAACTTAAAGGCAGCGGCGCATACAAGATCCTGATCAACGGTAAAGAGTCGGCGTTGATGGCAAAAAATCCGTCAGATGTCTTAAAGGCTATGCCTGCTACTAACATTGAGAAAATAGAGGTAATCACTACGCCGCCTGCTAAATACGATGCAGAAGGCCTGGCGGGTATCATCAACATCATCACAAAGAAAAATGCCGACCAGGGTTACAACGGTACTATTAGCGGGCGCATGAATTCAATTTACGGCCCCGGGATTAATTTCAACGGAACAGTTAAACAAGGTAAATTCGGCGTTTCGGGATATTTGGGTTCCAACAGACAGTTTAAGCAAACCACTGCCAGCGGCGGTACCCAAAATTTTTTCGCCAACAACACCACCATTAACCAAAACGGTACCAATACTTTCGGCGGCGGATTTAACAATTATGGCGATGCCGAATTAAGCTATGAAATAGACTCATTAAACCTTTTGACCGCATCCTTTGAATATTATGGCGGTAATTTTAACCAGTCGTCCACACAATTATCTTCTCAGTTGACCGGCGCTAATGTTTTAACCCAGCAATTTTTTCTTGACAATAACGGCTCGGGACGTTATCAGGGATTGGATGCCGGCATCAACTACCAGTTGGGTTTTAAAAACAAGAAGGACAGGCTGCTTACCATCTCTTATAAATATGGAAACTCGCCATTTAAGCAAAGCAACAATATTTTACTTTCGCAGCAGATCAATTACAACCTGCCAAACTACACTCAATACAACGAGGCAGGGAATATATCACATACCTTCCAGTTAGACTACGCCAACCCTATAAAGAAAGGCAGTATAGAAGCGGGAGCTAAAGCGATACTGCGAAACAATTTTAGCGATTCGAAAAGCGATAACCAGGATCCCGTAACCGGTCAGTACATACCCAACCCGGTACAAACCAATTACTTTACTTACCATCAGAACGTTTACAGCGCTTACAGCTCTTACCAGTTAAAGATGACCAATTGGACAGCTAAAGCCGGTTTAAGGTTAGAGGAAACCCACGTTGATGCAAATTTTACCACCCTGGGTAGCGCGCTAGACCGTAATTATGCCAACCTTATCCCGTCTGTCTCGCTTCAGCGAAACTTGAAAAGCAGCAGCCTTACCGCCGGTTTTACCCAGCGTATACAAAGGCCGGGCATTTGGCAATTGAATCCATTTATAGACCGGTCTAACCCTAAGTTCATCAGCACCGGTAACCCTGATCTGCGCCCCGAATTAAATAACACCTTTGAGTTAACGTATAGCAATTTTAAAAAGGGATCTGTCAATGTAACTGCAAGCTATGCTTTTTCTAATAACGCTATACAAAACGTGTCGAGCAGCCAGGCAGGCATCATCAACGGCCAGCCGGATATTATTACGACCACGACTTATCAGAACTTAGGCAGTAACCGCAGCGCGGGCTTAAATTTTAGCACCAATCAGTCTATCGGCAAAAAGATCACCATAAACCTTAACGGACAATTGTCGCACGTTTGGTTAAGAGGTACTTACAACAGCGCGTTTTACACCAATGATGGTACAATAGGTAACGCGTTTTTAAACGCGGGTTATAAGTTCGCCAACAACTATCGCTTTGGTATTGATGCCGGTTACTTTAGCGGTGATGTTACGTTGCAGGGCCACTCTACGGCGTTTATCTACAATTCGTTCGTGCTTACCAAAGAGTTTATGGACAAGAAAGCTAGTATCTCTTTAGTCGCGAACAATCCCTACAGCAAATATTTCACTTTTAAGAATTACACCAATACTGTCGACTACACTCAGTATTCTTTCAACGAAAACCCTTACCGCACCTTCGCGTTACGCTTTAGCTACAAGTTTGGTAAGCTTAACGGCGATATTAAACGTAACCAGCATGGTATTAACAATGATGATACAAAGGGCGGTGGCAAAAGCAACGGAAATTGATACTTTTGCCGGATGAAGGTTTACGGTATTACCAATTGTAACACGGTTAAAAAAGCGCTCGACTGGTTAAAGGAACATAACATTGCTTACGAGTTCCAGGATTTTAAAAAGTTAGGCGTGAGTGCCGATAAGCTTGAAGAGTGGAACGCTAATGCCGGTTACGAAAAGTTTTTAAATAAGCAGGGTCTTACCTGGAAACAGCTACCTCCAGAAGAAAAAGAAAAAGTTACCGATTTTACTTCTGCTTCGGCTTTGCTGCAGCAAAAAACCAGTATGATTAAAAGGCCTGTGATTGAAGACGATGGCTTTCTTTACTTTGGTTTTAACGAAACCGATTATAAGCAACACTTTTTAAAGTAATGCCTGTTGTCCGTTTACACCAATTTATAAACGAGTACTGTTTAATGAAATTCTTTCGCTTTGCTGGCGCAATGCCGGCTTTTTTATTAGTTAGCCAGCTTCTTTTAGCCCAGCCGGGTACAGAGTTACCGCAATCAAAATTCGATCCGGTATCATTGTTTAATCCGCAGTTTTATACCTCTAACGGTAACGAGTACCGTGCCGCAAACGGCGAACCCGGCCCGCACTATTGGCAAAACCGCGCTGACTATAAGCTTACAGCAAACCTTAACGAACAGAAGAATGAGATAACCGGAACCGAAGTGCTTACCTATACCAACAACAGTCCGCAAAAAATGGACTTTTTATGGATGTACGTGGAGCAGAACTTATACAAACAGGGCTCGCGCGGGGCTGCATTGGAGAACTACCGCGGCAGCCGTAACCACGGCGGCGGACAGGTGTTTGATGCGGGTGACAAGATTACTTCGGTAAAGATCAATGGCCAGGCGGCTAAATATATGATTGACGATACCCGTATGCAGATATTATTGCCCACGTCTTTGGCGGCAAATGGGGGCAAGGTAAATGTAGAGATCGCCTGGTCATATATCGTTCCAAATTTCGGGTCGGACCGGACAGGTATTGAAGAAACAAAAAATGGTAAGATATTTACTATTGCGCAATGGTACCCGCGCATGTGCGTTTATGACGACCTTGCCGGTTGGAACACCATCCCTTACAACGGCCCAAGCGAATTTTACTTAGAATATGGCGATTTTGAAGTAAGTATAACAGCACCGGCTAATCATATCGTCTTTGCCTCCGGAGAATTACAGAACCCACAGGAAGTATATACTGCCGAACAGCAAAAGCGCTGGGCAGCCGCAGCAGCGAGTGATAAAACGGTGTTCATCCGCACCGCACGTGAGGTGACAGATCCCAGTTCGCGCCCACAGGGTAAGCCAACCTTGACCTGGCATTACAAAATCACTAACGCCCGCGACGCGGCGTGGGCTTCGTCGTCAGCATTTATTGTCGACGCTGCTAAAATGAACCTGCCAAATGGCAAAACCTCGTTAGCAGTATCGGCATATCCGGTTGAAGGGAAAGGCAACGATAGCTGGGGCAGGTCGACGGAATATGTAAAGAAATCTGTCGAGTATAATTCTGCTAAATGGTTCCCATACCCATATCCTGTGGCCGTTGCTGTAGCAGGCCGCGTTAGCGGCATGGAATATCCAGGGATTGTATTTTGCGCCACAAATACCCAGGGCAAAGAGCTTTGGGAGGTGAACGATCACGAGTTTGGCCACACCTGGTTCCCGATGATCGTTGGCTCTAACGAGCGGCTATATGGCTGGATGGACGAGGGCTTTAATACATTTATCAATGGCTTATCTACAGACGCCTTTAATAACGGCGAATATGCCACGCCGCCCATGAACTGGACGCGCAACGAGGCACTGCCAATGCTTAACCCCGGTTTGCAGCCTATTATGACCGCGCCCGATAACGTACCCGAATTTAATACCGCTGTTGTATTGTATTTTAAGCCTGCTGCCGCGCTTGATATATTGCGCAACCATGTGCTTGGGCCGGAACGTTTTGACCGGGCTTTCAAAACGTATATAGAAAGATGGGCATTTAAGCACCCGTCGCCGAATGACTTTTTCCGTACTATGGAAAACGTGGCCGGCGAAAACCTGGGTTGGTTCTGGCGGGAGTGGATCTTGAATAATTACCAGTTAGACGCGGGGGTTTCAAAAGTTGCTTACGTGAATGACGATCCTGCCGAAGGCGCGCTGATCACCATCAACAATTACGACCGTATGGCATTACCGGTAATACTGGAAGTGCGTACTAAAAGCGGTAAAAAGCAACGCATAAATCTGCCCGTAGAAACCTGGGCAACCGGCAGCCAATGGACAATAAAATACCCATCTACAGAAGAGATCATTTCTGTAACCTATGACCCCGACCATGTTTTGCCCGATTACAACACTGGCAACAACGTATGGCGTAAATAATTGGTGTAAAAACGGCGCTACGGTAAAACTATCGGTGTAAGTACAGGTTATAGCAATATCTACGCTATGACCATGAGAACTAAGATATTTGCCGTTGTGGCCGGTTGCTTTTTCGCCGGCACAACTTACGCACAAGACCGCTTAGAGGGTACCGTTACAGAGGCCGGCAGCAACGCCCGCCTTGCAGAGGTTTTTGTAAAAAACACCAGTAACAAGCGTCTCACACTTACAGACAAAAACGGGAAGTACATCATCCCGGCAGGTACCGGCAACATCTTGATCTTTTCTGCGCCGGGCTATGCGTCTGACACGCTGTTCCTTACAGATATGCGTAATAAATATATTTCGCTTACACCGCTAAGCATTGCCCTGCGCGAAGTAAACATTACAGCATCCAGGCGGTTTAACCCACGTGCCGAATACCCCGAAGTTTATACCCGGGCAAAGGTATATCCGCTTTCGCCAACATCATGGTTTAGTAAAGACGCACGCGATGCCCGCCGTCTAAAACATTACTTCGAACGCGACGCCCAGGAACGCACTATCGATTCCGCGTTTAACCGTGTTTATGTTGGCAGTTTGGTTCCTCTTAAAGGTAAAGACCTTGAAGATTTTATGACCATTTACCGCCCTACCTACGCTTTTGTACGCGATAATAATGGACAGAGTATGGTAACCTACGTAAACGACAGTTATAAAAGGTGGAAAGCCTTGCCGGCCTCTAAACGCAAGGTCCCCGACCTCCAATAAATATCTACCTAATTTTATGAAAGACATTGCAAAGCGCTTTGCACAAAACCCAATTCTAAGGCCTGCCGACTTAAAGCCAAGTGCCGGTGACATGCAGATCATCTGCTTGTTAAATCCCGGTGTATTTACCTTTAAAGGCAAAACATGGCTCATCGTCCGCGTGGCTGAAAATACTGCGGCAAAAGAAGGCTTTGTGCTGGTACCGGTAATTAACGATGCAGGACAAATAGAAATATTAGAGATACCGGATAACCACCCCGAACTGATCAGCACAGATGCAAGGGTGCTGCGTTATCAGGGGTTAGACTATCTGACCACGCTTTCTCATTTAAGGTTATTGTCGAGTGATGATGGCGTGCATTTCAAAGAAGATCCCGAATATCCGCCCTTGTTTGGCAGCGGGATGCTGGAAACTTTCGGCATCGAAGATTGCCGCGTTACACAAATAGGCGAAACTTATTACCTAACCTATACTGCTGTATCGGCAAACGGGGTAACGGTTGGTTTACGTACCACAACAGATTGGAAAACCTTTGATAAGAAAGGGGTGATCTTCCCGCCGCATAATAAGGATTGCGCCATTTTTGAAGAAAAGGTTAACGGTTTGTATTATGCCCTGCACCGCCCAAGCAGTGTAGACCTGGGCGGAAATTTTATATGGATAGCAGATTCGCCTGATGGTGTACACTGGGGTAACCACAAGTGCATTGTTAAAACCCGCGCCGGCCATTGGGACAGCGCAAGGGTAGGCGCGGGCGCGGCACCTATAAAAACAGAATACGGATGGCTGGAGATTTACCATGGTGCCACACCGGAGCATCAGTATTGTCTGGGCGCAGTGCTGTTAGACCTGAAGGATCCGTCAAAGGTTATTGCCCGCAGTAATGAACCGCTAATGATCCCAACCGAACAATATGAAACAAGCGGCTTTTTCGGCAACGTGGTGTTTACCAATGGCCATGTGGTAAACGGCGATGACATCACTTTATACTATGGCGCCGCCGATGAGTTTGTATGCGGGGCGCATTTTAGTATCAAAGAAATCGTAGTAACGCTATATGATCATCAGAGCGTTTGTTTGATTGGTTGAAAGTGGTACCTGAATGAATAAAATCCTCTTTCGAAGGTAAATGTGATATCAAAGCCTTCTTTGACAGGTACACCATTTGCTGTTGCCGGCACTAAAAGAGGTAAATGGTATAATTGCCTGATAAAGCCGTTCGCTATTTCCTGATTAAAGGCATTGTTACAGGTCAGTTTTGTTAATTGCCCGCGTTCTGATATTTCACCACTTATTACGAACTGGTTGTCATAAGACTTTATATCAACAGTTTTTAAGTACGGCTCTATGGCACTTTTTATAGCCTCGTTAAAATCTTCGGCCCCGTTTCTGTATTGTGCATGTACTATTTTTTTAAAGCCTGTTCCGTTACACGCGGTCGTCGATATCTGAAATTTCTCTGCTTTTAGATAGGGTAGCATAGATTCTGAAATTAATACAATCCGGGATCCATCTGTGTAATCGCCTGCAGGGGACGACCCTTTTTGAAAGACGCCATTTTTGTAGCTCTCTGTAACTAAGCTGGTTTCCGTTACATCGGCAGTGCGATAGGCATGCCATGTACCATCGGGCAGGCCATTGTTGAGTTTGCCTTTCCATGTAATGTAATCCATCTCATTGGAGTACACGCCTTTACCGTTGTCCACAGTTTTCTTACCCCTGGCGTCCCAATAATTATTAATCTTTATCTTGCCTTCAACAGCATCAAAGTCCATTTTAGGCTTATCATTTTCGTAAAACAGTGTCCAATTACCGTCGAATTGGTTATTCTTAAAATATCCTTTTGATTGAAGGGATCCATTATCATACCGCGATAGAAACAAACCGGTTTTTAATCCCTCGTCTGTATATGTACCTTCAGACAGCACCGCAGTAGGCTTGTTTTTATTTAGATCCTTAAAAGCACCTTTAAATTTTCGTTCGCGTAAATTTGCGTGCGCGTAACGCACAATATCTGCACAGCTATCTTCAATAAGTTCATAATTACTGTTAAGCGAAAGGTTAATGCTGTCGCGGCCTATTGTTCTGTATCTCACCATCCGGTGAGCTGTCGGGGGTTCAGTTTGTGCCAATACCGCGGTGCAAGACGCGGTAAGTAAAATGGTAAATAGTTTTTTCATGTAATAAGGGTGGTTATAACCTGGTATAAGTTTACGCACTATCTCGTAAAAAGTTATACATATTCCTAAAAATATATTCCAGCATCTAAGATCACCCTAAATAAAAAAGCCTCTGAAGTTCATCATGAGGCTTTTTAAAAAAAAAGAAATACAAGCTATTATTTTTTATGACTGTACTTAGCGGTACGCGCGTCATTAATAACGCCTTTCCAATTCATACCGTATGCAAAGTCATAGACGTGACCTTGCGCATCGCGGTAGCATTTCATATCAAGCGGTACATCTTCTGCCTGGTTTTCAACCGTATGCATATCTGCAGGCATTTGCAGCGGCAACAAGCCTGATGGTTCTGCTTTGCCGGTTATGATGTCAAGCACTGCCTGGTCTTGTACACCAAATTGCACTAACAACGCATTGGCATTGCCTTCAAACTCGCCAAAAACTGTTGGGTTGTTCATCATCACAGATACGATCACCGGTTTGCCCTTCATTTTGGCATAAGTGTCTGTAACCATATTTAAGTCGGATGTATTGATGGCTGTCGATGTTTTGCCTTTGTAGCTGCGGTTGGTAAAAGTTTCCAATGGATCTCCGCCGGCAATGCTGGTCGCGCGGGCATCAGTCGCGGTGTAAGGTTTGTACTGCAAGCTGATAGGCAAGTAACCATTACCGCCTTTTTTAACATCATCTGCACTGTAGCCGCCTTGCGACGCAGGGCTGTTAATAAATACTAGGGCATAGTCTGCTTTAGCCGGATCGTCTGTTACTCTAAAGTATTTTTTTACGAGGTTGATATTTACAGGGTAGTCGGTTTTTTCCGGTATTGGCATACCTAGAAAGTTGCGCCCGGCAGGTGTATATTGTTTAGGCACGTAAACCGTTTTCATGGTTTTTAAAGGCAACACATTGGCTTTATTCTTCAACATCACTATCGACTTTAGCTGCGCATCGTAACCGGCTTTCATAAATTCGGGCTTGCCCACAACTGTCTGCGTTTCTGCAGGGTTCAGGTAAGGGTTTTCAAATAAGCCAACCCTGAATATATTACGCAATAAACGCACCGCGGATTGTTCAAACCGCTTGCATGTAGCAGCTTCGCCATTGTCTTTTACGCCCATTTGATAAGCTGCCAATACAGGCGCCGCGTCGCTGTTTCCGCCAAACTGGTCTACGCCCGCCATTAATGCCTTATAGTGACGGTCTGCCACAGTCAGTTTCTCTACACCCCATGATTTACCCGACAGGAACTGATCTATTGAAGTTTCATCGCCGGTAACCAGCCAATCGGTACAAACAACGCCGTCATAACCATACTTATCACGCAGTAGGTCTTTAATAATGTATTTGTTGTAGTTATTGCCAACGTTTTCGCCATATTTAGTATCCTGGCCGTATGAAATAGTGTAGTATGGCATCACGGCGGAGGCTGAACTTGTTTTACCATTCAGTTTAAAGGCACCATCCAAAAAAGGTTTCATGTTGCCGTTTAGATTATTGCCCGGATAAACAGCATACTTGCCAAACCCGTAGTGCGCGTCGCGGCCGCCTTCGCCGCTCCCGCCACTTGGCCAATGTTTTACCATGGCGTTCACACTATTATAACCCCATCCGCCAAAGATCTCTTTATCACCTGCTGAGGTCTGGAAACCATCGATATAAGCGCGCCCCATATCCGTCGCCAGTTGCGGGTCTTCGCCAAACGTGCCGCTTACGCGCGACCAACGAGGTTCGCTGGCGATGTCAACTTGTGGCGACAGCGCCGTGGCGATACCCAAAGCGCGGTATTCTGTCGCGGCAATGTGCCCGAAGGTTTCCGTAACAGCCGGATCGAAGGTTGCTGCCATGCCTAAAGAACCGGGCCACATGGATATACGGCCGCCCGCACCCGCGTTATATTCGGCCGATGCTACAATGCCGTGCCTTGGGTCAGAACTGTTATTGGCCGGTATGCCCAATCCCAAGCCTTCTGTCAAGGCTTGCGTGTTGTTATTCCAGGTGGCTGCTATCGCAGGCGACTCGACCGAAGTTACCAGTACGTGGCGCACATTATCTTTTGTCAGGAATGCGATCTGCTGATCTGTAAGGTCGGATGGTTTTGCACCGCTTTCCGCATAACCTTTGCCTTTATAAGTTCCCGCGAATGGCCCGCCCGGCGGATTAGGTATGGGCTGATGGCGGCTGTATAGCATCAGCCCTGCAATTTGCTCAATGCTCATCTGCGATGCCAGGTCTTTCGCGCGCTCGTCAACAGGCAGGCGCCAGTCTTCATATTTATCCAGTTTGCCGTTCTTATTTAAGTCTTTAAAGGCAAAGCCATCAATAATGAGCAACTTAACGCCTGACGATGCCGAATACCCCAGCGTTTGCCCGCCATTATTGGTTACCAAAATGTATTGCCCGGCATCACGGCTGGTATATTTTTGCTGCGCATTGGCACTTAAGGTAGCCGCGACAAATGAAGCGATCGCGAAAGCGGTAGATCTTAATTTCATAATTTACTTTAGGTTTATTGTGTCAGGATAACACTTTATAAAGTAAAGGTATTGCTGTGTTAATTCAAAAAATTGTTGCGGCAATTTTCTCAAGATTTACATTTCAACACTGAAAATAAGTAACTTAGTACCATAAACGGCAGCTAAACTCAACTAACAATTTTACGCCGGTTGAAAGTTATGAAATACCTGAATCTGACCCCCAAATTAATTTTAATGATCGCCATTGCGTTGCTGGCGGTTACTGGTTGTAAAAAATCGGGCAGTGTTGACCCGGTTCCGGCACCTGCGCCCGCGATCACTGCTATAAGCGTCTCGACAGCGGTAATCGGCAGTACGGTAACTATTACCGGTACCAATTTCGGATCTGATATTACCAAAGATACCGTCCGGTTTAATGGAGTAGCAGCTACTATTAGCTCGGCAAATACTACCAGCATTGTAGTTACCGTGCCTGCAACCGCTACCACAGGTAAGATTAGTGTAGTTACTGACGGTAAAACGTTAATATATCCTACAGATTTTACGGTTACGCTGCTGGTACCTACAATAACCGGTGCTACGATACTGCCTACGTCCTATGGCGGCTCGATATCGATAAAAGGTAGTAATTTCGATCCCAACGCGTCAAAAAATACAGTTGTGTTTGCAGGTATCAAAGCGCTTGTAGCATCGGCAAGTTCGTCAGAAATAATAGCTCAGATCACTACTACAACCAGCATAACATCCGGACCGGTACAACTTACGTCTTATGGTACAACACTAACATATACCGCTACGGTAACTGTTATTCCTGCTCTCGGAGAAGTTATGAGTACCACTTCTATGGGTTATCTGGCGGTAGATGCTGCGGGAAACATATACGGCGAGTCGGGAAATTCTGTTTATAAAGTCACACCTGCAAAGGTTACCAGTCTTTTAGCAACAGCCGGTAATAGCGCAAATGTGCCGGGCAACCCGCTTAGGGGCACAGCGGTAGATGCAGCAGGGAACGTTTATGCAACGGGAACTACAGACGCGAAGATATACAAGATAACTCCAAACGGTGTTGTAAGTACTTTTGCAGGCAGCGGCGTTAGCGCTTATGTTGACGGCAAAGGAACGGCTGCACAATTTATTGCTCCGGTGGGCCTTGCGATTGACCCGAGCGGCAACTTATTTGTCTGCGATTCGGCCAGGGTGCGCAAAATAGCACCGGATGGAACGGTAAGCACATTTGCAGGTAGCGCCACCTCGGGTACTGCCGACGGACAGGGCGCGGCAGCATCCTTTAATTCTTTAATTGCGATGACGGCTGATTTTGATGGCAACTTGTTCGTAACCAATTCGGCAGGCACTATTCGTAAAATTACACCAACCGGGTTGGTAAGCACATTAAATTTGCAAGGCCCGTTAGTTACCGCGGGTGGTTATAATCAGCCCATAACTGCACATGGTATTTACGGCGGAAACCTAATTGCTGCTGATCCATTCGGGAACCTTATCGTGTGTAATAATTATGGTATTGTGTTTGGCAACTCAAGTCCAACCGCAGGTGTGGCGCACCCAGTTTACATAATAGACAAGAGCGGCCTTGTAGCTCAATATACTACTGCAGATCTGGTATCCTATCAGGGCGTAACTGCCGACCGCGCGGGCAATATTTATATAGGCCGAACCTTCTACGGTGGGCCCGGACCCGAAGTCTATAAATATTATAAAAAATAATAGACCGGTGTCTGCCCGGAATGAATATCAGTTGTCTAAACTTTTAAATTAGCCGCATGAAAGCTATCGGGTTGATCGGCGGCATGTCCTGGGAAAGTTCTGCCATTTACTATCGCATCATTAACGAGCGGACAAAAGAAAAGCTGGGCGGCCTGCATTCAGCTAAGTCTATAATGTATACCGTCGACTTTGAGGAGATTGCAAAGTTGCAGCAGTCGGGCGATTGGGACACGATAGGCGAACTAATGAGCGAAGCGGCCATGAACCTGCAGAAAGGCGGTGCCGATTTCGTATTGATCTGCTGTAATACGCAGTATAAAGTAGCCGCCGAAATTGAAAGTGCGATGGATATACCGCTGATTCATATCGGCGACGTCACTGCTGATGCAGTTGTTGCCCTCGGAATCGACAAAGTGGGATTGCTGGGCACTAAGTATACCATGGAGCAAGACTTTATCAGCAACAGGTTTGTTAATAAAGGCATAGACGTGATTACGCCCGATGAAGCCGGCCGGAAGATCATTCAGGATACAATTTACACCGAGTTGGCGAAAGGCATCATAAATCCCGAATCGTTAGCGAAATGCGTAGGCGTGATAAACGAACTAAAATCGCGCGGTGCTAAGGGTATTATTCTGGGTTGTACCGAATTGGGCATGCTGATCACACCTGAGTCTGTCGACTTGCCTTTATTTGATACGACCGTGATTCATGCTGAAAAGGCGGTAGAGTTGGCATTGTCGTAGATTTTAAACACAAATTAAGTTCATTCTGTCAATTCGGGTGCGAATTCCCGATATCGATCAGGACAAAGCAAAGAATTGTCCTCTAGGATCGCCGCGTCACTTCGTTCCTCGCAATGACAACATTTACTTACATTAACTCCTTCAGCAACTTATCAAACTCGGCGCGCATCGCAGCCAGTTCCTCTTCAAGTTTGCTTACACGGTTTTCCAGTTCACTAATAGATGAGCGCGGTATCGCCGCTTGCGGTTCGTCATCAGCTATCTGGTCAGGAATATCTGCAAACAAATGGGTGTAACGTTGTTCCTTTTGGCCTGCACGTTTAGGCAATTGTACAAGAAAAGGCTCATCGCCGGTGCTTAGCTTTTCGAGTGCCTGCTGCACGTCATCAAGCGACTCAAACTCATATAGCCTTCCGGAATTGGTGTTGATCTCGCCCGGGGTTTGCGGGCCGCGCAAAAATATCAGGCACATAATGGCTACCTCGGCGGGTATCACCGGGTAAACGATCGCGAAATTGTGTTTATATTTTACGGCCCGGCTTGAGCCGCCGGTGGCCGTAGAAATTAGCCCCTTCTTCTTCAAGGTATCCAGCGCATGGGTTACCGTATCTTCATCATAATCAACCACAGGTTTACGTGCCGACTTTTGATTGCAGGCGGTTACAAGGGCGTTAAGCGTGAGCGGATAATACTCAGGCGTGGTGCGACTCTTTTCCATCAGCGCGCCAAGCACACGTATCTCTTCGTTATTAAGTTGGGGCAGCATAAAATTTTGTTGCCGGCAAATATATAATTTACAAGTTGAGGCCGTATCTAACTGTCGCCCTAAAGTACGAGTAGGTATTCTGCGTTTCTGCAAATTTATTGTACTTACCCTTGATGACCAGATAACCGGGGTCCGCGCAAAGGGACAGATCTTTTGTAACTGCGAATCTTATTTCGCTGGTAATGGTATGTAATAAGTAATGCGAGCTATAGCCATTTATGGTGGCCAGATATCCGCCTCTGTATTCAGCATTCAAGAAAAACCGGTCTTTAATGCTTAGCCCACCACCTGCAGCAAAAGATGCACCGGTGGTGTAATCGTAATTGCGGCTGTTATAAAAGTAAGGGTCGGGTGCAGCACCTAAAAGCACCGGCCCGGCAGAGAAACCGGTATTAAATTTCACTTTTCTGTGCAGGTTGTATTCAGAAAATACATTCAGCTTTACACTTTGCCCGCCGTAAAACACTCCGGCATTTCTAATATAATCATAGTTGGCCGACAATACAGCCAAGTGCCGCGAACTGCTGTCATTTTTCAGTTCCCACCCCGTAAGCGACCCATACACGTTAATAGCGTTTACTTTGGCACTATCATCACGGCCAAATTCTGCATTTACGTATATGTTGCTAAACGGAACGCGGTAGTTGTCATACGGCAAACCATACGTCAACTTTGCCCGGCCATAAAACCCCGAGGTGTTAAAACCTGCAACAGTATTGTAATAGCGCACCCCTGCATCAACCTCCAGGTTTAGCTTGGTGGAGTCGTGCAAAGCGCTATTGGCTCTCACCTTGCCCCATCTGCCGTCTACAATGCGGTTAAGGCCGTTCATGGGGTTCATAATAAGTCCGGCTACTTCCTGCACTTGTCGTTTAAATCCGGTAGCACGGTTATTTATAAGGCGGTTAGCAAAACGGTAGGTCATTTCGCCCAAGACTATGCCGCCGAAAGTGGTGTTAATGAAATCATTAGGAGCGGGGGCCTGCGTTTCCGCAAAGGTTTCCCACAAATAACTGCCTGCGGCTGCTGCGGGTGCCGCTTCCCAAAAACTGTAGCCATTTACACGGAATGAACTATAAAATAAACTGCCATGAAATGGGTGGCCAAACTGGTTTGTTTGGAACGGGTCATTGTCTATTTGCCAATGCCCAGGGTTAAGGTTGTGGCCCACCGTAGCAAACGTGATCTTTGCGTAGTCTTTACCGGCGATCCAGCGGTCGTAAGCAAAGGGAGTAAACTCGGCAATACCGAGGTAGAGCACGGCCCTGCCAAACCGTTTTTTTTGCGACCGGGTGTTTAGAGGCACTTCTGTTATTTGCTTCTTTTTGGTGGTATCTAAAAATGCTTTTTGAGCGTCGAATGTAACCTGGGCTGATACTTGCGAAGTGTATAAAGCACTTGCAACCAGTAACATCAATAGCGCTTTAAATTTTTTGGAAAGGGTAATTGAGTAAAATTTATTCATATAGATGAGCGGCATGTAATCAACGCAAATACGTCGTTAAAACAACATTAACATGTAAACTCATTTATGGTTTTCTCTGCCTGTATGTGGGACTAAAACCCGCTTTTCTCAACAGTTAAAATTGTTGAAAACTTTTAGTGGTAAAAAGTGGTATAAAGTGGAAGTAATCTCTACTTTTACGATAGAATTTTACCCGAAGTCTGTTAGATGTCGAACTTTTTAGGCGAATTTGATTGTAAACTGGATGCTAAAGGGCGTATGATGATCCCTTCAGGCTTGCGCAAACAGCTTCCCGAAGCTGAGCGTGAGGGCCTTGTGATCAATCGCGGCTTTGAAAAGCATTTGGTGATCTATACGCGTAAGGAGTGGGACCTGATTATTGCCGACCTGGCAAAACTCAACCAATACGAGAAACGTACCCGGGAATTCATTCGGTACTTTACTCGTGGCGCTACAGAATTGACACTTGATGCTGCAGGCCGCATTTTATTGCCTAAGGCTTTGCTGGAGTACGCGGGTATTGGCAATGATCTGGTACTGGCTTGCCAATTAAATAAAATAGAGGTTTGGGACAGTAAGGTTTACGACCTGCAAATGGACAGCGAGCCTGAAAACTTTGCCAACCTTGCCGAAGAGGTTATGGGCGGAATGGGAAGGAGGGCCGATGGCTAATACCTACCACACCCCCGTAATGCTTCAGGAATGTATAGAAGGTTTGGCCATCAAACCCAATGGTACCTATGTTGATGTAACTTTTGGCGGTGGTGGCCACTCGCGCGAGATTTTGAAGCATTTGGGGATAAACGGCAAGCTTGTCGCTTTTGACCAGGACGTAGACGCGCAGCAAAACCTGATAGATGATAAACGTTTCGTTTTTGCAGATCAAAACTTCCGCTATTTAAAGAATTTCTGCCGTTTGCATGGTGCAATCCCGGCCGATGGTATTCTTGCTGATCTGGGAGTTTCATCACATCAGTTTGATGAGGCAGATCGTGGTTTCTCTATCCGTTTCGATGCCGAACTGGACATGCGCATGAACCAGTCGGGATCGCTGACCGCTAAAGAAGTGATCAATGCTTACGATGAGGCTGCCCTGCACCGCATTTTTGGCCAGTACGGCGAGATCCAGAACGCAAAATCTTTAGCCAGGGCTATTGTCACTTCACGCCTGAGCGCACCTATCAACACCATTGCAGAGTTAAAAAACGCCATACAGGGATTGATCCCTCGCGGAAAAGAAAATAAATACCTGGCGCAGGTATTCCAGGCACTTAGAATAGAAGTGAACCAGGAACTGGAAGCACTGAAAGACTTTCTGGTTCAATCGGCTGAGGTGTTGGTTAGCGGCGGCCGCCTGGTGGTAATGTCGTACCATTCGCTGGAAGACAGGCTGGTTAAAAACTTTATCGCCAAAGGAAAATTTAGCGGCGAGTTGGAAAAAGATATTTACGGTAATGACGACAGGCCTTATCAGCAGGTAAGCCGTGGCGCAATTACCGCTACTGAAGAAGAGATAGCTCAAAATAACCGCGCACGCAGCGCCAAACTTAGAATAGCTGTAAAAAAATGAACCGTTTACTTACAGATATCGAACCACAGGAAGAGCCGGAAGTTGTTGTTGCAGAAAAGCAGCAGCCAGCGCCGGATAATTTCTTTGTGTCTTTTTTAAGCAAAGGTTTTGTAAGTACAGAGGATGCAACGCGTGCATTACCTTTTGTGCTGTATATGGCGTTTTTGGGCATGCTTTATATAGCTAACCGCCATCTGGCAGAAAAGAACCTGCGCAACATAGATAAATATGGCAAGGAAGTTCGCGAGCTAAGCTGGGATTACAAAAGCACTAAGGCAGATCTTGCTTTCAAAAGCACATTGACCGAGGTTGCAAAACGTGCAGACACTTTAGGCGTGCACGTAGCGGTAGACCCGCCGCAAAAGATCGTGGCAGAACAGGAGGTGCAAAAATGAGTATCCGCACCAATATATTGCTTAGGGTTTACCTGGCTTTCGGCCTGATACTGCTGTTCGCGTTTGCAGTAGCCGTTCAATTGTTCAGGGTGCAATTTGTACAGGGTACCAAGTGGCGCTCAATGGCAAAGGCTATGTCGACCCGTTACATGACGGTTGAAGCTGCCAGGGGTAATATCTTTTCTGCAGACGGCAGCCTTTTGGCCACATCTGTACCTGAGTACGAATTGCACATGGACATGCTGGCCGGTGGCATTGCTGATGACAAAGTATTTTACGCCAAAGTAGATTCGCTTGCGTTAAAGATGGCGCAACTGTTCGGTGACAGATCGCCGCGCGAATATTCAAGGATTTTAAGGGACGCCCGTCAGGATAGCTCTCGTTATCAGTTGATCCGCCGCAGGGTTGGATATCAGGAACTAAAGAAGATCCGCCAGTTCCCTATTTTCAATATGGGTAAATACAAAGGCGGGCTTATAGTGGTGCAAAAGAACCGCCGCATTTTGCCTTTCCGCGCATTAGCTATGCGTACCATCGGCTACAAAAATGAGAACGTTAAAAACGGCGTTGGCCTTGAAGGGTCGTACGCGCAATATATCAACGGAGAGAACGGTCAGCGGTTAATGCAGCGCATTGCCGGCGGTACCTGGATGCCGGTAAATACTGATGATGAAATATCGCCAAAAGACGGCGCTGATATTATCTCAACTATCGATGTAAACCTTCAGGATGTTGCTCAGAACGCCTTAGAAAAAGCATTGATAAAAAGTAACGCCGATCATGGCGCCGTAATCTTGATGGAAGTGCAAACCGGAGAGGTGAAAGCATTGGCTAACCTCACTAAGGTAAGCGACGGTGTTTACAAAGAGCAATTCAACTACGCCATAGCCGGCAACCAGGATCCCGGGTCGACCTTTAAGGTTGCCTCTTACATGGCCTTGTTAGAAGACCATAAGGTGGATACAAACACCATGGTCGCTACCGGCAATTACCAGATACCGGGAAAACTAATCACAGATTCGCACGGCAGTATCGGTACGGTTACTGTTAAGAAGGCGTTCGAAGAATCATCAAACGCTGCTGTGGCATCACTGGTAAACAGAGCTTATAAAGATAACCAGGCACAGTTTACCAATCACCTGTATGACTGGCACCTGCAGGAGAAAATGGGTTTGCAGATCCCGGGCGAGGCGCAACCTGTAGTTAAAAATCCATCGAATCGCAGCTGGAACAAAAACATGACGCTGCCGCAAATGGCTTATGGTTATGAAATGCAGCTTACACCATTGAAAATGTTGTCGTTCTATAATGCTGTCGCAAACAATGGTAAATATATAGCACCGGTTTTTGTAAAAGAGATACAGCGCATGGGCAACACGGTACAGCGCTTTCAGGCACGTGTTATTGACGAAAAATTGTGTTCTGATGTAACACTGCACAAAATGCAGGATATGCTGGCCGGCGTAGTGAGCGAGGGCACAGGCAAAGGCATCGTAAATAATCCGCTTTACAAAATAGCAGGCAAAACAGGTACTGCACAGGTTGCCGATGGCAACAAAGGTTACAAGGCTAAAAAGCAATATCAGGCATCTTTCTGCGGATATTTTCCTGCAGACCATCCCAAATATTCTTTAATAGTAGTAATTAACGACCCTAAGAACGGCTACTATGCCGCTTACATCTCTGGCCCGCCGTTCCGCGAGATAGCTGACAAAGTTTACGCGGCAGATATCAAAACTGCAAAGCAAACACCGCCGACTTTTTACGCGGATGCCACTACGCCTGCTACTTACAAATCTGGTAACCTTAAAGCACTGCAGCATGTCTATGCCAAACTGGGTGTTAAAGGCGCGCCTTCGAATGATACAACAATTGGTATGGGTGCGGATACCAGTGAGCAGCCGGTTGCCAAAGGAAAACTTAAGGCAGATGGTGTGCCCTCTGTTTTAGGTATGGACCTCAGTGACGCGCTTTATGTAATGGGTAACGCCGGCTACAAAGTAGCTGTCCGTGGCAGCGGATTGGTTAAAAACCAATCGGTAACAGGCGGAAGTTTAATACCCAAAGGCTCTAAAATAATACTGGAACTGCAATGAAGAACCTAAGCGACATATTAGACGGGATTGCCTTTACAGAATTGCAGGGCGGCGCCGATGTGCAGATCACCGGCATCACTGCCGACTCGCGTAAGGTTGTACCCGGGACTTTATTTGTTGCAGTTAAAGGAACCCTGGTCGACGGGCATAAATTTATCGACCAAGCTATCAACGACGGTGCGGTTGCCATAGTTTGCGAAGACTTGCCCGGTCATACGGCTAACGCTGCAGAGTTTTTAATGGTAGCCGATTCGGCCGAGGCACTAGGTAAGCTGTCTTCAAACTTTTATGACAACCCATCGGCTAAACTAAAATTGGTGGGCGTAACCGGCACAAACGGTAAAACCACCGTTGCCACGCTGCTTTACAAATTATTTACAGACCTGGGTTACAAATGCGGTTTGGTTTCTACAGTTGAAAATCAGATAGCAGGTAAGATTATTCCTTCAACTCATACTACACCAGACCCGGTTGCACTTAACGGTTTAATTGCAGACATGGTCAATGCCGGTTGCGATTACTGCTTTATGGAAGTAAGTTCACACGCGGTTGCCCAGCACCGCATAAGCGGCTTGCAGTTTTCTGGAGGGATTTTCACCAACCTAACGCATGACCACTTAGACTATCATAAAACCTTTGATAATTATCTGAAAGCTAAAAAGGCTTTTTTTGATGGCTTGCCTAAAAACGCCTTCGCGCTCACTAACCTTGACGATAAAAATGGTAGCGTAATGCTGCAAAATACGCGTGCCCATAAAAAGAGCTATGCGTTGAAAACCATGGCCGATTTTAAGGTGAGGATATTGGAGAACCAATTCAACGGTTTACTGCTCAATATCGATAGCGAGGAAGTATGGTTTAAAATGGTAGGCGCCTTCAACGCTTACAACCTGCTGGCCGTGTATGCTGCCGCGATGCTGTTAGACCAGGACAAGGCTAAAACCTTAACCAGCCTGAGTAAGCTATCGGGTGCAGAAGGCCGGTTTGACTATGTAGTATCGCCAAACAAGATCATTGGTATTGTAGATTACGCACACACTCCTGATGCTGTTCAGAATGTACTGAGCACTATCAAAGATGTTAAGAGCGGCAACGAAAAGGTGATCACCATCATAGGATGCGGCGGCGACAGGGATAAAACCAAACGCCCGGTTATGGCAAAAACCGCCTGCGACTGGAGCGATAAAGTGATACTAACGTCTGACAATCCACGCTCTGAAGACCCGGCGCAGATCATAAAGGATATGGAAGCCGGTGTAGATCCGTCGAACCAGCGTAAAACCATCAGCATAGTTGACCGCCGCGAAGCGATAAAAACTGCTGTTCACCTGGCTAACCCGGGCGACATTATTTTATTAGCCGGCAAAGGCCATGAGAAATATCAGGAGATAAAAGGGGTTAAAACCCACTTTGATGATAAAGAAGAACTACTTGAACAATTTAAAACATTAAGCTAATCAACCTAAAGGCATGCTTTATTACCTGTTCAGCTACTTAGACAGAAACTTCAATATCCCCGGCGCGGGTGTGTTTCAGTACATCACGTTCAGGATGGGGCTTGCCGTTATTACGTCTTTGATCGTCACTACGGTGTATGGTCGCCGGTTGATCGATTACATTCGCTTTAAACAAGTTGGCGAAACAGTGCGTAATCTGGGCCTTGAAGGGCAGATGCAAAAGCAGGGTACGCCTACCATGGGTGGTATCATCATCTTGTTGGGCATCCTTATCCCAACGTTGCTTTTTGCAAAGCTGGATAATGTGTACGTGATACTGATGCTGGTTACGACAGTTTGGCTGGGGGCTATTGGTTTCCTGGACGATTACATCAAGGTATTTAAGAAAAACAAAGAAGGTTTAGCAGGCAGGTTTAAGATCATCGGTCAGGTAGGTTTGGCGTTAATTGTTGGCTACACCATGTACTTCAACAGCAATATCATCATCCGCCAGGAAGTAAAATTGCCCGTTAAATATGATGTTCCGGTTGGCTTTCACATGAAAGGCAATACACCCGTTTACACACAGGATATTAAGTCGACCAAAACCACAGTGCCTTTTTATAAGAACAACGAGTTTGATTATGGCAAAGTGCTTAAGTTTTTAGGGAAAGGATATGAGCGTTATGCGTTGATCGTGTTCTTGGCCTTTGTGATCTTCATCATTACTTTTATTTCAAACGGGGCGAACATCACGGATGGGATAGACGGACTGGCGACGGGTACATCGGCAATCATCGGTATAACGCTGGCGGTTTTCGCCTACGTGTCCGGCAATACGGTTATAGCCGACTACCTGAATATTATGTACATCCCTAACTCGGGCGAGCTGGTAATTTTTGCCGGCGCGTTTGTGGGTGCTTGTGTAGGTTTTCTGTGGTACAATTCATACCCGGCGCAGGTTTTTATGGGTGATACAGGCAGTTTAGCCATTGGTGGTATAATAGCAGTATTTGCTATCATGATCCGTAAAGAGTTACTGCTGCCAATTTTATGCGGCGTGTTCGTGGTAGAGAATTGCTCGGTGATTATACAGGTTGCCTGGTTTAAATATACTAAACGCAAATACGGTGAAGGCCGCAGGGTTTTTCTGATGGCGCCTTTACACCACCACTATCAAAAGAAAGGATTTCATGAAGCAAAGATTGTGACACGTTTCTGGATCATTTGCATCATGCTGGCTATAGTAACATTTATAACGCTGAAAACGAGATAAGAACCCCCAACCCCCTGAAGGGGGCATTAGAAAATATAGAGTGAAAGAGAACAAAAGCATACCTGCAACAAACTTCCCCCTTCAGGGGGGTAGGGGGTTATTGGTCATCCTCGGCGCGGGCGAAAGCGGCGCTGGTGCGGCTTTCCTGGCTAAGCAGAAAGGCTTTGATGTGTTCGTGTCTGATTTTGGTGCTATAGCTAACAAGTACAAACAACAGTTACAGGAATGGCAAATACCCTTTGAGGAAAAGCAGCATACCGAAGACTTAATATTAAATGCAACTCAAGTAGTAAAAAGTCCGGGTATACCCGAGAAAGCACCGCTAATAAAGAAACTTCGTGAGAAAGGTATCCCGGTTATTTCGGAAATAGAGTTTGCAGGTAGATATACCAATGCAAAGATGATCTGCATTACCGGCTCAAATGGCAAAACTACTACTACCAGCCTAACGTATCACATTCTGAAAGATGCCGGTTTAAATGTTGGCTTGGCGGGAAATATCGGTAAAAGCTTTGCCTACCAGGTGGCCACAGAAAACTTTGACACTTACGTACTGGAGATCAGCAGCTTTATGCTTGACGATATGTATCAGTTTAAGGCTGAC
This sequence comes from Mucilaginibacter ginkgonis, assembly GCF_009754905.2. Lineage (NCBI taxonomy): Bacteria > Pseudomonadati > Bacteroidota > Sphingobacteriia > Sphingobacteriales > Sphingobacteriaceae > Mucilaginibacter > Mucilaginibacter ginkgonis. The sequence goes on along the minus strand of NZ_CP066775.1, from coordinate 2,228,971 downwards.
ATTGCCGTGCTGTTAAATATCACCCCGGATCACCTTGACCGGTACGACTACAAATTTGAGAATTACGCGGCGTCTAAATTCCGCATTACACAAAATCAAACACCGGCAGATCACTTCATTTACTGTATAGATGACCAGGCTACCGCCGAGGGTATGAAAATGCACGGCAGTAATGCCCGGCTGCATCCATTTTCCATTACTAATGAACTTGAAAGCGGTGCCTGGTTGGACCGCGAAACCCTAATTATACAAACTAACAAACAACAAGAACCACTTACTATGTCAATTAACGACCTGGCCCTGCAAGGAAAGCACAACATCTACAATTCAATGGCCTCCGGTATTGTGGCAAAAGTGCTTGAACTTAGGAATGACACCATACGCGAGAGTATGAGCAATTTCCGCAACATTGAGCACCGCTTAGAGCATGTGGCAAAAATTTCGGGGATAAATTTTATCAACGATTCTAAAGCTACCAATGTAAACTCAACCTGGTATGCTTTAGAAAGTATGCCTAAAGGTGTTGTGCTCATCTTAGGTGGTGTTGACAAAGGCAACGACTATAGCATGCTTGCCGATCTGGTGAAGCAAAAGGTAAAAGCCATTGTGTGCCTTGGCCGGGATAATGCACGCATCCATGAGGCTTTTAAAGATATCCTGACCGAAATAGTTGATACCACCTCGGCGCAGGAAGCGGTGTACGTATCGTATCAGTTAGCCAAAAAAGGCGACACTGTATTGCTGTCACCTGCCTGTGCAAGTTTCGACTTGTTTAAAAACTATGAAGACCGCGGCGACCAGTTCAAAAAAGCGGTAATGGAACTGTAACAATGAATTAATGAATGAATGATTGAATGTGAGAAACCAGTGCAATCACAAGAATGTAATCAGTGTAATCATATAATAGAATCAGTGCAATTAAAAGACAATCAGAGTAATCCATAAACGAAATGACTTCACTTAGAATAGACCATATACTTAGCAAAACCAGGGGCGACCGTTGGATATGGATCATTGTGATCATGCTGTCGGTTATTTCTATGATGGCGGTTTACAGTTCCATCGGTACGCTGGCTTATACACGTGGTGTAGGTGCCGAATCGATTTTGGTTAAGCACATGTTCATGATAGTTGGTGGCATAGCTTTGATGTACATCTCGCACAAGCTGGATTATCGCTATTACGCGGGTATCTCAAAGCTGTTGATGGTTATCACCATTCCGCTTTTGGTTTACACTTTATTTTTTGGTTCGCACATCAACGGTGCAAGCCGCTGGGTTGCAATCCCGGGTACCGGGTTAAGTTTTCAAACTTCAGATTTGGCTAAACTGGCGCTTATTACTTACCTGGCACGTTTGCTGTCGCGCAAGCAGGAAAATATAAAAGACGTTAAGCAATCATTTGTGCCCATTATGGGCTCAGTGTGTTTGGTGTTCGCCCTAATCGGGCCGGCGAATTTATCAACCGGGCTAATGCTTTTTGGCGTAAGCATTTTGCTGTTGATCATGGGCCGCATCAGTGTAAAACAGATAGCGGTGGTTTGCGCCGCAGGAGCGGTATTGCTGGCAGGTATGCTAACTTTCGGCGGACGTAAAGGCACGCACAGCTCGCGTATGGAAACCTTCCTGCACCCGGAGCGTGCCGATCCGGATAAGGTATTCCAAAGCAACCACGCTAAAATAGCCATAGCCAGTGGCGGGCTGTTTGGTAAAGGTCCCGGCCGCAGCACAGAACGTAACTATTTGCCCGAGGCATTCTCTGATGAGATCTTCGCCATAATTGTTGAAGAATATGGGGTGTTCGGTGGATTATTTGTGATGGGTATCTATATATTTTTGTTATACAGATGTATACGGATAGTTACAAAGGCGCCAAAAGCATTTGGGGCGTTACTGGCGGCGGGGCTAAGCTTTAGCTTAACCATCCAGGCATTTGCTAATATGGCGGTAGCCGTTGGTTTAGGCCCGGTAACAGGTGTGCCTTTGCCTTTAGTTAGTATGGGTGGTACATCTATATTATTTACCAGCGTGGCATTTGGTATAATCCTGTCTGTAAGCAGGCACATAGATGAAAATACCGAAGCTGCGGGCAAAAAAGTAGTAGTAGGCGAGATAATGGAAGTAGCCGCTTGATAAAAGAGACAAGAAACAGGGAATTAAGGTAATCGGTGCAATCAAATAATAAATCAGTGGAATCTAGAAAGATAATCATAAGCGGTGGTGGGACAGGGGGGCATATCTTCCCTGCGGTTGCTATTGCTAATGCTATTATGCAGCTGCATCCCGGTACTGAGATATTATTTGTTGGCGCACAAGGCCGTATGGAAATGGAAAAGGTTCCGGCGGCTGGGTATAAAATTATAGGGTTGAACATCCAGGGAATCCAGCGTGGTTCGGTGGTGAAGAACCTAATGTTCCCGGTTAAACTGTTTCAAAGTGTAAAGGCGGCTATCCGCATCATTAAAGACTTTAAACCCGATGCCGCTGTCGGTGTGGGTGGCTATGCATCAGGTCCGCTGTTGTATGCAGCATGGCTGCGCGGCATTCCGTGCTTAATTCAGGAGCAAAACTCTTATGCGGGCATCACCAATAAATGGCTGGGTAACAAGGCCAAAAAAATATGTGTGGCATTTGATGGCATGCAAAAGTTCTTCCCGGCTAATAAGATCATCAAAACGGGTAACCCTGTAAGGCGCGAATCGGTGGAGATTACTGGCAGGCATTTGCCCGCCTTAGAACTCTACAAGCTGTCTGCCGAGAAGAAAACCATTCTGGTGACCGGCGGCAGCCTCGGTGCCAGAACGTTAAATAACAGCATCCGAGCCGGCTTGCAAAAGTTGATCGATGCAGATGTACAATTGATATGGCAAACGGGCAAAAGCTACTATAAGGCAGTAACAGAAGAATTAGGAACCGAATACCACAATAATATCATCATCACAGAATTTTTGTCGAGGATGGATCTGGCTTATGCTGCCGCGGATATCATCATCTCGCGCGCGGGTGCCGGTACCATTGCCGAACTGTGTATGATCAAAAAGCCGGTGATATTGGTGCCATCGCCAAACGTAGCAGAGGATCATCAAACAAAAAACGCTTTGGCGCTAATAGAAGCTAACGCTGCGATAATGGTCCCTGATCGCGACGCGGAAATTAAACTTGTCGACCGTGCGCTTGAACTGCTGGCAGATGATCGCAAGCAAAAAACAATTGCAGAAAATATTGGCAAACTGGCTCTGCCTCACGCGGATATTGACATAGCGAATGAAGTATTTAAACTGATAAGGAAGTAACATGAAACTCGAAAATATAAAGCAAGTTTACCTGGTTGGCATTGGCGGTATTGGCATGAGTGGCCTTGCCCGCTACTTTGCACATTTGGGGCTTTCTGTTTCGGGGTACGATAAGACTTCCACTCCGCTCACAACCGCTTTAGAGAGCGAAGGCATCGGCGTTATTTATGAAGACAATTCCGCGCTGATCCCTGCTGCCTTCAACGAGCCTGACGAGCATACATTAATTATCTACACACCAGCCATCCCGAAAGATGCACAGGTATTGAATTTCTTTATCAATAAGGGTTTCAAGCTGTTCAAACGCTCGCAGGTATTGGGTATCATAAGCGAAGGCATGTACACCATTGCCGTCGCGGGTACGCACGGCAAAACCACAACGTCATGCATGGTTGCGCATATTTTAAAACACTCGGGCAAAGATTGTTCGGCGTTTTTGGGTGGCATCGCGTCTAACTATAACACCAACGTACTTTACGGCAATAACGACATTATGGTGGTTGAGGCTGATGAGTATGACCGTTCTTTCCTCACACTTCACCCTGACATTGCCATTGTAACTTCGATGGATGCCGACCACCTGGATATTTATGGTGACCATAGCCACCTAACCGAATCATTCAAACTGTTTGTAGGCCAATTGAAAAAGGGCGGCAATGTAATCGCAAAAGGAGGCCTGGATATCGACCATACAATCGACTATAGCATTAAAGAAAAGGCTGGTGCCTACGCCGAAAATATGCGGGTAGAAGGCGGTGAGTTTTACTTTGATTTTAAAAGCGAAAAGCTAAACATCGATAATATTCACCTGGGTATCTCCGGAATTCACAATGTAGAGAACGCGGTAGCAGCCATACAAGCTTGCCTGTTGGTTGACGTATCGCCGGAAAAAATAAAGTATGCGCTTACGGCATTCCGAGGGGTTAAGCGCCGTTTCGAATATATTGTAAAATCGCCTGAGCATATTTACATCGATGATTATGCGCACCACCCGGAAGAGTTGAGGGCCGCCATCTTATCGGTCAAAAAAATATACCCGGATAAAAAACTGACCGCTATTTTTCAGCCACACCTTTTTACTCGCACCCGCGACTTCGCAAATGGATTTGCAGAGGTGCTAAGCATGGTAGACGAACTGATCCTGCTTGAAATTTATCCTGCGCGCGAGTTGCCAATTGAAGGCGTAACCTCGCAAATGCTGCTGGATAAGGTTACGATATCGAACAAAAGAATTTTAAGCAAAGCTGAAACGCTTGCCGCGATAAAGGAAGAACAACCGGAATTGTTACTAACTGTCGGTGCAGGCGATATAGACACATTGGTTTCACCTTTAAAAGATCTGCTGCATGTTTAAGAAGCATATCTGGCGGCCGATACTAATTACCCTTGCATGGTTGATAACCATCAGCGGCACTGTTGTGCTTATGAGTTTCATCAACTTTAAAAAGGCAGGCGTAGTTTGTAAAGACGTTAAAGTATATATTCCGGGAAGCCAATACTTCATAGATAAACAATCAGTGGATGATATACTGGGCGTGAGCAACCACGCGCTTATCGGGCGCAAATTGGAGAACATCAACCTCCATGACCTGGAGCAAAAGTTAAAGGCCAACCCGTTTATAGACCATGCAAAGATCTACGCCGATATGGACGGTATCATCAATGTAGAGATCAGCCAGCGCCAGCCTATCCTGCATATCATGAACCAGTTTGACCAGGATTTTTACGTTGACCGAAACGGGCTGAAACTGCCGTTATCAAATAATTTTACCGCAAGGGTATTGGCAGCTAACGGATACATTGAAGAGCCATTTGGTAAAGTAGACACACTACACACGCCGTTAGCAAAGGACATCTACAAAGCGGCGGACTTTATCACAAAAGACACTTTATGGAACGCGCAGATAGCGCAGATCTATGTAAACCAGGAACATGAAATGGAACTGATTCCGCGGGTAGGTAACCAGCATATATTAATTGGGAGTGCCGATTCCCTGAAAAATAAAATGGATAACCTGCTGGCTTTTTACAAGCAAGCAATGCCGCGTGTAGGCTGGAATACTTACCAGGTAATCAACTTAAAATACGCTAACCAGGTGATAGGGGTAAAGAAGGGCAGTATGGTTAAGATCGACTCGACCAAAACAGCAAACAACTCTATCAAAGCAGATAGCTTAATAAAAACGACTCAAGACACATCTCACATAAAAAACTGATTATGGACAAAAGCTCAACTCAAGACAAAACATCGCCAATTATTGTAGGCCTAGACATTGGTACAACCAAGATATGTGCTATTGTTGGACGCCGCAGTAAAAACGGCAAGATAGAAATATTGGGTATTGGTAAGGCAGAATCTGCCGGTGTAACCCGCGGTATGGTATCTAACATAGATAAAACCGTACAAGGAATTACGCAAGCGGTAGAGATCGCGGGCTCGCAATCAAACGTAGAGATACGCGTGGTAAATGTGGGTATCGCAGGCCAGCATATTAAAAGCCTGCAGCACCGCGGTTTAATTACCCGCCGTGACTTAAATTCAGAGATCAGCCGCAAGGATATCGAGAAACTGGTTGAAGATATGTACAACTTGGTGATGCCTCCGGGCGAAGAGATCATCCATGTGTTGCCGCAAGAGTTTACCGTAGACAACGAGCCGGGTATTAAAGACCCTATCGGCATGGCCGGTGTGCGCCTCGAGGCTAACTTCCATATCATTTCGGGCCAGGTTACCGCGATCAAAAACATTGTAAAATGTGTAAACAAGGCCAGCCTGGAAAGCCAGGAGCTGATACTTGAACCATTGGCTTCTTCAGAATCTGTTTTGAGCGACGAAGAAAAAGAAGCCGGTGTTGTGCTGATAGATATTGGTGGTGGTACAACTGATGTGGCCATTTTCCACGAGGGCATCATCCGTCACACGGCGGTAATACCTTTCGGCGGTAACAGCGTAACTGAAGATATCCGCGAAGGGTGTTCGGTAATGCGCAACATTGCAGAGCAATTGAAGGTGAGGTTTGGTTCTGCACTGGCCGAAGAAAACAAAGAAAACGAGATCGTTTGTGTACCGGGCCTGCGCGGCCGCGATGCCAAAGAAATATCAGTTAAAAACCTGGCTTATGTAATACAGGCCCGTATGGAAGAGATCATAGAGCATATCTACTATGAGATCAAATCGTCTGGTTATGAGAAAAAGCTGATAGGTGGCATCGTGATCACCGGTGGTGGGGCACAATTGAAACACCTGCCGCAGTTGGTTGAGTATGTTACCGGCCTGGACTGCCGCGTGGGCTATCCAAATGAACACCTGGCTAAAAACGAGGTGCTGCCTAAAAATGTGTATGAAGAATTACAGAGCCCAACGTTCGCAACCGGTATCGGGCTGCTGATCAAAGGCATCCAAAAAACCGAGTATGACAACATGCCTCAGGCGGCGCCGCAACACGTAAAAGAAGAAAAAGTTAAATACGCCGACGACCGGAAATTTGGCCTTTTCGGAAAAATCTTAGAGACCGGTAAACGTTTTATAAAAGACGACATCAACGACGAGGACTTTTTGAAATAAAGGCCTCACCCCAACCCCTCTCCAGGCGGAGAGGGGCTTTAAAACATAATACAGGATAGGTTTATCCACAAAAAGCAAGTTTTCCACATTATTCACAATTGTTAATAAAGCTTGTGGAAAAACGCTTATACTTACAATAGGGAATAGAAGAAAAAGACAGGTAATCATTTAGCTGAAAAACAAGAACATGCAGTTTGAAATGTTAAAAGAAAAATCGTCTATCATCAAAGTAATTGGTGTTGGCGGTGGTGGTGGCAATGCGGTAAACCACATGTATAAGCAAGGCATTACGGGTGTAGATTTCATTATCTGTAATACCGATGCACAAGCTTTGGAGCTAAGCCCTATCCCAAATAAAGTGCAATTGGGTGCCAGCCTTACAGAAGGTATGGGTGCCGGCTCTATTCCCGAAGTTGGTAAAAACTCGGCTATCGAGAATATCGACGATATTAAACAAATGCTGGGCGCCAACACCAAAATGCTGTTCATTACAGCAGGTATGGGTGGTGGTACCGGTACAGGCGCCAGCCCAATCATCGCTAAGGCAGCCCGCGAAATGGATATCCTTACCGTGGGTATCGTAACTATGCCGTTCTCATTTGAAGGCAAGCGCCGTAAAATGCAGGCCGAAGATGGTTTAGCAGAATTACAGGCCAACGTCGATTCTTTCTTGGTAATTTCTAACGACCGTTTACGCCAGATATTCGGCAATCTTACCTTAGGCTCTGCTTTTGCGCAAGCAGACGACATTTTAACCACAGCTGCTAAAGGCATTGCAGAGATCATCACACTGCCGGGCTATATAAACGTAGATTTTAAAGATGTGCGGACCGTTATGGCCAGCAGCGGTGTTGCCATAATGGGCAGCTACGCAGCCGAGGGCGATAATCGTGCGCTACGTGCTGTAGAAGGTGCCTTGTCATCTCCATTATTGAAAGATAACGAAATTGAAGGTGCACGTTATATTTTGTTGAACATCAGTTCGGGTGAAAAAGAAGTAACCATGGACGAGGTGAGCATCATCACAGATTACATACAGGAAGAAGCCGGCCTTGCGGCCGACCTGATCTGGGGTAACTGTAAAGATGAAGCTTTAGGTGATAAGATTTCTGTAACCATCATCGCAACCGGTTTCCAAACTAAAGACGAACGCGAAAAAGAGGTTACCAGCAAAAAGATAGTTTCCATGCTGATACCTGAGGATGCACCGTTAATCAAGCCGGTTAACGAGTTTGTGCTGCCTAAGCAGGAAGAAAGCACCGAGATCTTTGCTAAAAAAGAATCTCAGCCACAACAAACAGGTTTGTTTGATTTCTTCGCATCAAATGAAACACCTGCTGATAATTCGAATGATATCATCCGTTTCGACCTGATGCCCGAAGAACCTGCACAGCCTGCAGAAACAGAGCAAACCAGCGAGTTTACTTTTAAACTTAGCGAACCGGTGTTGAATTTTGAGCCTGCTGCTGAAGTAGTTGCACAGCCAGAGCCCGAACCGGAACCTGAGCCGGAACCAATTGTTGGTGCCGACGATAACAAGACAGACGAAAGTATTGAAGAGCAGTTGCGGAAATCGCGCGAGCGTATTATGCGTTTGAAAGACCTGAGCATGAAGCTGCGTAATGGCAACTTGCAGGAACTGGAAAGCGTACCGGCTTATAAGCGTAAAGAGATAGCGCTGCAGCAACCGCCATCATCAGATGAAAGCCAGGTGTCGCGCTTCTCACTTACAGAGAACGACGGTCAGATAGAGATACGCAGAAACAATTCGTTCTTACATGATAATGTCGACTAATTGATTGAACCTATAATGATAAGCCTTTGTATAACTTTACAAAGGCTTTTTCGTTATAAGCCATTATAAAAAGTAATAACCTTTGACTGTGGCGGGTTTACTTTATATTTGTATATTATTGACAAATTAGACTTTACAGGTTTTGGATTTATTTGATAAGATAGCAAAGAACATGGGTGGCCCTATAGGGCAGCACCAGAAATGGTCGCACGGTTATTTCTCTTTTCCGCGTTTGGAAGGCGAAATTGCCCCGCACATGTCTTTCAACGGGAAAGAGCTTTTAGTGTGGAGTTTAAATAATTATCTGGGCCTGGCTAACCATCCTGAAGTGCGTGATGCCGACGCGCAGGCAGCGGCAGATTATGGCATGGCTTACCCTATGGGCGCGCGCATGATGTCTGGCAATACGCGCCTTCACGAAAAGCTGGAAAGCGACCTTGCCGAGTTTGTGGGCATGGAGAGTGCTTTCTTATTGAACTACGGCTATCAAGGCATGGTGTCTATCATTGACGCGCTGGTCGACCGGAATGATGTGATCGTTTATGATGCCGAATCGCATGCTTGTATCATTGATGGTGTGCGTTTGCACATGGGCAAGCGCTTTGTTTACCAGCATAACGATGTAGCCAGTTGCGAAAAGCAATTGGAGCATGCTACCAAAATAGTTGAACGCACAGGCGGCGGCATTTTGCTGATCACCGAGGGCGTTTTCGGCATGTCAGGTGCGCAAGGCAAGCTGAAAGAGATCATCGCGCTTAAAAGGAAATACAACTTCCGCATACTGATAGACGATGCGCATGGCTTTGGCACTATGGGTGAAACCGGTGCAGGCACACATGAAGCACAGGATTGTGTTAAAGATATTGACGTTTACTTTGGCACGTTTGCTAAATCTATGGCCGGTATAGGCGCTTTTGTGGCTGCTGATAATGAGATCATCAATTACCTGCGTTATAATATGCGCTCGCAAACATTTGCCAAGGCATTGCCTATGCCAATGGTGATCGGCCTGCAAAAGCGTTTCGAACTGCTAAAAGCGAAACCCGAATTGCGCGAAAGTCTTTGGAAGATAGCTAAAGCGCTGCAGAACGGTCTAAAGCAAGAAGGTTTTGATATTGGTATTACTAATAGCATGGTTACTCCGGTATTCCTGAAGGGCGACCTGAGTGAGGCTACCAGCCTAACCCGCGACCTGCGCGAAAACTACGGCTTGTTTTGCTCGATAGTGGTTTACCCTGTAATTCCTAAAGGCCTTATCGAACTGCGCCTGATCCCAACCGCGGTCCATACCCTGGACGACGTACAGTTTACATTGGACGCATTTGGCAAAGTAGCAGAGAAATTGAAAGCGGGCTATTACAGGAAAGACGCTGTGGAGGTGTAGGTTACCCCACCCTACTTAGCCAACATTGTCATTCCGAGCGTAGAGAGGAATCTTCTGCGTTATCGCCTCACCCCAACCCCTCTCCGAAGGAGAGGGGCCTAATCTCAAACGTCATGCCTTCCTGATAGCTATCGGGATTGTTTCGGCGTCTCAAAGAACATTTTTTTATAAATCAGTCGTGTCATCCAAAGCGCAGCGAAGGATATTTTTCAGCCTTGCATTTACGCATAAGATTCATCGTTTTACTCGGAATGATATGAGAAAACAACATAAAAAAGCCCGCACTGCATCGCAGAACGGGCTTCTTAATATTAAGAAAATTCTTAAGCTAATTTAGCTTTCAGGTTTTCGTTTATAGCTTCCAAAAACTCTTCGGTGTACAGGTAATCTGTACCATGCTCAACTTTAGCTTTAACGGTTATCGCTAAGTCTTTTGTCATTTTTCCGCTTTCAACAGTTTCTATACAAACTTGTTCCAAAGTGTGGCAGAAGTCAACCAATTCCTGGTTGCCATCCAACTTACCACGAAACTCCAAACCACGTGTCCACGCGAAAATAGACGCGATAGGGTTGGTAGAAGTCTGGCGACCGGCTTGATACTCGCGGTAGTGGCGGGTAACCGTACCGTGTGCAGCCTCGGCCTCCATAACAGTACCATCAGGGGTAACCAGCGTAGAGGTCATTAAACCTAATGAACCAAAGCCTTGTGCAACGGTGTCAGACTGTACGTCGCCATCATAGTTTTTACAAGCCCAAACAAAGTTGCCATTCCATTTTAATGCAGAAGCAACCATATCGTCAATTAAACGGTGCTCATAAGTAATGCCGGCTTCAGTAAACTTTCGTTTGTAATCGCTTTGATAGATCTCTTCAAAAATATCTTTGAAGCGGCCGTCGTATTTTTTAAGGATGGTGTTTTTGGTAGACAGGTATAAAGGCCAGCCTTTCATCAGCGCCTGGTTAAAACAAGCGTGCGCAAAACCACGGATAGACTCGTCGGTGTTGTACATTGCTAAAGCAACGCCATCGCCTTTAAATTTGTAAACCTCGAATGACTTTTCTTCGCCGCCATCTTCCGGAGTGAAAGTGATGGTCAGCTTACCTTTGCCCTTAGTCACAAAATCTGTAGCGCGGTACTGATCGCCAAAAGCATGACGGCCTATACAAATTGGGGCGGTCCAGTTTGGCACCAAACGCGGTACATTGCTCATAACAATAGGCTCGCGGAAAACGGTACCATCCAATATGTTACGGATAGTGCCATTCGGCGATTTCCACATTTGTTTTAAGCCAAATTCTTCAACGCGTGCTTCATCGGGGGTAATGGTGGCGCATTTAATACCAACACCATATTTAAGGATGGCATTAGCAGCGTCAACGGTAACCTGGTCGTCCGTTTGGTCGCGGTATTCGATACCCAGGTCGTAATATTTTATGTCGAGGTCCAGATACGGCAGTATCAGTTTATCCTTTATAAATTTCCAGATAATACGGGTCATTTCGTCCCCGTCAAGTTCTACTACGGGGTTTTCTACTTTAATTTTTGCCATCTCTTATTCAAGTTTTCTGTTGTGGTGCCAAATATATAAAATTGAGTGAAGCAATATTAATTTAAACTCAAATGCTATGATGATGTGACAGTTGGGACGGTTAACCCCGAATATTAAAACAAGTTGCAACACAAAATTGAGCTATTGCATGTTTAATAGCCACAAGAGTTAACCATAATTACAACAACCATGAACAACGAGCAAATAGATCCGCTTGATGACGAGAACCCGGATGTAGACAACCAAATACAAGGCGATGAAAACGGTGAACCAACCGGCACAGATTTAAGATATGATGCCGATGAGGATAGCTACGAGTTAGAGGTGCCAAGCGACGACCCTGACTACGATCCGCCTGCATTGTTTGAAACCGCGGCTAAAAATGGCAGCGATATGAATTCTGATTATGACGAGGCGAACCCTTACGATATCCAGGGTGAGTATGACCGAAACCGTTCGATAGAAACAGATGCCGACTCGTTGGGCATGCACGTGGAAGACGCCAGTGCCGAAGAGGTAAGTGCAATAGACAAAGCTTTAGCCCATACGCCAGAAGATGATCGCGACGACCTGGACGAAGAGGGTTATCCTATTAACGACGCACCGGCTAAGTAAGCATGAGCCAATTATTTTCGCCGCTGCAGATAAAGAATTTGCAGCTTAAAAACAGGTTGGTGGTATCACCCATGTGCGAATATTCGTCTGAGGATGGCTTCGCGACCGATTGGCACCTGGTGCATTTAGGCAGCAGGGCCGTCGGTGGCGCGGCTTTGGTTCTTACAGAAGCCATAGCAGTTTCCCCTGAAGGCCGTATCAGTTATGCCGACCTGGGAATCTATAAAGATGAGCACATCGAGAAGCTTAAACAAATAGTAGACTTTGTACATGAGCAGGGCGCTTATATTGGTACTCAACTGGCACATGCAGGCCGTAAGGGCAGTACACACAAGCCATGGGATGGTGGTAAGCAAATACCATCGGACCAACCCAATGGATGGAAGACAGTTGGGCCGAGTGCGATACCATTTACACCTGAGCAGGAACCGCCGCTCGAATTAGATATAACAGGGATAGATAAAGTTATTGCCGATTTCAAAGCAGCAGCGCTTAGGTCTCACGAGGCGGGCTTCGATGTGATTGAACTGCACGCTGCCCATGGATACTTGATCAACCAGTTTTTATCGCCGCTTAGTAATCAGAGAGCAGATAATTACGGGGGTAGTTTTGAAAACCGTATCAGGCTGTTAATTGAAATAATAGACGCTATAAAGGAAGTTTGGCCGGAAGACAAAACCATCTTTGTGCGGATATCTGCTACCGAGTGGACAGATGGCGGCTGGACTGATGACGATTCTGTTAGCCTGGCTAAAGTTCTTAATGAGCGTGGTGTCGACCTTATCGACTGCTCAACAGGCGGAAATGTTGCCGGAGCAAAGATACCGCTATCGCCAGGCTACCAAGTGCAATTTGCAGAAAAGGTAAAACAGGAAGCCGGTATACTAACAGGCGCAGTTGGCCTGATCACCGAATCGAATCAAGCTGAAGAAATTATACGATCGGGCCGGGCAGACCTTATATTTATGGCGCGTGAACTTTTGCGCGATCCGTATTTTCCTTTGCGTGCCGCACATGAACTTGGCACAGAAACGCAGTGGCCAAAACAGTATGAACGTGCGCAATGGAAATGATCCTGCCCATTGATCGTGGGAACATATGATTTGTCCCTTAGATGAAGATAATGACTCGATAAATTATTAACTCAGTAACTCAAATAAAAGCAATGAAACGCACAGCAAACGCACATTGGAACGGAACTTTAAAAGATGGTAAAGGCGAGATCACTACGCAAAGCACCACGCTTAACAAAACCCAATATTCATTTAAAACCCGTTTTGAAGAGGGTGTAGGTACCAACCCCGAAGAATTGATCGCGGCAGCCCATGCGGGCTGTTTTACAATGGCAGTCGGCGCGGCACTAACCCAGGCAGGCTTTACCCCCGGCGACCTGACTACAGATGCCATCCTTGACCTGGACATGCAGGCTTTGAGCATTACCGGTATTCACCTGGAATTGAAAGCATCCAAGATCGACGGTGTGGATGATGCAAAGTTCAACGAAGTCGCTGAAGGGGCAAAGGCCAATTGCATAATTTCTAAAGTGCTTAACGCGCCTATCACGCTGAATGTAACTTACGGCGCATAAGTGCAATATTATCAAACAAGCTAAAACGGCGATCTTGTTAAATAAGGTCGCCGTTTTTTTATTATCTAAAACCTGGTGTACAATGCTATCTGTGCGACATGGTTGAATGTGTCGTTTTCCAGATTCTTAACATATTGATTTAAGTAACCGGCTTCCAGGTCTATCATTTTACTAAACCGGTAACCAAATGACACATAAGCCCGGTTTTGATCGAAAACATTATTATTCGTTTTCTCGATGTTCTGAATGTTGGCAAAGAGCTCGTTTTGCAACCCAACAAAAGTCCCCTTTTTAAATTCTGTTTGTTTTGTAGTAGGGATAACGCCCCTGATAAAATACCTGAAACGCTGAGCGAAATATGGGTCGCTTGTTCCCAGAGCGCCTACGTAACGCTGCTCTAACCGGAACCTGTGCTGTACGGCGTTGCCGCTAAGTTTGTGCATGTAGATAAACTGTTCCCACGTGCGGTGCTCTGTGCGGAAGGTATTTTGCGTTGGCGTTATACGGTGCGTGCCGGTATATAAGTAACCAACGGTAGCGTACTTGTTATTGGCAAAGTAATAATGTACGCCCGGCCGTATCAAAGGATTCTTTAGATAAGCAAGCTTATCCGCGCTGCGGAATTGGGCATCAATGTGCAGGCCCCAATGTTTAGATAGTTTCTGCGAATGGAACCATGCGCCCCAACCAGAGAATTCATTTGTCTGCGCGTTGGCGCTAACCGTTGTGAGTATAGAAATGATTAAGGCAAGCATTGCCTTTGGTAGATTAACGTTTTTCATAATTTACAAAAATAGCTGGTTAAGCCGCGGCTTTAGCTTTCGGTCGTAAAAAGTTTCTGCCGAGCGGACGGGTGGGGATGGTGTCGCCTAATAACTTACCCCAGGGTTTCAGTTCGTCTATACGGTCGAAGATGATCTTTATTACCGCCACAAATGGTACCGACAAGAACATACCCGCTATGCCCCAAAGCTCGTTGCCAAGCAACACGATCACTATAGATATCAGCGCGTTGATCTGCACCTTAAACGATACCACGCGTGGGAATACGATGTTGTTATCGATGAACTGGATGACAAGGTAGGCTATCAGAATGCCAAACTGTGTAGAGTAGCCATCCTTGGTGACCGTGGCAATAAGTATAGGCAATGCGATAGCGATAAGGCCGCCAATGTACGGCAGCATATTTAATATAGCACCGATAACACCAAGGAGAATAGCATACTTCACGCCCAGCAACAGCAATGCCACCGAGTTCATGATGGCAACGATGACCATCTCTACTAACAAACCAACAATATAGCTCTGTACTGCCGACTTGGTTTCTTTTAATATTTCCGCCACTTGTTTAGAGTTCTTTTCAGAGAAAACTTCGTACAGGAAATTCAGGATCAAGTTTTTATAGTAAAGGATCATGAAGGTATACACGGGGATCAAAAAGATCAAACCCAACGTGCCTAATACAGTACTTAATGTACGGCCAAAAAAAGCTTTACTATTGCTGAGCGTGCTTTTAATGAAAGCTACCTGCCGCTCTGCATCGATACCGAAATTGGTATGCACCCAGTTTTCTACCTGCTGGGTTATGTCTCCGAATTTCTTTTGCAACTCCGGGAAGGATGAACTGAACGAGATGATCTGCGCGGATAAAAAATATAATATGGCTGCTACACCAAGTATAGCGATTACCAGCGCAATGATGATGGCAACCGGCCTGGGTATTTTGTAACTGTTAAGTTTATTGCAAAGCGGATTAAGCAAAATCGCTACCAGCAAGGCAAAGGCCAGCGGCACTAAAACGTCGCCCAGGGCTCCAAGGATATGTATAAACAAGATCAGCCCGAAGAGGATGACCGTTACCTTTAAATAATACGGGTATTCTTTTAAAACCATTTACATAGGCAGGGGTACTGATATGCAAAGGGATTTTGGCAGATAATGTTTTAAAATGACGGGCATTTTGTGACCCGATGTTGCGGGTGTAACATGTGACAGTTTCTCTAATAATACAGACTTATTAGTATCTGACGATAAAATGTCAGCGCTGCAACGCGCTGATTACTAAGCATGCACAGTACTGTCAGTGTTTCAGGTTTGCCAATTTTTGTCTAAAAGTGTCTCACTTTTGTAACAGGTGTTACACTGGCAAAACGGGTGTCAGCAACATAATTTTGCATTTGAGGAGACCGGAAAGGCCGGGTTCACCGGGCTTAGCCCTTCAATAAATTCTTCCAGCTCACCAGGTCGCCAATTATCTTATCCAGTTGATCTGCAGGAACACGTTCCTGCTCCATACTGTCGCGATGGCGAAGGGTTACGGTATTGTCTTCCAAAGTCTGATGGTCTACCGTTATACAAAATGGTGTACCTATCGCGTCCTGGCGGCGGTACCGTTTGCCGATAGCATCTTTTTCTTCGTATTGCAGGTTAAAGTCAATCTGTAAGGCTTCCATTATTTCGCGGGCCTTTTCAGGCAAACCGTCTTTCTTGGTCAACGGGAATATCGCGGCCTTAACAGGTGCCAGGCATGGGTGCAGGTGCAAAACAGTACGGCTGTCTTGTTTATCTTCAGTGCTCAGGTCTTCTTCTTCGTAAGCGTTGATCATCGTAAGCAGGAACATACGGTCCAGGCCAATAGATGTCTCGATCACATACGGAATGTAATTTCCGTAAGGTTTGCCATCTTCGCCCAACTCGGGGTCAAAGTATTGCATTTTTTTACCGCTAAACTGCTGATGCTGGCTCAGGTCGAAGTCTGTGCGGCTGTGTATGCCCTCTACTTCTTTAAAGCCAAACGGAAAGTCATACTCGATATCAACAGCCGCGTTTGCATAGTGTGCCAGTTTGGTATGGTCATGGTAACGGTACTTTGCCTCATCGGTTCCTAGCGCTAAGTGCCATTTTAAACGTGCCTGTTTCCAGTGATTGTACCATTCCATTTCAGTGCCCGGGCGAACAAAGAACTGCATTTCCATTTGCTCAAATTCGCGCATGCGGATAATAAACTGGCGGGCAATCACTTCGTTGCGGAATGCCTTACCAATTTGTGCTATACCAAAAGGTATCTTCATCCTGCCCGATTTTTGCACGTTTAAGTAATTTACAAATATACCTTGTGCCGTCTCGGGGCGCAGGTAAACCTTGTCGGCATCATCAGCAATAGCGCCCATTTGAGTGCTGAACATGAGATTGAACTGGCGGACTTCTGTCCAGTCAGGTTTTTCTTTACTATTAGGATCATTAATCTCATACTTGGCTATCAGAGATTTTAATTCGTCCAAATCTTCTGCCAAAAGAGCATCGGTAAATTCTTTGAAAAGGGAAAAAGATTTTTTTGCAGATGGATGCTCTTGTATAGCCTTGTATGTGTCTTTTGCTGCATCAGCCGCAAAATCAAGATTTATTGCTTTCCCCACTGGAGGATTTTTGATATAGTCTCTTACTGCATTAATGTCAATAAGCGCTTCTAGATTATTTTGTAAATCTGGATATTTTTTGTTGACCGCTAAACTTACCTCTTTAAATGCTATATTCAGTAGGTCTTCAATTTTATCCTCAATTAACTGATCTGCACGATATCGCTTTTTTGTAACTTTATTATCTATCATCGGGTCGCTAAAGCCGCCTACGTGGCCGCTGGCTTCCCAAATTTTAGGGTGCATAAATATGGCCGAATCTATACCGACAATGTTTTGGTTCATTTGCACCATCGCCTTCCACCAGTACGTTTTGATGTTGTTCTTCAGCTCGGCGCCAAACTGGCCATAATCATAAACAGCGCTCAGTCCGTCATATATCTCACTCGATTGAAAAACAAAACCATACTCTTTAGCATGGGCGATCACATTTTTAAAAAGCTCGTCGGTAGTTTTACTCATAACGGGGGCAAAGATAAATTTTTGATCACACAGATTTGTTAATGATTTCATCGATTGTAAGCATGCGTCTTTGCGAGAAGCGAAGCGACGCGGCAATCTCTGATCACGTGTGTTTGGGATTGCTTTGCGATTCTGTCGCTCGTAATGACGTGGACTTTTTGCCTTGGGCATTCCCCGCTTTGGCGGGTCGCGCTTTCCGCTTAAAGTCCTCTCCCGATATTCATCGGGATGCGGGCTTTTCGCTGCTATCGCTAACGCGAACAATCAACTATGAACCATAAACCATGGTCCATGAACTTTCTCACATCTCATATCCCACATCTCATGTCTATCATCTACATTTGGGCATGAGCATAGTGGTTCAAAATCTTACCAAGACCTACGGGGCGCAAAAGGCAGTGAATGATATCTCCTTTGAAGCGGGAGTGGGTATCACCGGGTTTCTTGGCCCCAACGGCGCAGGTAAGTCGACCACCATGAAAATACTGACCGGCTATCTGCCGCAAACATCAGGGAAGGCGACAGTTGCAGGATTTGACGTTGAAACGCAATCGCTGGAGGTGCGCAAGCGCATTGGCTACCTGCCCGAAGCTAACCCGCTTTACCAGGATATGTATGTTAAGGAGTCGCTGGCTTTTATTGCCGACGTACACAGTGTAAAGAACAAGGATGAAAGGATTAGAGAGGTAGTGGAACTTACCGGCCTGGTGCCAGAGCAGCATAAAAAGATAGGTCAGTTGTCTAAAGGTTACCGTCAAAGAGTAGGGCTGGCACAAGCCATTTTGCATAACCCGGAAGTTTTGATCCTTGATGAGCCCACCTCCGGGCTGGACCCAAATCAATTGATCGGGATAAGGCAATTGATTAAAGATTTAGGCAAGACTAAAACGGTGATCCTCTCAACCCACATTATGCAGGAGGTTGAAGCCGTTTGCGACCGGGTGGTCATTATAAACAAAGGCTCCATAGTGGCTAACAGTGATCTGCAGCAACTACGGAGCCGGTATGAAGGTCAGTCTTTAGAACAGATCTTTATTGAGCTAACGAATGGTTAATTCAAAAATAAAAAGTCAAAATTCGAAATAGACATTCGAAATTCCAAAACTTACTCTCCCATTTGGTTGATCACCGCCTCGGTAACGCCTGTATAGGAGAAGCCGCCATCGTGGAACAAGTTCTGCATGGTAACCATTCGCGTAAGGTCAGAAAATAAGGTCACAATATAATCGGCGCACTGGTCTGCAGTAGCATTACCCAGCGGACTCATTTTCTCTGCATAATTGATAAAGCCATCAAAGCCTTTAACACCGCTGCCGGCGGTTGTGCGCGTAGGCGATTGTGATACGGTATTGATACGCACCTTATTTTCTACACCATAGTAGTAACCAAAATTGCGGGCAATACTTTCCAATACGGCTTTGTTGTCGGCCATATCGTTATAGTCAGGGAATACGCGCTGTGCCGCAATGTAGCTAAGTGCCACCACAGATCCCCACTCGTTTATGGCTTTGTTTTTCATGGCAAACTGCAGCACGCGGTGCAGGCTAAGGGCAGAAATGTCAAAACCTTTATGGGTAAACTCATAATTATTTTCGGGGTAACGGATGCCTTTGCGCACGTTTACACTCATGGCCGGCGCGTGTAAAATAAAATCGACACCGCCGTTAAAGTGTTCCATGGTTTTAGTGATCAGGTTTTGTACGTCATCATTGCTGGTTACGTCCGCCCCAATAACAGGTGCATTGCACTCTTCGGCAAGTTTATTCAGTTCGCCCATGCGCAGGGCAATAGGCGCGTTTGTTAGCACCAGTTCGGCACCCTCTTCATGCGCGCGCTGTGCAACCTTCCAGGCAATAGACTGTTCATTAAGGGCGCCAAAAATGATACCCTTTTTACCTTTTAATAAATTATAAGCCATTTCTTGATTTTTATCGGTGCGCTAAAGGTAAAAAATAATTTATGAGTATTTAAAAGGGAGGGGTTCGTCATCGTGGCTGTCGCGCTAGCGATAACAGCGGCATGCGAGCATATAACGGATATCGCAACCTGATCCCGATAAATATCGGGAGATGGGTAACGCCCAACAGATTAATATACTTGTTGGTGACAACACCAACAAGGGCACGGATCGCCTCTCTTTAATACTTGCGCCGCTGTTGGTGTTGTCACCAACAGCTGTATGAAGGGCACGAAGGATAAAAGGTTACTTCATGATTACCGGCATTAACACTGCAACAAATTTTTTAACGTATTTTTGCATTAAATGGGCAGTTATAATCTTCAGGTTACGATAGATCAGGATTCGGGCTTTTGCTTTGGTGTGGTTTACGCCATTGACATGGCCGAAGAGATACTGGCCGAAGAAGGCAGCCTGTATTGCCTGGGCGATATTGTGCACAATGATGAAGAGGTTGAGCGATTGAAAGCTAAAGGCCTTCGAATAATCGACCACGAAGACTTAAAAAGTTTGTATGATGTTAAGGTGCTTATTCGCGCGCATGGCGAGGCACCCGAGACTTACAAGGTGGCTTTGGAGAACAACATCATGCTTATTGACGCATCGTGCCCTGTAGTGTTAAAACTGCAGCACCGCATCAAAACCTCGCATGATGAAGATGAGAACATTCTCATCTTTGGTAAACACGGCCATGCCGAAGTGATAGGCCTGCAGGGCCAGACCAATGGTGAAGCCCTCGTTTTCCAGGACATTGCCGAACTGGATAATGCCCTGCTACCGCAAAAATTTACGCTTTATAGCCAAACCACCAAAAGCACCGAGAAATTCTACGCCATAAAGGAGGAATTGATCAGTCGTGGTTATGAGGTGAAAGCAAATGATACCATTTGCCGGCAGGTATCTAACCGGGACAAAGACCTGCACAATTTTGTACTAAAGTTTGATAAGATCGTCTTCGTATCTGGTAAGAAATCTTCTAACGGTAAAGTGCTGTTCGAGGTTTGCAAAAAATATAACCCCAAAACTTATTTCATTTCTTCTGTAAGCGAACTACACCCAGAAATGTTCAACCCCAACGAAACCATTGGTATCTGCGGCGCCACATCCACCCCAATGTGGTTAATGCAGGACGTAAAAACGGAGTTGGAGAGGTTTTGACCCGCTAACCTCTTGAAGAAATCGCTTGCCGATAAGAATTACTCCCACTTGTCATTGCGAGGAACGAAGCAATCTCGTAGCTTGCTCCTATGAGAATACATAACTATTATGTATATATTGTTTCAAACAAAGCAAACACTGCATTTTATACAGGTGTAACTAACGACATTCAACGACGAATTTGGGAACACAAGCAAAAAGTATTTAAAGGATTTACATCTGCGTATAATTGCGATAAGTTAGTTTATTACGAAGAATATCAGTGGATACAAGATGCCATCGCCCGGGAAAAACAATTGAAAGGTGGGTCAAGACAAGCAAAAATTAATTTGGTACTTGCAGAAAACCCTAGTTGGTCTGATTTAAGTATTAGTTGGTATGAATAGCTACGAGATTGCTTCGTGCCTCGCAATGACAACTTTAAGTTCACGTATAACTGCATTCGAGTATTACCTCCCTTTGACAAAAAAATTAAGATATTTGCCCACCCGTTTTAGCTCCCCCTTTAGGGGGCAGGGGGGTTAATGAAAGGAATTCTCTTAGTCAATTTAGGCACACCGGATAGCCCGCAAACGCCGGACGTTCGCAAGTATTTAAACGAGTTTTTAATGGACGGCCGCGTTATAGACGTGAACCCCATTGTACGGACGTTTCTGGTGCGCGGTATCATCACACCTTTCCGCAGCCCTAAATCGGCTAAGCTTTATAAGGAGATCTGGTCAGAAGAAACCGGCTCGCCGCTGTTGTATTATAGCATACTTCAACAAAAATTACTGCAGGATAAATTAGGCGAAGGCTACCAGGTAGAGCTGGCTATGCGTTATCAAAGCCCGTCGATCGAGTCGGCTTTGCTAAGGCTTAAAGATAATCTGGTAGAGAGCATCCGTGTGATACCTATGTTCCCGCAATATGCATCGGCAAGTACAGGTTCTGTAATTGAGAAGGTTATGCAATTGGTTAGCACCTGGCAAACCATCCCAAACATCTCGTTCGTCAATTCCTTTCATGACGATCCGCTGATGATCAAAAACTTCGCGGATAATGCGCGTAAATACGGCGTTGAAAACTACGATCACGTATTATTCAGCTTTCACGGGCTGCCGCAAAGGCAATTGATAAAATGCGACCATACGCACAATTATTGTTTAAAATCGGCAGATTGCTGTGATACCTTTAATGACGTCAACAAGTTTTGTTATTCTGCACAATCGCACCATACTGCCCGTTTAATAGCCGCCGAATTGGGTTTAACTTCAAATCAATATACTATTTGCTTTCAGTCGCGTTTGGGTAACGACCCCTGGGTGCAGCCTTATACCAGCGAAGTAGTGGCCAAACTGGCTAAAGAAGGCAAGAAGAAGATGCTTGTTTTTTGCCCGGCCTTTGTTGCCGACTGCTTGGAAACGGTTTACGAGGTTACTGAAGAATATAACGGCGAGT
Source organism: Mucilaginibacter ginkgonis (assembly GCF_009754905.2). NCBI lineage: Bacteria > Pseudomonadati > Bacteroidota > Sphingobacteriia > Sphingobacteriales > Sphingobacteriaceae > Mucilaginibacter > Mucilaginibacter ginkgonis. The sequence goes on along the minus strand of NZ_CP066775.1, from coordinate 2,206,749 downwards.
TTAAAGCCCTCGGCGGCGAACACATCCAGTTGGTAGAAAGCTTGAACGATTCGCCGCTGTTTATAGATGCGCTGGCTAAAATGGCCTTGAATTATTGATCTGTATTTCTGATACTGTTAAATATCTTTTCTGTAGCCCCGGTATTCTGCTTTACGTAATCCTTCATGATCTTGCCTGCACGCAAACGTTCTGCATCATCAGTCATGAATTTATCCGCGGCAGATTTTAATTCTTCTGTATTGCTCACGCTTATGCCCGCTCCTAAAGCGACTACGTCCTTCGCTTCTTTAAAAGCCTGGTAGTTCGGCCCGAAAATAACAGGCAAACCAAACGCGCCTGCCTCTAAAATATTATGGATACCGCGCCCAAACCCACCGCCGATGTAAGCCAGATCGCCATACTGGTAAATGGACGACAACATCCCAACATTATCCAATATCAATATCCTGTACTCGGCAATTTTTAGCTTATTCTGTGGTAGTTTAGAAAAACATATCGTTCCCTCGGCCGGAAGCATGGCTTTGAGGTCTTCTATGTGTTGTGCCGTAACTTCGTGTGGTGCAAATACCCATTTCCAGTCGGGATAGTCATTTATGATCGCGGCAAGCAGCTTTTCGCCTTCAGGCCAGGTGCTGCCGGCCACAACCAGCTTTTGGCCGTTTTTAAAATACTCAACTTCCGGAATAAAGTTAGGGTCGCCGGCGTTGGCCCACACCCTGTCGAAACGGGTGTCGCCGCTAACGGTGGCGTTTGTGATTCCTAAACTATTTAAAAGCTCTATCGAATGGAAATCCTGCACATAGAAGTAACGCACCATCTTCAGCATTTTGCGGTGCAGGCCGCCGTACCATTTGAAAAATGCCTGCCTGCGCTGAAAAATCGCAGATATCATATAAATGGGAATATTCCGCTTGTGCAGTTCATCAAAATAGTGATACCAGTACTCGTACTTGGTAAATACGGCAGCCGTAGGGTTTATAATGTCTATAAAATGGCGCGCATTTGAGCCAGTGTCAGATGGCAGATAATACACATGATCTGCCAATGGCGAATTCTTCCTGATCTCATAACCAGACGGCGAAAAAAAGGTGATCACCACCTTTACTTCGGGGTTACGGCTCTTGTACATCTCAATTACCGGGCGGCCCTGCTCAAACTCGCCCAAAGACGCAAAGTGGTACCAGGTGCAATTATCCATTGGTACAATGGTCTGGTCGGCGCGGCCATTGACCCAGGCTTTGGCTTTTTTATTAAAAAATGAAAGGATAAAAGCGAGAACTGAATAAACGCGAATGCCAAGATCGTAAAGCAGGAGCATGTAATATTGTATATTCGTGTACCGGATAAAAATAAGTAAACATGCAACGTTTTAAGCATCATGCTGTTTACTTTCTTTTCAGGAAATACAATCTTACAGAAAATTAAAATCCGTGTAGCATTTACAGCACTTAAGTTACAATGTTAGCTTTGCCAAGAATAAACCATTAATTTGCCTCAATAATTGAAGATCATAAAATAATATGGCTGGAAAAAGGATTTTGATAACCGGCGCTGCCGGCTTCTTAGGGTCGCACCTATGCGACAGGTTCATTGCCGAAGGTTACCACGTAATTGGTATGGATAACCTCATTACCGGCGATTTGCGCAACATAGAACACCTGTTTAAGCTACCAAATTTTGAATTTTATAATCATGATGTGTCTAAGTTTGTGCACGTTCCCGGCGAACTTAACTATATCCTGCATTTCGCATCGCCGGCAAGCCCTATCGACTATCTGAAGATCCCCATACAAACTTTAAAAGTTGGTTCTTTAGGTACGCATAACCTGCTTGGTTTAGCACGTGCAAAAAATGCCAGGATGCTTATAGCCTCTACGTCAGAAGTTTATGGCGACCCGAATGTCAACCCGCAGCCCGAAGAATATTGGGGTAATGTGAATCCTGTTGGCCCGCGTGGCGTATATGACGAGGCTAAACGTTTTCAGGAAGCCATCACTATGGCCTACCATACTTTTCACGGCCTGGAAACACGCATTGTGCGCATATTTAATACTTACGGGCCGCGTATGCGATTGAATGATGGCCGTGTGTTACCCGCTTTTATTGGGCAAGCCCTGCGCGGCGAACCACTAACCATGTTTGGCGACGGATCGCAGACAAGATCTTTCTGTTATGTTGATGACCTAATTGAAGGCATTTATCGTTTGCTGCACAGTGATTACGCGCAGCCAATGAACATTGGCAACCCCGACGAGATCACTATCCGCGAGTTTGGCGAAGAAATTATCAACCTCACCGGTACCAACCAGGAATTGATCAGTCTGCCATTACCAACAGATGATCCAAAACAGCGCCGACCTGACATCACCAAAGCAAAAAGTATTTTAGGCTGGGAACCAAGGGTTTCGCGCGCCGAAGGTTTGAAGATCACTTATGATTACTTTAAATCTTTGCCCGAGCATGAAATTATACACAAAGACTTTACCTATTACAATAAATAAATGAAAAAAATACTGGTTACCGGTGGCTTAGGGTTTATTGGCTCGCATACGGTTGTAGAATTGATAGCAGCAGGATACGAACCGATATTGATAGATGATTTGTCAAACTCGAGCATCAAAATCTTAGATCAACTTGAAAAGATCATCGGCAAAAAGCCGGTCTTTCATCAACTTGACCTATGCGATGAGGCTGCAGTAAAAAGCCTTGCAGCCCTTGTTCCCGATGTCGATGGCATTATCCACTTTGCAGCTTTAAAGGCTGTGGGCGAGTCTGTGGCAGTGCCGTTAAAATATTATCGAAACAATTTCTACTCGCTTATCAACCTTTTGAACAGTTATTACGGAAAGAAAATAAATTTCGTTTTCTCGTCAAGTTGTACAGTTTACGGTCAGCCGGATAATTTGCCGGTTACAGAGAATGAGCCGGTTAAGCCTGCACAATCGCCATATGGTAACACCAAACAGGTTGCAGAAGAGATACTTAAAGATATGGTGGCCTCAGGAACAAATTATAAGGTATGCTCATTGCGATATTTTAATCCAGTAGGTGCGCATGAGTCGGCTTTGATAGGCGAATTGCCCATCGGCGTTCCGCAAAACCTGGTTCCTTTTATTACGCAAACTGCCATCGGTAAACGCGAAAAGCTGACCGTGCACGGTGATACCTATAACACCCCCGACGGCAGCGCGGTACGCGATTACATACATGTGGTAGATTTGGCCAAGGCACATGTTAAGGCATTGCAGTTAATGGAGGATGAAAGTTTTACAGGTTATGATGTGTTTAATTTGGGGACCGGTAAAGGCAGTTCTGTACTGGAAGTGATCAACGCGTTTGAAAGCGCTACGGGCGAAAAACTTAATTATGTTATCGGCCCGAAAAGAGATGGCGACGTAGAGCAAGTATGGGGCGATGTAAAGAAATCATCAGAAAAACTTGGCTGGAAGACAGAACTGGATTTAGATACCATGATGTCTTCTGCCTGGGCCTGGGAAAAATATATCAACCAAAATCCTCTATAGTTTATAACACTAATGAAGAAGATAATTATAACAGGCGGGGCAGGATTCATTGGGTCGCATGTGGTACGCAGGTTCGTAAAGAACCATCCGGAGTACCAGATCATCAACCTGGATAAACTTACCTATGCCGGTAATTTGGCCAATCTGAAAGACATTGAAAATGAGCCCAACTACAGATTTGTAAAAGGCGATATAGTCGACGCTGCTTTCATCCAAAATTTGTTCGATACAGAACAACCTTACGCGGTAGTTCACCTTGCAGCCGAATCGCATGTAGACCGCTCTATAGTTAACCCGCTGGAATTTGTGATGACTAACATCATTGGAACGGTTAACTTATTGAACGCGGCCCGCAATACCTGGAAAGGTGATTATACCAGCCACCGTTTCTACCATGTATCCACAGATGAAGTATACGGCACCCTTGGTGAAACAGGCATGTTTACAGAAACTACAGGTTATGACCCCCATTCGCCATATTCGGCGTCAAAGGCAGGGTCAGACCATTTTGTAAGGGCTTACCACGACACCTATGGAATGGATACTGTTATTTCCAACTGCTCTAACAATTACGGCTCTTACCATTTCCCCGAGAAACTGATCCCGCTTGCGATCAACAACATTAAGCACAACAAGCCTGTACCGGTTTACGGCAAAGGCGAAAATGTGCGGGACTGGCTGTGGGTAGAAGACCACGCACGTGCGATTGAGCTGATATTCCATAAAGCAAAAGCCGGTGACACGTACAACATTGGCGGGCATAACGAGTGGAAGAACATTGACCTGATCAATTTGCTGTGCAGCATCATGGATAAAAAGTTGGGCAGGGCAGAGGGAGAGTCAGCCAAGCTGATCACCTTTGTGACAGACCGTGCAGGCCACGACCTGCGTTACGCGATAGATTCATCAAAACTGCAGCGCGAAGTGGGCTGGACACCAAGCGTTACCTTTGAAGAAGGCCTGGAAAAAACAGTTGAATGGTTCCTGGCCAATGAAGAGTGGTTAAATGATGTAACATCCGGCCATTACCAGCAGTATTACGAAGAACAATATGACAACCGATAAAAAAAGAAAGGCCGCAATAAGCGGCCTTTCTTTTTTATCGCTACTAAGAAACCTGTAGCGTTGCAGGTTTGCGTCCCAGCAGAAACAAGCCTAACACAGCACTTGAAACAGCTCCGCATCCAACCATAAATGCAAATCTCCACAAATAGCCGACGAATGAAAGGATACTGACATCCAAATTAAAGATGACCGCATAGAAATACATCACAAGATTCATTATGGTAAATGTAAGCGTGCCTATAATTATCCATTTTTTAAATGATACCTCAGTATTAATTCTTGTAAGTGACACAATAAATGCCAACTGCATTATTGCAACACATACTGCAATCATAAAAAAGCCATTATGAGATAATCTACTGGATGTGATTAAAGCAGCCCCGCCAAGTAAACCGCATATAATACTGATAGCAGCAATTTGTTTGTTTGTAATTTGTTTAGGATTCATAACAAAGTTTTTGTGTGATATTTAAGTGGTTACCAAACAAACATAATTAGCATTTCTTAAATATCAAATAATATTTTTCTCATGTATCCTTTTGCCATGTTTTACGTATAATAGATAGTATTAACCTTAACCATTTAAAAATGAAACCTTATCGCATTCTTCTTACTCTTTTTATTGCATGCGTAATCGCATCTAATTCCAATGCACAGACCAAAAAAATAAATTCCCGTTTAACGGAGGAGTCCCTGGTCAAAGACTCCGCCGGCAATGTTTATCCTTACGCGGTGTGGTCTAAGCTTTGGTGGCATGGCGACTGTTCCTTCAGGGTAGAGAACTCGCAAGATGAGAATTCTGCCTTCATTATGCACTTTAACTCAAAACAAGAGCGCGAGAAAGTAATTTCATCATGGCCAAAACCTGGGGAAAGTGAACAATTTAAGCCGGGTACAACCTTTGCAAATTTTAAAGACAAAGCAATAGATGGATACAAAGCTGATACTAAGGCCCTTTTAGGCAAAATTGTAGTGTTAAACTTTTGGTTCATCGGCTGCCCGCCATGCCGCGAAGAGATTCCCGATCTGAATGACCTGGCTATGCGCTATAGCAACAATATTGATGTTGTGTTCTTGTCTATATGTCTGGATGAGGGGTATGATATTAAAAATTATACCAAACAGCACCCGCTGGCTTTTCATATCATAGATAAAGGGCAGTTTTTAGCGGCAAAATTCCGCGTTAACTTATTCCCCACTAACGTGGTGATCAACAGGGAAGGCAAAGTAGCTTACTCAAGTAACGGCGGTTCGGCGGCTAACCCGGTTTGGATGCAAAAAACTATAGATGCAGCATTAGCCTCACCTGCACCTGCTGCGGTTGGGCAATAAACAAAAAAGGCGTCTGATAGCTAACAGACGCCTTTTCAACATTTTTAAAGTTCTTATACAGAAAAAGAAGTGCCGCAGCCGCAGGTGCTGGCCGCGTTAGGATTGTTAAAAGTAAATCCACGGGCATTCAACCCGTCCTGGAAATCTATCTGCATGCCAGCAAGGTACATACCGTGTGCTTTATGCATCAGTACCTTAATATCGTTAATAACGTAGATGTTATCGCCGTCTTTTTGTTGGTCGAAACCCAAAATATAATTCATACCGGCACAACCGCCACCCTCTACACCAACACGTAAACCAAACTCGTCGCTTAGTTCTTGCTGATCTTTTAATTTCTTTAATTCTTTAACCGCGCCTTCTGTAAAGGTTACAGGGGCAACAAGGGTTTCAACAGCAGTGCTCATGTTTATATTTTTATTTAGCAACACAAATATAAGTTAAAATACAGATTTTTGTTGGTACACCAGTTTATTTGACCATAGCCAAACATTGGAATTAAGTGATGATCACAGTTAACTATTTACTAGAAATTGTAAAGTTTACCATTGCGGGCGTCGGCGTTGTATGGGTGGCGTTCTATTTGCTTAAACCGTACCTTGATAAATCTGAAAGAATACAGATCCTTGAATTAAAGAAAGCTGTAAGCAACCAAACAATACCTTTGCGCTTACAAGCCTATGAGCGCCTGGTTTTATTTATAGACCGTATTAATCCCGCTAATATGCTTATAAGGCTCAATGCAACTTCTTACACTGCTAAAGAATTACAGGCGATTATTGTAAGCGAGATTCGCAACGAGTTTCAGCATAACATCAGTCAGCAAATATACATAAGTACAGAAGCCTGGGCTGCCGTTAAAAAGATTAAAGATGATACCTTGTCGCTTGTCAATAATATGATAGCGGCGATGCCGGCAGATGCCAGGGGTCTTGAAGTAAGCAGGCAGCTGATAGGACATTTGGCTAAACTGGAAGATAACCCCTATGACGCTGCCGCCGAAATAGTAAGAAAGGATCTGGAGGGCATATTCTGATGTCTGATAAAAAGCAAACCTCATCGGGCATAGAAATAAAACCGCTTTATGCAGCTGAAGGCGGAGAGGTGCCCGGCGAATACCCCTACACCAGGGGGATACAAAAAGATATGTACCGTGGCAAATTGTGGACCATGCGCCAATACGCGGGTTTCTCAACAGCCGAAGAGTCTAACAAGCGTTACCATTTCCTGCTTAAACAAGGTACCAGCGGCTTGTCTGTAGCCTTCGACCTGCCTACGCAAATTGGTTACGATTCTGATCATGAATTGGCCGACGGGGAAGTGGGCAAAGTGGGCGTTGCAATAGACTCGCTGAGGGATATGGAAATATTATTCGGCGGGATACGCTTGCAGGATATCACTACCTCTATGACCATTAACGCCACAGCTGCTACGCTGCTGGCTATGTACATCGCGCTAGCTAAGAAGCAGGGTGCCGATCTGAACCAGATATCGGGCACTATTCAAAACGATATATTAAAGGAGTATGCCGCACGTGGTACCTATATATACCCGCCCGCGCAATCTATGCGGTTGATCACAGACATCTTTGAGTATTGCAGCACAAGCCTGCCTAAATGGAATACCATTTCCATTTCAGGATACCATATCAGAGAAGCGGGGTCAACCGCAGTACAGGAACTAGCCTTCACACTTGCAAATGGTAAAGCTTATTTAAAGGCAGCTTTAGAAAAAGGGTTGGATATTAATGTTTTTGCCAAGCGATTGTCGTTCTTCTTTAATTGCCATAACAACTTTTTTGAGGAAATAGCTAAGTTCCGTGCGGCACGGCGTATGTGGGCACACATTACCAAAGAGTTGGGCGCAACAGACGCGTCTGCACAAAAGCTGCGCTTTCATACGCAAACGGGCGGCTCTACTTTAACAGCCCAGCAACCACTTAATAATATTATACGTGTAAGCAGCCAGGCAATGGCCGCGGTGCTTGGCGGAACACAATCCCTGCACACCAATGGTTACGACGAAGCGTTATCGCTCCCAACAGAGCAGGCTGCGAAGATAGCTTTGCGTACACAGCAGGTTATCGCGTTTGAAAGCGGCATCACTGATACTCCGGATCCATTGGCAGGCTCTTATTTCATAGAATCGCTTACCGATGAAATGGAAGCGGCGGCTCATAAATATATCGATACTATTGATGCTATGGGCGGGTCTGTAAAAGCTATTGAGCAGGATTATATTCAGCAAGAAATAGCTGCAGCCTCTTATCAATACCAACGCGAATTGGAAACGGGCGAGAGGGTGTTGGTCGGTGTAAACAAATTTACAGAGCAAGAGCCTGCGCTTGATAACGTTTTCCGGGTGGACGATTCCATCCGCCAGTTGCAGATTGAAAAATTGAACAGCCTAAAAGCGGAGCGCGACAACGAGTTAGTACGGGCAAATCTTGCTGACTTGACAACCGCAGCAAAGGGTTCAAACAATCTGATGCCGTTTATCATTTCGGCCGTTGAATCTTACGCTACCCTTGGCGAAATTGCCGACGTTTTAAGAGAGGTATTCGGCGAGTACTAATCCAAATCCCTTAACATCCCGAAGTAACTATTGCGGTGAAATATTATAAAATTCCCGTTCACAGCTACTTATAGTTACTTATGCATCGGCACTCAAAAAAGAGTGGAAATTACCAACTTCCGATGTTAACAATTGTTAATATCTCGGTTTTTCATATAAGTAAAATCAGTTAGTGTTTTAAGCAACAGATTTTTCACGAAATCTTAAAAAAGTGGATTTTGAGCGAACTGATGGCGTTTTTTCGTTTGCTAATAACATAAAATTAATGTTACACAAATTTAAAATTTAATTTTTTTAAAGGTTTTTTTTTTGAATATTCGATGTTCCGTAGCGGGCCCTACCGGAGTTTTACTATAGGTTATAAATAAGCGTTTTAAGAATTTTTGTATGGAAAAAACTTGTACTAATGTTTGGAATAGTTGCTTGCAGATCATTAAGGATAATATACCGGCCCAAAGTTTTAAAACATGGTTCGAGCCCATTACCGCTTTAAAGATCGATGGAAGTATTTTAACCATACAAGTACCAAGTTTATTCTTTTACGAATGGTTAGAAGAGCACTATGTTGGTTTGTTGCGTAAAACCATAAAAAAGCAATTGGGCGACGATGCACGGTTAGAATACAATATTGTTGTAGAACAATCGTCATCTGCTAAACCGTTTACTACCAATATGCCATCAAACGGCAACGGCGCCGAAGCGAAGAACCAATCCATGCCCATCCCTATCTCTATTAATAAGGACATTAAGAACCCGTTTGTTATACCGGGCCTTAAGAAGCTGCATGTAGACCCGCAATTAAATCAGAATTATACATTCGAAAACTTTGTTGAGGGCGATTGTAACCGTTTGGCACGTTCTGCAGGTTATGCGGTAGCGGCAAAACCGGGCGGCACTTCATTTAACCCGTTAATGATCTATGGCGGCGTTGGTTTGGGTAAAACCCATTTGGCGCAAGCTATAGGTAATGAGATAAAGCGTACCCTTCCTGACAAGTTGGTATTGTATGTATCGTGCGAGAAATTTACCCAGCAGTTTGTAGACGCGCTTAAGCACAATAACATTAACGATTTTGTGAATTTTTACCAGGCAATAGATGTGCTTATCATGGATGATGTGCACAACTTTGCCGGCAAAGAAAAAACACAGGACTTTTTCTTCCACATATTTAATCATCTGCACCAATCGGGCAAGCAACTGATCATCACATCTGACAAGGCACCGAAAGACCTTGCGGGCTTAGAAGAGCGCTTGCTTTCGCGTTTCAAATGGGGCCTATCTGCGGATCTGCAGATCCCTGATCTGGAAACACGTATGGCTATCCTGAAGAACAAGATTTATCAGGATGGTATTGAACTTTCTAACGATGTGATAGAATACGTGGCGCACAATATTGATAATAACGTGCGTGAGTTAGAGGGGGCGATGGTATCATTGCTTGCACAGTCGACCCTTAACCGTAAAGAGATAGATCTGGCACTGGCTAAACAGATGCTAAAGAATTTTGTAAAGAACTCATCAAAAGAAATTTCGATGGAGTATATACAAAGCCTGGTGTGCGAGTATTTTGAAGTTCCTATTGAGATGCTAAAATCGCAGACACGTAAACGCGAAATTGTGCAAGCCCGCCAGATATCTATGTACCTGGCCAAAGCGCATACCAAAAGCTCGCTTAAAACTATTGGTAATTTTTTTGGCGGCCGCGACCACTCGACCGTGATCTACGCTTGCCAAACTGTAGAAGACCTGATAGATACCGATAAGAAATTTAAAGGCTACGTAGCCGACATCCAAAAGAAACTGAAAATGTCATAATAAACCAAGCCCTGCACCGCGGGGCTTTTTATTTACGCTATGAAAAAAATTATCTTACTATTGGCGTTGATTATGCTATCCGTAAGTACATCGTTTGGCCAGATAAGTGATAAAGACGCTGTCATACAAACCATCAACACATTTTTTGATGGCATGCGAAAGGCCGATACCGTAACGATGCGTTCTGCTATTGCCAATAACATGGTCCTGCAAAGCGTTGGCACAAATAAAGACGGTGCAACCCGGTTAATTACCGAAGATATTAGCGGCTTCCTTAAATCCGTTGCTAAGCCGCATGCTCAGATTTATGACGAGCGGGTGGTGTTTAAGGATATCAACATAGATGGTGCTTTGGCATCTGTGTGGGCACCTTATAAATTTTACCTCGGCAGCCAGTTTAGTCATTGCGGCGTAGATGTATTTCAACTCGTAAAAACTAACGGCAAGTGGAAGATCATCTACATAGTCGACACCCGCAGAAAGGACAATTGCCCGGAGTAATATTAAAATTCCAAGTAGAAGTTTAGCGAATGTATCTGCAGCTTCCCGGTAGCGGATGGTTGCTCTGCGTAAGTATCACCATCGAGCAGGTAATGCCAAACAGTTTTCGTTTCGGGGTCGATGATTATGTATTCGGGAATACCGTTAGCACGATAAAGTTCTGATTTTATCTGCTGATCATGCTTTTTATTAGACGATAATAATTCTATTACCAGATCAGGCGCACCATAAATGCCCTTTTTCTCGATGATTGCCTCTCTCTCTCTTTTTATAAAGAGTATATCTGGTTGTACCACGCTATCACCATTGTCAAGATATACATCACAAGGAGCAAAAATTACCTCACCTAAAGTATTATCTTCAATGTACATTTGTAACCTGGTAAAAATTTTACCGAGAACTTTTTGGTGTATTGTTGTAGGTGAAGGCGACATATAAAGTGTATTATCGATCACTTCACAAATAGTTCCTTCGGGAAGCATTTCAAATACTTCCATCGCTGTACGTGGTATGTCAAGCACATCTTTCATAACAATACTAATATACGAAATTTAAAAAGATTAACTATCCCTACAATCCTCCCAACTTCACCAGCGCGTAAAACAAGGCGGAGGAGTGCAATGCCTGGGGAATTTTATTTTCCAGCAAAGCTTGCTTCACTTCGGCTATGGTCATTTCATGCACTACAATTTCTTCGTGCTCGTCAAGCGATTGTTCATTTACTTTTTTCCCGCCTTTGGCCAAAAAACCATAACATACATTATTAGCTGTTGAGGGGTTCGGATATAATGTGCTCACCAACACTACGTCATCAAATTGGTATCCGGTTTCCTCGAGTAATTCGCGCTTAATGGCATCCTCCGGCAATTCGCCGTCATCGATCACGCCGCCCGGAATTTCTAACGAAACGATGTTGGCTGCATGGCGGTACTGAGACACCATCAAAATTTTATTATCGTCAGTTATCGCGACAGCATTTACCCAGTTAGGGTATTCTAAAACGTAATAATCATCAACAACGCGGCCGTCGGGCATTTCGCAGACATCTCTCCTGAGTGTAGCCCAATTACCTTTGTGTATATATTCAGACGAGCAGGTTTTCCAGTTCAGTTCTTTCATATGCGGTAGATACAAACCGCGCTATCGCGTAGTTTTTAAGTTTGGCAGAAAAATAGTGAGTATGCCGATAAGCGGCAGAAAAGCGCAAAGCTTGTAAACTTCCTGTATCCCAATTTTATCGGCAAGGTCGCCAAGCACCGCAGAACCAATGCCGCCCATGCCAAATGCCAGGCCGAAAAACAACCCGGCAACCATTCCTACCTTACCCGGCATCAACTCCTGGGCATAAACTACAATTGCAGAGAATGCGGAAGATAGCACAATGCCGATGATCACTACCAGGGCGCCGGTCCAGAATAAATTCACATACGGCAGCAGGAGAGTAAACGGCGCTACACCGAGTATAGAAACCCATATCACATATTTGCGTCCTATCTTATCGCCCACAGGCCCGCCAATAATGGTGCCCGCAGCAACTGATACCAGGAACAGGAATAAAAAGTATTGCGAGGTTTGAGCGCTTACATGAAACTTATCTATCAGATAGAAAGTAAAGTAGCTGCTCATACTGGCGAGGTAAAAATATTTTGAAAACGTAAGAATGATAAGCACAGTTAGCGCGATGTATACCTGCTTTTTGGTTACTTGTGAATCGATTGCGCCTGTTGATGTTTTTGCAACCCGTGCATTCTCTTTCAAGCGGTTGGTGTACCATGCCCCAACCCTATACATGATAAATAAGGCTATGAAAGCTAAAATTGCCACCCACGCTATACTGTGCCTGCCATAAGGAGTGATGAGTATGGCCGCGATAAGCGGGCCTAATGACGAACCTGCATTACCACCCAATTGAAAAATAGACTGCGCCGTACCGGCTTTGCCTCCCGAGGCTGCACGGGCAATACGGGACGCCTCGGGGTGGAAGATGGAAGAGCCAATGCCCACAAGTGCAACGGATACCAGTATAAGACCGAAACTGCTTGCGAAGGCGATCGATATTAAGCCAATAAGCGTAAACAACATCCCCAGCATAAGCGAGTAGGGTTGAGGTTTCTTATCGGTGTAGTTACCTACAAACGGCTGCAGAATTGAAGCGGTGATCTGGTTGACCAACGTAATCATCCCTATCTGGAAGAATGTTAAATGAAAGGCGCCTTTTATGAGCGGATATATCGCCGGGATTAACGACTGAAATGTGTCGTTGAACATGTGCGACGCACTAAGCGCGAACAAGATAGAAAATGTGGTTGTGCTTATTTGTTGTTGCGCGCCTGCAGAAGGCGCTGTTTCGCTTAAGGTTTTCATTCCGCAGTAAAGGTAGTCTTCCAATTCTTTACATCAGCGAAATTCAATAAGTGAATGGATTTTTAAGCGGAACCAAAGGCGCATTTATCTCAACGTCGTCTTGAAAAATCCTACGGCAAGGCTGTCAACCTTTAAATGCACGTCGCGGCGGTTAACAGTTGCGTCATCAACAAAGTAAATAGGGTCAGATTTTTTTACGTCGTCGATAGCTTCGTTCAACATCACGTAGTGGCCTACCATCCCCGGGAATTCGTAGTATCGCGATTGCGAAATTAACCGATGGAAATGCCGGGCGTTTGTCTTCACCGGCGCCATGAAGTCTGCTGCCGCGCCAACGATAAACACGCTGCCATCAACCGATTTAAACTGTTCTTTTTTACTAAATGACGGACCAACGCCCGGGCAAATGGCAAAGAACGCTTTAATGCGTTTATCCTTCAATAGCGGTATATGACTGGCACTGTTCACAAACGCGGTATCATCAAGCAGATAGCCCAAGCCTTTATATTCGGGAAAATCGATTTCGCGTTTATTGGTAGTTTTGTAGTTATTTATCGTTCCCGGAAAATCTGCTTTGGCACCGGCTAACGCGAGTACGGTGTAGCCACCAACAGAAAAACCTGTTGCGCCTATTTTATTCGGGTTGATCACGTTCTTTAGTGCCGGCTCATGTAACAACTGCGTAAGTACAAAGCTTATGTCTTCCGGCCTGTCCCACACTTTTAGAAACTGCACTGCGATCTTGTTGTCGAAGGTATTGCCCCAATGATCTACCGCCGCAACTATAAAACCGCTTTTAGCTAATGCTTGGGCAAGCCACTCCATGGTTAAACGCCCCCCGCCTGTACCATGTGAGAGCATGATCAATGGTAAGCGGTGATTGGGCAAAGTTCCATCCCTTACAGTGTATTCCCGCAAAAACGGTGAAAACTTTTTATCTGCAGATTTTATTGTATCGGTTGTAGGATACCAGAGTTCTGTTATCAACGGCCTTGCCCTTTTTGTATCATTGAAACGATAAGTACGCTGGCCGATATTGGCAAGTTGTGCAAAGGCGGAGTTTAAGATAAACAGCAATAAAGCGCAAAGCGATAACTTTTTCATGGCTTACAATTTTATTCAAAACACCGCAATTGCAGACATTTTAAAATTGACAAAAGTCATTAAATTAATTTTTGGCTTTTAACCTGCTCAATGTTTCCTGCGAGATGCCAAGATAATCGGCCACTATTTTCGCAGGCAGGCGTTTTACTATCTCCGGGCTTTTGCGAAGCAAAATGGCATACCGATCTTTGGCGTCCATAGACAGGAAGCTTTCAATACGCTCTATCGAGGCGATATAATCCTGTTCAATACCTACGCGTTCCATACGTTCCCAGCCCAGTATGTTCTTTAACAATAACTCACGGTCCGAATGACTTAACATCAATATTTCCGACGCTTCTATACTTTGCACTGCCGCGACTGAAGCTCGCTGATTAATAAAGCTGGGAAAGGCAGTGCCCATACGGCCTTCGAAAATGAGGAAGCGTGTCGATTCATTTCCTGCATCGCTTATCAAAAACACGCGCAGGCAACCCTTTACTACAAAATAGATGTGCCGGGCTGTGTCGCCCTTTTCAACGAGTATCTCATTGCGTTTAGTCGACCGCGGCTTAAACTTACAATCAACATATTCTTCATCAGCAGGACTTAGCATGATCTTTCCGTCAAGGTATTGTTTTAGCGAGGCGTGCATGATTAAAGGTAGAAAAAAGGTTCGCGTACGTTAACAAAAAAGGCATCCTTTTCAGAATGCCTTATATTTGATTGTTTCGTCTTAGCTCTTTGCTCCTTTGTCCAAAGAAACTACCAGCTTCCGCTGCTACCGCCGCCGCCAAAGCTGCCACCGCCGAAGCCTCCGAAACCGCCCCCGCCACCTGAGCTGCCTCCGCCCGAGAAGCCGCCCCAATCGCTGCCGCTGCTGCGGCCACCGCCGCCCAGCATATTACCTGCTAGAAACCACCAGAACGGGCTTGCGCCGCCACGGCCGCCGATGATTTGGCCACCGCCACCGCCGCCACGCCTGCGGAATATCAGCACCAGAACAACGATCACTATAATGATGATCACACCAGCACCTCCGCCGTCATCTTTCTTCCCGCCTTTTTTCTGATTAGGGTCGGCTTTGTATTCGCCTTTGGTGTACTTGATGATATCATCAGTCGCCTTGTTTAACCCGGCGTAATAATCATTATTGCGAAAGTTAGGCTTGATGTCTTCTTCTATTATACGGCTGGTTATGGCATCGGGTAAAGCACCCTCTGCGCCGTAACCTGTCTGGATGGTTACTTTATGGTCGTTCAAGGCAACTAATAGTAGGATGCCGTTGTTCTTGTCCTTTTGGCCAATACCCCATTTACGTCCTAGCAGTGCGCCGTATTCGGCTATATCGTAATCACCAACCGACTTGATGATCACCGCCGCAATCTGGGTAGAGGTAGAGTCGTTAAAAGCAACCAGCTTATTTTCTAACTGCTGTTTATCACCTTCTGACAAGGTGTTTGTAAAATCGGAAACTATCGTATTTGGCTTCTCCGGGAAATCTTGAGCGTTCGCGAACGCGCAAGTCAGCAGCAGGCCAATAAATAAAATGATCTTTTTAATCATGATAATAGGGGTTATTCGCCATCCATAAAGGCGATATCATCAGGCAATTCATTTTTATCATTTGCCTGGTGCGGAAAGAACTTCTGCAGCTGTTCACCGGCACGGCTTAGCCCAATAACAATACCATCAACCAGATTGCCTACTTTAAACTGCTCGAGCATGGCTTCTTTAGTAGCATCCCAAAAATTGGCAGGTACCGCGGCGTTAATTCCCGCATCACCAATAATGGCAAACTTGCGGTCAACCGTTGCCAGATAGATAAGCACACCATTCCGGAGCGCTGTCTTGTCCATACCCAACTGATAAAAGTATTTGGCCGCACGGTCCAGCACTTCGTCGCTGCAGGTTTTTTCGATGCATACGCGAACCTCACCCGAAGTTTTGCTTTCGGCAGCCTCAACAGCCTTGCGTACCTGATTTTGCTCTTCTTCTGTAAATAAAGCCATGATGGTAATGAGAGAGTGAGTGAGTTGTGAATGAGCGAATGCAGTATATTCTATCATTCACTCATTCTATCATTCAAAATTAATTAGAAACTTACCTTCGGTGCTGCCTGCGAAGCCGCGTCTGCCTGAAAGTAACCTTTAGCGGTAAAGCCAAACATTTTAGCGGTCAGGTTAGCCGGGAACTCGCGGATCTTGCTGTTGTAGCTTTGAACCGAGTTATTGAAATCGCGGCGGGCCATGCCAATACGGTTTTCTGTACCCTCCAGCTGTGCCTGTAACGTAGTAAAGTTCTCGTTAGCCTTTAAATTAGGGTAATTTTCAGATGCTACCAATAAACGTCCTAAAGCAGTGCTTAGCTGACCTTGTGCTGCTTGATATTGCTTAATGCTTTCCGGCGTAAGCTTGGTTGGGTCTACCTGGATAGATGTTGCCTTAGCACGCGCCTCTGTTACCTCTGTCAAAGTGCTTTTTTCAAAATTGGCAACACCTTTAACAGTCGCTACCAGGTTAGGGATCAGGTCGGCACGGCGCTGGTATTGCGTTTGCACTTCGCCCCATTTAGATTTTGTATCCTCATCCATTTTAACAATGCTGTTATAGCTGCAAGAACTTAAAGACATAGCCGCTACGGCAACCAGCATCACTGTGAATAATCTTTTCATGTTTTGTTTTTGTTGAATTTTTAGGTTTGATGCAATATAAGTACCAATGTTACATTTTTTTAAATGTACTGACCTTTTGGCACAATAAGATAAGTAATTATAAGGTGAGCTTAATAAAGTAACAATCCTACTCAATCCTGAGGATATACGTTGTGTAAACTTTAATTACGATTTGTCAGCCTGAGCCTGTTTATGGCTTATCGTAATGAATGAGGAATTGAGGTATCCAAAAATAAAGAGCAACGAGTAACCCAAATCGCGGACTTTTGGGCGTTGCCGCTTTCAGCGGCCCGCGCTATCCACTACAAGTCCTCGCTGCGCTCCGGGCTTTCCGCTTCTATCGCTAACGCGGTTGCTTCGATAAGGTGCTTCGCTGCGCTCTGAATGACATAGTTTGAGGGCTCTAATCAGAAAACTCCCTCTCCTTTGGAGAGGGGCGGGGGTGAGACCCTAAGCTACCGCATCCAGCTGCATCACTTTCTTTTTAAGGATACCCCGGGCACGGTGCAGGGTGGTTCGCGATAACAATTCCGAGATGCCTAACATGCTCCCGATCTCCTGGTGAGAATAGCCTTCGATAGCATACAGATTGAAGACAGAACGGTAGGTATTTGGCAACTGCTGAATGATACCCATTAATTCCTTTGCTTCCAGGTTATTATTCTGTGCAGATGTATAGTATGGCGTGCTGTTCTCGGGCACCTCGTCTGTAAGGGTCACCGGTTTCAGTTTGCGGTAGCGCGATATGGCAGTGTGTACCATAATGCGGCGGATCCATCCTTCAAGGCTGCCCTCGCCGCGGTAATTGTTGATGTTTTTAAAGATCTTAATAAAGCCTTCCTGCATCACATCCTGCGCTTCATCGCGGTCGCTGGTATAGCGCATGCAAACCGCCATCATGCGCGGCGATAGTAATCTATATAACAGTTCTTGCTGCTTGCGGTTGTTTGCTTTACAGCCTTCCCAAATGCGGAGTAAGTTATCTTGTGAGATCATGATAATGTTTATTTTGTTGATACCCCTATGCCAAAACCTTTACCATATTTATAAATGTCTGTTTATCAGATAGATATAATTTAAGGCAATTGTAACACTGTTCGTTACCGAACACTGACCGTACATCTTCGGACGTTTTAGGTGTACATATTACACTAAGTATAAGAGGAGAAGATTTTCTTAACTTTGTCTTATCCGGGATAAAAACCCGGCAGCATCATGATAAAAGAGATCGAGATCACCTGCTCGCCCGAAGAGCACGAAGATGCCTCAGCATTAAAGCGCATTGCCGCTAATGCCGCGAATGTCCAACAAGAGCGTATTAAGCACGTACACATTTTAAAACGATCAATAGACGCGCGCGGCCGCAAAGTTTTATACCGCATGCAGGTGGCGGTCTACATAGACGAGCAATACCATTCGCATTCGCAGCAAATAAAATACCCGCAAGTAAAAGAAGCCAGGCCTGTAGTCATTGTTGGCGCCGGTCCTGCCGGGTTATTCGCCGCCCTGCAATGTATAAAGCGAGGACTAAAGCCTATTGTGCTTGAACGTGGCAAGGACGTAAAGCAACGCCGTCGTGATCTGGCGAACATCAATAAGCAAGGACTGGTAAACCCGGAATCTAACTATTGCTTTGGCGAAGGTGGCGCCGGTACGTACTCTGACGGTAAACTGTATACCCGTTCTACCAAGCGTGGCGACGTAAACGAGGTGTTAAAAGTGTTCACCGCCCACGGCGCTACAGAAGATATTTTAGTTGATGCCAGGCCGCACATCGGTACCAATAAATTGCCGCAAATCATAACCGCTATGCGCGAGACAATTCAGAATGCAGGTGGAGAGGTTAGGTTCGATGCCAGGGTGGTGAGCCTTGACGTTAGTTTCGACAGGATCAAAGGCGTAGAGCTGGCATCTGGAGAAAAGATCGAGGCACGCGCGGTAATCCTGGCAACCGGTCACTCGGCGCGCGACGTGTTTGAAATGCTTCACCGGCAGAACATTTTAATTCAAGCTAAACCCTTCGCGCTTGGGGTACGGATAGAGCATCCGCAGGAAATCATCGATAAAGCCCAATACCACTGCGACGTTCGCGGTCCGTATTTGCCGCCATCTTATTACAGCTTGGTGGAGCAGGTAGAGAACCGTGGCGTATTCTCTTTTTGTATGTGTCCGGGTGGTATCATCGCGCCTTGCGCTACCGAGCCAAACGAGATAGTAGTCAACGGCTGGAGCCCCTCTAAGCGGAATAACCCTTACGCTAACTCAGGTACAGTGGTACAGATCAACTTTGAAGATGTGCCCGGGCTTGAGAATGATCCGTTTCGCTTATTAAATTTTCAACGCGAAATTGAACAGGCGGCATTTGCCGCCGGCGGCGGCGACCTGGTTGCCCCGGCACAACGAATGGTTGACTTTGTAGAGAACCGTTTATCTAAAGACCTGCCGCAAAATTCTTATCTGCCGGGCTGCAAAAGCGTAGAACTTAAACAGGTTTTACCTGTTTGGATAAACGAGCGTTTGCGCAAAGCATTGCCCGCATTTGGGAAAAGGATGAAAGGTTATTACACTAACGAAGCCTTGCTGGTTGGCGTGGAGTCGAGGACCTCATCGCCGGTAAAGGTGCCACGGGATAAGGTTACGTTGCAGCACTCGCAAATTGCAGGGCTTTTTCCATGCGGCGAAGGCGCTGGCTACGCGGGCGGCATTATTTCGGCGGCCATAGATGGTGTTAACTGTGCCAACGCGGCTTTTAAATATCTACAATGACAACAGGCGAAATTTTAAACAATAAACTTCAAACCGTTTTGTCCGGGCAGCCATGGTATGGCAGGCCGCTAACAGATATCCTTAATGATGTGACGTTTGAAGCTGCTTTTGAGCGGGCGCCGGGTGGTATACATACCATTGCCGAAATATTGCTGCACATCATCAGCTGGCAGGAAGAGATCATAGACCGGTTGAACGAACAGCCTGCAGGCACACCAACCAGCGGCGACTGGCCAGAAACAGGTGACCCCTCCGAAGAAAAATGGACACGCTGGAAAGATGATCTCAAATTGGTGAACGTAAACCTTTCGGGCATCATCCTAAACTTTCCCCAAGACAAATGGAACCAACCGATCATCGACACCCGCGAGACAGAACCGATTGTAACTTATGCAGAGCTGATCGATGGTGCGATACAGCATTTGGTTTATCATTCGGCCCAGATAGCCTTGCTGACTAAGTTGTTAAAAGGCTAAAGCCCATAGAGATTAGATTTTTTGGTTTAGATAATAATGCTCATTTTGAGGGCACTAATTTTTTCAAACTAAACATTAAACCAAATGGATCCGATCATCGGCACAATTATTTTATTCGCGGGCAATTTTGAGCCCCAAGGCTGGGCTTTTTGCAACGGCGAGATTTTAGAGATCAGTCAAAACCAGGCATTGTTTACAATTCTGGGCACAACGTATGGAGGCGATGGGATGAAAACTTTTGCTCTTCCCAACCTGGTTGCTCCCCAGTCAAACGGTGAAACAGTGCCTGCGCATTATATCATCGCGGTACAGGGCATTTATCCGTCAAGAGGGTAACCATATTCCCAATAACAACAAAGGGCGATCTAATGATCGCCCTTTGTTGTTTGGGTCAGCGTGGTCAATCTTCCAGTTCGCTGCAAATAAATCCCTCATCCTGTAATATCATTTCGATATACATGGCGGATATATCTTCTGCCTGTACCCGTAAAATACGGTCACGGTCTTCCAGGTCAAAATTCCAATTGCTGATCTCGGGTATGCGGGTAAGCAAGCTGTTCACTTCGTTTACCTGTTTTTCTTTTTGAATATTGGTTTTAAATACAAGTATGTCCATTTTTCTAAGGTTAAGTCATGCCGAACTTGTTTCGGCATCTCACAAGCACGGCATATTGCAGAACTGTAAGATGGGGTGCCGAAACAAGTTCGGCATGACGGTTAGCGGATAATCAATTACTGCGGATTCTGGGTTTCTGCGGCAGGTTTGTCATCACCCCAATCATAAGTTTTCCATCCGCGACCGCGGGGACCGCACATACGCTCTTTCATCTGCGCTTTAAAACGCTCACGCTCTTCGGGTGTCATGTTTTGCATTTTGTGCTGCATTTTCTGGCGCACCCATTCCTGTTTGCGTCGGCCACCGCCAAAGCCGCCGCCACCGCGGCCAAAGCCAAATAGTATTTTACACAGTACAAAAATGCCCAGGGCTTGCCAGAATGTAATGATGCCTACGTGCAGTATGCCGGGTAATAGAGCGTTCCAAAGGTTTTGCACTACAAAACCGGTTATCGTTAAAGCCGCTATGGCTATCAAAGGCACAAAAATGAAGCGCCTTTTATAAAATATTCTTTTCATTTTCTTTCTTCTTAAACGTTATTGATCTCGTCATACAACTGTTTCAACCGTTTGCGCAGATGCACAACCGCGTACCGTTTACGTGATACCAGCGTTTGCTCAGGCGCGCCGGTGATCTCGGCAATGTCTTTAAAAGATAGGCCATCCAGCTCATGCCAAATGAAAACCTGTTTCTGCTCATCCGGCAAGTCGTCTAAAGCCATGTAAAGTTCGTCCCAGAACAACTTGCGCAGGTATTCAGTCTCGGGCGTAGTGTTATCAGGCATCATAAATGCCGATAGGTCTACCTCTTCACCTTCCTCATCATCAGATACAACAAGATCATCAAGCAGCCACTCTGTGTGTTTTTTATGCTTGTCAGATATTTTGTTGCGGGCAACTTTATATAGCCATGCGCCGGTTTGCTCAATAGGTTCGGCATTTACCACTGAACTAAACTGGTACCAGACATCCTGCAGAATGTCTTCGGCATCGGCGTCGTTCTTTACCCGCTTGCGGATAAAAGACAACAAACTTTTACCATACGCCTTAATTGTGCTAAGCGTATCGTTGTGTTTGGTATCTGGCATCAGTGTCGCGGTGATCAATTGTATAGTTATATACCTTGAAGACGATTGTGGTTAAATAACATTTTAAAAAAAATGAAAATAATTTTTAAGATTTATTTTTGACGGCGCTGTTACACCAATTAGTAAACAATTTAAGCTATTTGCAGGTTAAAATACTACCAATTAAACACCATGGCCGATAAGAAGACATTAGTTTTAGGCGCCACTCCGGATACAAGCCGTTACGCTTATTTAGCCGCCAACCGTTTGGTACGCAGCGGCCACAGTATAGTGAACGTAGGTATCAAAACCGGCGAAGTAGCAGGGGTACAGATCGAGAAGCCGGAAACTATTCATGATGATATCGATACCATCACCTTATACGTTGGCCGACAAAACCAGGAGCCGCTTTATGACTATATTTTAGATACCCACCCGCGACGGATCATTTTCAACCCCGGCACCGAAAACAGCGAACTACGCAGAAAAGCCCATGAAAAAGGTATTGAAACGATATCTGCCTGCACTTTAGTGATGTTGAGCACTGGGGAGTATTGAAGACCTAACGAAAGAGCGTGTCATATTGAGGCTCTCGAAATATTACGCGCTCGATCATAAAACGCTTTATGCTTCGAGTGCCTCAGCATGACAGCGTTTTATCTGAGGATATTACCTAAACACCCTCACCACTTTCACAAATCTTTGCTGATAACCTTTAGTAAAGCCGGAAATAGTTACCCCGTTTGCCTTTCCGGATGTGGAGTGGATAAACTGCAGTGAATCTTTATAACCAGTAACCACAATACCCATATGCCCCACGGTACGAATGGTGCTATCCGTACCAGTAAATAAGATCAGGTCGCCCGGTAAAGCAGCGTTTATTGGCACCGCATGTTTCACGTTTGTAAAATCGGCAGAGGTTCTTGGTACGGCTATGCCGAAGTGATTGAACACATAAGTAATAAACCCCGAGCAATCAAAACCCGCCATCGGGTCAGATGAAGCGTATTTGTAAGGGATGCCATAAGCTGTTCGCGCAAAGTCTACCAGTTGTTTGGGTGTTGTTGTGCCGACATTGATAGTGTCCATTTGCGCCGTGCCATCGGTAGGTGCGATTATAACAGTTTTTATTCCCTTTGCATCGGTCACTGTGTCCTTTGGCGTAAAAACATAAGCGGGCTTTTCTGCAGGTCCGCAAGCCAGTAGAGAAATGTATAATCCAATCAATCCTATAAACCGGGATTTAATCATTGTCTTGGTTCTTGGCTCTTGATTCTTGCTTCTGTCGACAATATCCTCAACTCCTTCGGGTAGTAATTATTAACTCTGTTCGGCAATAGTTTTGCCCATCCTAAGATATGATTCTCAAAGGTCATCAAGCTCCACCCGGGTTTGGCAGTATTCAAGTTGTTAATATTATCGCGCCTTAAGTAAGCTATAGCCTGCTCCTTGTCTAAAGCTACGCTATTAAACTGATCCTCATTGATCAGCAAACTCATGGCCAGTTCATGGTCGGGCAGTAGGTCTTTACCGGCCATACGCCCAATGCGCACCCCCGACTTTTTAATATACAGCGCTTGTTGCAATGCTATCATGCTGTCGCGATGTACCTCCGGGATTGCTAGCCAGTCGTCCCCAACCTTAAAATAATGCAAACTATCGCTATCTAATAAATACTTTTTCAGCGGTTCTATCTCCTTAGGGTTCAGCTTCTGGAATTTGCTTTTATAGGTTGATGCGTTCAGTGCAGGTTCGCGTTTTATTAAACAGGCTGCAAAAAGGCCTTCGCCCTGTACCTTATCAGGATAGAAGCGATAGCCCCATGCTTTGTGCCGTTCGCTTTGTGTTTCAACAATACCCCATGACGGATCGATAGCTACGCGAACGCTCTCAATGTTATAGGTTTCGCAAAGCCAATCCAGGATCTGCTCGTTTTCTTCGGCAGAGTAAGAGCATGTGCTGTATATAAGGTGCCCGTCTTCCTTTAAAGTGGTATAAACATCAGCTAAAATTCTTTCTTGGCGCTGGTGACAAAGGGAAACGTTATTTTCAGACCATTCGTCCATCGCCGCGGTGTCTTTTCTAAACATACCGGAGCCCGAGCATGGCGCGTCAACAACCATTACATCAAAAAAACCGGGCAGCCTGCCAAAATCTTTTGGATCATTATTGGTGACCACAACGTTTGCATTGCCCCAGCGCGTAAGGTTGTCGGTTAGTATAGGTACACGTGTTTTAATGATCTCGTTTGCTACGAGCAGATCATTATTATTAATAGCCGATGCCAGCAGTGTACTCTTACCGCCGGGGGCCGCGCACAGATCGAGTACCTTTACAGGCGCGTCATAATCCCTTTTGATCTGACGAAAAATGGTATCAAGAAACATAGATGATGCTTCTTGTACGTAATAGCACCCGGCGTGAAACGCGGGGTCGAAGGTGAATGACGGGCGTTCGGTTAAATAATAACCTTCCTTGCACCAGGGTATGGGCTGGGTATTGGCGAAACCGGTTTTTTTATTCGGATTGATGCGGACAGATGTAGGCGGATTATTTTTTTTATGTACTTCGGTAAATTTTAACTCGTCAAAACCAGGCTGATCTTTTAAGCTTTCAATAAAATGTTCGGGAAATTTTAATTCGCTCATCTGCATCAAATATAGCTAATCGATGTGCATCCCTAAATTGTTTGCGTTAACCAGAAAAATATTTCAGCATATTTTGATTTGATAATCAATGGCTTATAACCCGTCCAAAAAATCTTTTATGAAATGGTTTGCAGATGTACGTTCTCTGTGTATATTTGCAGCCCCTTAGCGATTGAGGGACGTTTTTAGAAAGGTTGAAAGAAGAAAAATAAAATTCAAAATAATTTGGATTGATAGAAAACCTTCTTACCTTTGCACTCCCGAAACGGGATAAAATATCCAAAGCGATTTTGGATGACACAAATTGAAAGTTTAATCATCGCAATGATGAATAAATATACGAGCCACCCTGAGAAGCAAGTGGCGATAAAGTTCTTTTTTTAAGATAACATGTAGCGTAGCGGGAGGGTTTATCTACGGATAAGCTCACCACCGGAAGAGACCTTGAGGAAAAGGTAAAGAGATCAGCGATGATCACCAATAAAGATTCTGGGGATACTGTATAAAGATAATATGATGAGTGAATGGAGAGCGGTGAGTGGAGAATGGTTTTAGGACCAGGAACTACTTAACAACTCACAATGAACCACTCACCAACAAATACAGATTTCTATTTTGAGTGAATAGGGTCTGGATACAAACAAAACATTTTACAATGGAGAGTTTGATCCTGGCTCAGGATGAACGCTAGCGGCAGGCCTAATACATGCAAGTCGGACGGGATTCAGGAGCTTGCTTCTGATGAGAGTGGCGCACGGGTGCGTAACACGTATGTAACCTACCTTTATCAGGGGGATAGCCTCTCGAAAGAGAGATTAAGCCCGCATAAAATCACAGTACAGCATTGTACAATGATCAAATATTTATAGGATAAAGATGGGCATGCGGAACATTAGCTAGATGGCGGGGTAACGGCCCACCATGGCGACGATGTTTAGGGGATCTGAGAGGATGGCCCCCCACACTGGTACTGAGACACGGACCAGACTCCTACGGGAGGCAGCAGTAAGGAATATTGGTCAATGGGCGGAAGCCTGAACCAGCCATGCCGCGTGCAGGAAGACGGCCCTACGGGTTGTAAACTGCTTTTGTACCGGAATAAACCTCTTTTCGTGAAAGGAGCTGAATGTACGGTAAGAATAAGGATCGGCTAACTCCGTGCCAGCAGCCGCGGTAATACGGAGGATCCGAGCGTTATCCGGATTTATTGGGTTTAAAGGGTGCGTAGGCGGCCTGTTAAGTCAGAGGTGAAAGGCGGTAGCTTAACTATCGGAGTGCCTTTGATACTGACGGGCTTGAATACAGCTGAGGTAGGCGGAATGTGACAAGTAGCGGTGAAATGCATAGATATGTCACAGAACACCGATTGCGAAGGCAGCTTACTAAAGTGTGATTGACGCTGAGGCACGAAAGCGTGGGGATCAAACAGGATTAGATACCCTGGTAGTCCACGCCCTAAACGATGAATACTCGATGTTGGCGATATACGGTCAGCGTCTAAGCGAAAGCGTTAAGTATTCCACCTGGGGAGTACGCCCGCAAGGGTGAAACTCAAAGGAATTGACGGGGGCCCGCACAAGCGGAGGAGCATGTGGTTTAATTCGATGATACGCGAGGAACCTTACCCGGGCTTGAAAGTTAGTGAATGAGACAGAGACGTCTCAGTCCTTCGGGACACGAAACTAGGTGCTGCATGGCTGTCGTCAGCTCGTGCCGTGAGGTGTTGGGTTAAGTCCCGCAACGAGCGCAACCCCTATGTTTAGTTGCCAGCATGTAATGGTGGGGACTCTAAACAGACTGCCTATGCAAATAGAGAGGAAGGAGGGGACGACGTCAAGTCATCATGGCCCTTACGTCCGGGGCTACACACGTGCTACAATGGATGGTACAGAGGGCAGCTACCTGGCAACAGGATGCCAATCTCAAAAAGCCATTCACAGTTCGGATCGGGGTCTGCAACTCGACCCCGTGAAGTTGGATTCGCTAGTAATCGCGTATCAGCAATGACGCGGTGAATACGTTCCCGGGCCTTGTACACACCGCCCGTCAAGCCATGGAAGCTGGGGGTGCCTGAAGTGCGTAACCGCAAGGAGCGTCCTAGGGTAAAACCGGTAACTGGGGCTAAGTCGTAACAAGGTAGCCGTACCGGAAGGTGTGGCTGGAATACCTCCTTTCTGGAGCAGTATCCCAAACAGAATTACGCCTTAAGACAAGGTTATAAAGAAGGTAAAGAGCTGCGCCGCATGTTATACTTAAAAAGATATTAAAGTTTGGTAAATGGCCAAAGGTTAAAAGTGGAAAGGTAAACGCCAAACGGCGGTACCCATGAACTAATGACCAATGAACCAATAAACCAAACAAAAAGGAAACCCGGAAGATGAAGCCATCAGAGGGTGCTTGTGCAGACCATAGCCGATGGACGATAGATCATAGGATATACTGCATAATTAAACAAAGCACAAGACAATGATTGGCAGAAAGTAGTCGTAAAGTCAACGGTCAATAGTCGGTAGTCGGAAACAACATCGGGCTATGGGCTATAAGCTATGGACTATGGACTGCGAAGCAAAAGAAACAGTCTCGTAGCTCAGTTTGGTTAGAGCACTACACTGATAATGTAGGGGTCAGCAGTTCAAATCTGCTCGAGACTACAGCGAATGACAGAATGGGGTAATGATAGAATGATAGAATGGGCACTACGTAAGTAACCATTCACACATTCACTCATTATAACATTCACTCATTAATCTAACACGGGGGATTAGCTCAGCTGGCTAGAGCACCTGCCTTGCACGCAGGGGGTCAACGGTTCGAATCCGTTATTCTCCACTAGCCCAATGTGCGAATGAGGGAATGTGAAATGTGCGAATGATAATTCATTTACACATCTGCACATCATCAGATATGCACATCGGCGAACGTTCTTTGACATATTGGAAGAAGTAATTGAAGAAAAAACTGAGAAACAACAGTAGGGAAGTTGTTTAGTAGGTATCAAGTACTGAGTATCAAGTAGCAAGACTTCGGTCTTGATTCTTGTATCTTGATTCTTGACTCTGAAAAACGACCGAACAAATAATAAAGACATACCATAGCGAGCAAAAGCGTTATAGGTAGAAGAAAGTAAGAAAGGGTACACGGGGGATGCCTTGGCTCTCAGAGGCGATGAAGGACGTGATAAGCTGCGATAAGCTCGGGGGATTAGCAAATATGAATTGATCCCGAGATTTCCGAATGGGGAAACCTATCCATTTGAAGAATGGATGCATAAATGCGCGAACCTGCTGAACTGAAACATCTAAGTAAGCAGAGGAAGAGAAAACAATAGTGATTTCCTGAGTAGTGGCGAGCGAAAGGGAAGAAGCCCAAACCGTTGTTGTTACGGCAATAGCGGGGTTGTAGGACTGTGACATGGTACATTAACGTGAAGCTGAAGAGGTTGGGAAACCTTGCCAGAGAGCATGAGAGCTGCGTAAGCGTAAGCAATAATGACCTAACAGGATCCTGAGTACCGCGAGGTTGGAGACGCCTTGTGGGAATCAGCCGGCACCATCCGGTAAGGCTAAATACTACTGAGAGACCGATAGTGAACCAGTACCGTGAGGGAAAGGTGAAAAGAACCCCGAACAGGGGAGTGAAATAGAACCTGAAACCGTGTACTTACAAGCGGTCGGAGCCCGTAAGGGGTGACGGCGTGCCTTTTGCATAATGAGCCTACGAGTTACTCTTCTCTGGCAAGGTTAAGTGTTTAAGGCACGAAGCCGAAGCGAAAGCGAGTCTGAACAGGGCGTGCAGTCAGAGGAGGTAGACGCGAAACCTTGTGATCTACCCATGACCAGGTTGAAGGTGCGGTAACACGTACTGGAGGACCGAACCGATAAACGTTGAAAAGTTTCCGGATGAGTTGTGGGTAGGGGTGAAAGGCTAATCAAACTGGGAAATAGCTCGTACTCCCCGAAATGTTTTTAGGAACAGCGTGGCGGTAAAGTTATTAAGAGGTAGAGCTACTAATTGGGTGCGGGGGAGTCAAATCCTACCAAATCCAGATAAACTCCGAATGCTTGATAATATACGCTGCAGTGAGGCTCTGGGTGCTAAGGTCCAGGGCCGAGAGGGAAAGAACCCAGACCATCAGCTAAGGTCCCAAAATTACCATTAAGTTGAACTAACGAGGTCCGGCTGCACAGACAGCTAGGATGTTGGCTTGGAAGCAGCCATTCATTTAAAGAGTGCGTAACAGCTCACTAGTCGAGCGGCCGGGCATGGATAATAATCGGGCATTAAATGGTATACCGAAGCTATGGATTTGTACTTTACAGTACATCTGGTAGGGGAGCATTCTGTTGGCGGTGAAGCATGACACGACAAGTGCATGTGGAGCTTACAGAAAAGCAAATGTAGGCATAAGTAACGATAAGGCGGGAGAGAAACCCGCCCACCGAAAGACTAAGGTTTCCTGATCAACGCTAATCGGATCAGGGTTAGTCGGGGCCTAAGGATAACCCGGGTGGGGATTCCGATGGACAACTGGTTAATATTCCAGTACTTTTTACAACTGCGATGCAGTGACGGAGTAGTGACACATCCGCGTGCTGACGGAATAGCACGTTAAAGGCAGTAGGTATAGGTTTCATTGTAAAGTACGTGAGACTTGCTGAAAGCTGATAGTACCGCGAACCTTCGGGGGAGTGGATAGTGATGGTAATCAGACTTCCAAGAAAACCTGCTAAGCTTCAGGTTGTAAAAACCCGTACCGTAAACCGACACAGGTAGTCGAGGAGAGAATCCTAAGGTGCTCGAGTGAATCATGGCTAAGGAACTCGGCAAAATGGCCCTGTAACTTCGGGAGAAGGGGCGCTTGTAGCAATACAAGCCGCAGTGAAAAGGCCCAGGCGACTGTTTAACAAAAACACATGGCTTTGCAAAATCGAAAGATGACGTATAAGGCCTGACACCTGCCCGGTGCCGGAAGGTTAAGAGGGGATGTTAGTTAGCAATAGCGAAGCATTGAATCGAAGCCCCGGTAAACGGCGGCCGTAACTATAACGGTCCTAAGGTAGCGAAATTCCTTGTCGGGTAAGTTCCGACCTGCACGAATGGTGTAACGATCTGGGCGCTGTCTCAGCCATGAGCTCGGTGAAATTGTGGTATCGGTGAAGACGCCGGTTACCCGCAACGGGACGGAAAGACCCCATGCACCTTCACTACAACTTAACATTGATATCGGCTACAGGATGTGTAGGATAGGTGGGAGACTGTGATCTTGCTTCGCCAGGAGTAAGTTAGTCAACGTTGAAATACCACCCTTTCTGTATCTGGTGTCTAATCCTGCAAAGCGGGAGACATTGTTTGGCGGGTAGTTTGACTGGGGTGGTCGCCTCCAAAAAGGTAACGGAGGCTTTCAAAGGTAAGCTCAGTACGCTTGGTAACCGTACGCGGAGTGCAATAGCATAAGCTTGCTTGACAGTGAGACAGACAAGTCGAGCTGGGTCGAAAGACGGATATAGTGATCCGGTGGTTCTGCATGGAAGGGCCATCGCTCAAAGGATAAAAGGTACGCTGGGGATAACAGGCTGATCTCCCCCAAGAGCTCATATCGACGGGGAGGTTTGGCACCTCGATGTCGGCTCGTCACATCCTGGGGCTGGAGAAGGTCCCAAGGGTTGAGCTGTTCGCTCATTAAAGTGGCACGCGAGCTGGGTTCAGAACGTCGCGAGACAGTTCGGTCCCTATCTGTTGTGGGCGTTGGAAGTTTGAGTGGGGCTGACCTTAGTACGAGAGGACCGGGTTGGACTAACCTCTGGTGAATCTGTTATGCCGCCAGGTGTACTGCAGAGTAGCTACGTTGGGAATAGATAAGCGCTGAAAGCATCTAAGTGCGAAACTAGCCACAAGATGAGACTTCCATTGAGGGTCGTAGCAGACTACTACGTTGATAGGTCACAGGTGTAAAGGTGGTGACACCATAGCCGAGTGATACTAATTGCCCGAAGCTTTCTTCGACAACAGATAAGTGGTGCGGGTTTCCGCCCGCACCACCCAATCAAAAACAACAAGACTGTTGTTTACTCAGTACTTCAAGTACTTCTTTCAATTATTGTCATTGTTTGTGATAGTGAATAGTGAGCAGAGAATAGAGAGTGGTTGTAAACTACTTAACTACTCACCACTTAACCACTCACCAACTATAAAATATTCAGGTGCCTATATCGGCGGTGTCCACCTCTTCCCATTCCGAACAGAGAAGTTAAGCCCGCCAGAGCCGATGGTACTGCGGTAATACGTGGAAGAGTAGGTCGGCGCCAAATCTTATCTCCTTTATTGGAGCTACTTAAAGCCTCATCGTTCATTCGGTGAGGCTTTTTTGTTTGCCTTAGCTTCACTTATCACAGCAATCAGAAGATCTCCGACCAACAACCGGGCCTTAGACCTCTCCCGCCAACACTCCCTAATCAAGTTCGGGATAGGTCGCCGAAAGAGAGGAAGCCATGAAGCACCGAAATCGGATTAATCCTCTCGAGAATCGAATGAACAAGTTTTGATTTTGTCTATACCCCGACTTCCTATCAAATCTTTTTCAGAAACTAACACCTCTCCAATCATTCCTTTGATGATCTGCAATATTCCATCACTCGTGGATAAGCCGCGTTAGCGATTGCAGCGGTTACCGACATGGCCGAAGGCTATGGAGTATGAGCGTAAAGCGCGGGCCGTGAAGCGGCAACACCCTACCAATTGAACACAATTCCGTCGTAAAGCTGGATACCCGGTTAATTAGTCATGAATTCTTATTTTCAACTCGGGAGTGCATATGGTTCGTTATACAAGAAATGAGCGACGCCCTTAATTACATGTTGACACTAAGCGTACCAAAAAAAGGGCTGACGCCCCTTCTCTCATAAATTTTGTGACTTTAGTCGTCTGCGAATTTGGTGTTCTTTTTAACACGGGACCGGATAAAGAAAAATCCGCCGAGGATAAGTACAAGAAGAGCTCCTAATATATAAGCAGTATAATCTTCCCAGAATACCAGTATTGCATTTTTTGTATTCATAAACGCCGACTGTTCTGAGACACTATTAATATTAAACTGGTGTTTGTTTCCATACATATCGGCGATGCATACGTTATTGCTGGCAATACCTGACTGGTCTGTAATGGCTTTTGCAATTGACAGCAGGGACGCCTCGACATTCTTGCCTGCAACAGAGAGAAACAAGCAAGCATTGTCATTACGGGCTTTGAATATCTGGCCTAACCCGGTTGAAACGGTATCAGAAACGATATAAACGACCTGATTATTTTTGTTGTTATAAAGCCGGTACTTATTGTCGAACCTCACCGGTGCGTCCGGGAACTCGCCCATTAGCTGGTCTTTGCGTGAAACCAAGCCGATAATATTATACTTATCCAGGTTACTTTCGTCGCTTAAGAACTGATCGGCGTATACAAAAAATGGAAAATTATAAGCGTTGTTACCATTAAGCGCACTCAAAATCTCGCCCATTGCGGGCACAGCATAGTTTGCATAGTCGCGGCTTACGACAATACACGTCGTTCCCGAATTAAATACTTCGGGGTATTGGTAAAAATTAACCTCATTACCATACATGGAATTTTTAGCTTCGAGATATGACTTGTCTACGTCGATCTCAGAGAAAAAGCTCGAGAAATTTTTATCACAATTGTTGCCGGCCGGATAGAATTTAAATTCGGCAACCAGGTCATTATATTTTAAGTGTTGAAACCTGTCGACCGTAAAAGCGATATTTAATTTCCCGGTACCGTCAAGTTTTTCCGTTTGTTTTAAAACGCCGTTTAAGTAAATATTACAAAAACCTCTTTCATCAGGTTTTATCGGACTGTAGTTTCCTGCAAGATGGATGCGTATGTCGCGCGGTGTAGCGCTAAAATCTGCGTTTTTAAAACTGAATATACTTTTAGCCGTACCAACGCCCGATTGATAATTAGGCAGGCCACCCACCTGGCGTAGGGTAAGTTTGGCCCGGTCCTCATCGGTACGTTTAAAGAAACTGTTAGAAGCCGTATTAACGATCAGGAACTGGCCATACGCTGAATTCAGCATGCTGCTGTTGCTAAGGGTGGTTATTACCTTTTCGTAACCTACATCATCGCCGCCGGTAATAAACAATATCTGCTGAGGAACCTGGTGAGTGCCTGTAGCATCGGTAATGTTCACCATAGACTTTGCCAGGTAAAGCATCCCCTGGGTTGTGCCAATGTTAGTCTTTATGAGCGCGCGTTTATCTGCAGGTAACTGACCCAACGTGCCCACCATAACATAATCTGTAACAGAATCTGGCAACTGGTCTGCCTGGTATACTTTAATGTCCCTTACGCCTGCATCTTTTAACCTGGCATACATCCATGCCGAAGCCTTAAGGTCATGTATCGACGGCTTGGCAGGAAAGACTATTACATGCTTTGAATCATATGAATTTGCGATATTAACGCCATTAGTAAAATTGGAACCGCTGAAATTGTAAGCAAGCGATGACGTATTCTTGATCTTTATCCAAAGGGCGGGGTTATCAATGTCCTTACACTTATCGCCTGAAAGTGATAATAATGTGCGTATCTCTACTTTTAGCGTTTTATGATCGGCACTCAGATCGGCTTTGCTTAGTGTTGCGGTTATAGCCTGCAAACTGTCTGCGGTTAAAGAGCCACTGTAGTTTTGCTTACCGTTAATCAACAGGTTTATGTACGACCTGTCTTTTAATAATGCCTGCGACGGCTTGAAATTAATGGTTAAGCGGGCGCCATTGATCTCGGCCTGTGGGGGCATCCTTAAGTTGTAAGTTACGGCACCGCTCATGCCGGTGATGTCATAATCATTATGCCCTAATGATTTAAAGGTTTGAACGGTTTGCTGGGCATAACAAAGGTTACTGATAAGTACAATTAACAACAGTAATCTTAAAACTCTTCTCATCAATTTAAATTTTATGAAGCGTGTAGCAAATATAAATACCACACATTAAAAAGTCTCTTAAATATGTGCGTCGTTTACAACGCCGGGGCTTACAGGTTGCTGTCAATATAAATCAAAAAATTAAATTATTATAGTTTAAGAGTAGCACTAGGGCCAATTTGTGTATGTCATTTTCTTTAAAGTGATACAGTTGTTGTCTAAGTTTAATAGGTGGTGATAGTTGTGATTAATCCGCTTCGACCCATCCTTACTTTAAGGTAATTAAAAGCAGTTTAAAACTACTACCTTTGCAACCTGTTATAAACCATATGAAGTTTTACGCCGAGCAACGAAGAGAAGTTATGATGCATGTAGAAAAATACATGCTCGAAAAAATGTTCGACTTTTTGAAGCCGGTGGAAGAAAGCTGGCAGCCGTCTGATCTGCTGCCCGATTCTACCCGTGATTCTTTTTTTACTGAAATAAGAGAATTGCAGGAAAGCGCTAAGGGGTTATCGTATGACCTTGTTGCGGTGCTGATAGGCGATACCATAACAGAAGAAGCGCTGCCAACCTATGAATCATGGTTGACCATGGTTGAAGGTGTTGACAAAAGCGAAGATAACGGCTGGATGAAATGGACACGTTGGTGGACCGCCGAAGAAAACCGCCATGGCGACCTGCTGAATAAATATTTATATCTGTCGGGCAGGGTAGATATGCGGGCTATGGAGTTCTCTACCCAATATTTATTAGCTGATGGTTTCGACATTGGCACCGGTACAGATCCATACCGCAACTTTATTTATACCTCATTCCAGGAGTTAGCTACAAATGTATCTCACAGGCGTGTTGCTGCACTTGCAAAGAAAGATGGCGATACTTTGCTTGCCAAAATGTGCGGTGTTATCGCATCTGACGAAGCACGTCACGCGAAGGCTTATAAGCACTTTATGAGTAAAATATTTGAAGTGGACGCCAGCGAAGCCATGGTAGCCTTTGAAGATATGATGCGCCAGAAAATTGTGATGCCTGCACACTTTTTACGCGAGGTTGGGTTAAAGATCGGTCAGACATTTGGCCATTTTACAGATGCTGCGCAACGCTTAGGGGTTTATACCGCCTTGGATTACGTTGACATATTGAAAGGTTTGATAGAAGAGTGGCGTATTGAAAGTATGACAGACCTTAATGAAGCAGGTGAAAAAGCGCGTGACTATGTGGTAAGGCTTCCGGACCGCTTGATCAAGATAGCCGAGCGTATGAAAAATCCGGGGCTGGAATACAAGTTCAGCTGGATAGCAGGTTAAGAGCCTTCCTCAATTTCTTTGATCCTTCCCCTTCCCGGAAATTCCAGGAACAAGTTGTTCATGATGTCTTCGAGTGTAAGTACATTAACGTCGTCTGTATAATGTTCTGACTTAATAACGTGCATTTCTAATCCTTTTATCTCTATCCGGAACAAGAAACTATCGTAGTTTTCATCATTGCTGATTTCGACAGCGTAGCCATCCTGACGGATGTCGAACTTGAGGACCAATTGCCTTTGTTTTTCGAAAAGCGCATTAAGGTTTTCATCTAAAAACTTCTTTAGTTCTTCAGCTGTAACTGCCCTTGTAGTTTTAATGATCTTCATGGTGCTGATATTACATCTGCCAAAGTGAATTTGTTTGTGAAGATTAGCATTGGTAAAAACCACCGTCTGATATTCATTGTTGACAAGTTATGAAATACAAATTGCTTGGCCGCAGCGGCCTAAAGGTCTCGGAGTTATGCTTAGGCACCATGGGGTTTGGCACAGAAGGCGGCTGGGGTGCTGATAAAGACATCAGCTTTAAGATCATGGATGATTTTGCCAACGCGGGCGGAAACTTTCTGGATACGGCAAATATCTATAAACTAGGCACCAGTGAAAAGATCATAGGTGAATACTTGAGCAATCAGGACCGAGATTATTTTGTATTAGCGACAAAGTATACACTCAAAGATAACACTACCAACCCGAACGCGTCCGGTAACAACCGAAAAAATATGATGCGCAGCGTAGAGGAGAGCCTGAAAAGATTAAAGACAGATTTTATTGACGTGTTGTACTTGCACATTTGGGATGACGTTACCCCGATTGATGAGGTGTTGCGCGGACTAGATGACCTAATCCGCCAGGGGAAGGTAAATTATGCCGCGATAAGCGATACCCCGGCATGGGTAGTTGCCAAAGGCAATACATTAGCCGAATTAATGGGCTGGAGCCAGTTTATTGCTTTGCAGGTAGAATACAGTTTGATACAACGCACACCCGAGCGCGAACTAATACCCATGGCCAAACATTTTGGGATGACGGTTACACCATGGGCGCCTTTGGCCGGTGGCGCGTTGACCGGGAAATATCTGCGCGGCGAACAGGGCCGCATAAAAGCAGAAAGTGTGCGGCGTGACGAGAATAGCGAAAAGATCACTAAAGTTGTTATCGAAATAGCCGACGAACTTGGTGTCACACCTGCGCATGTGGCGTTAAAGTGGACTATGCAGCAAGGCTTTTCATGCATTCCAATTGTTGGCGCGACAAAGGTTGAACAGCTGCACGATAACCTGAAAACGGTAGACGTTAAACTTTCTGATGATCAGCTAAAACGCCTTGATGAAGTAAGTGCCATTAAACTGGGTTTCCCGGGCGATTTCCTTAAGGAAGAAGCCGTACGAACCAATTCATTTGGCGGATTTTATGACAGGGTAGAGAAACGATAAACTATGACTACACCGATTTTTGTAAGAGATTGCGCCGATTTTTTTCATAAATCGGTGTAATCGATCATGAATCAGTGAAATCATTTAACTACAATATCATACTTAGTCAACAGCCCAGGCAATCCATGGACTGAAAATTTGGTTTTCTTTAGCATGTTAGCATCCGGGTCGATGGTGAAATTATAGGAAGTAGTGAAGTCGGCATCTTTAAGGATTGTATTACCGAAAAACGCGCGATGCAGATTGCAATTGTCAAACAATGTTCCCGTTAGATCAGCATCTGTAAAGTCTGTTTCTGTACAAGAGCAATTTATAAACTTCCCGTTTTTGTTTTTCTTTCGGTAAAAGATCGCATTATCAAGCAGGCAATCCGCAAACCGTACTTTGAACAAAAAATCCCTTGTTTTGCTGAAATCCACACCGCTTAGTTTGCAGTGTGTGAACACTACATTTTGCAAACCAGTGTTCTTGAAGTCGCACAGCGCTATGTTGCAATCCTGAAATTCACAATCTATAAATACCAGGTTAGACAGGTAAGCGCCTTGAAAGTCGCAGTTAATGAACTTACAATGCTCAAATTCACTACCATGCTGCTTTAGATCGTCTGCTGAAAGGCGGTTAAATGTCTGATCTTCCGTGGGCATGTACAAATATAAGCGTCATGCCGAACTTGTTTCGGCATCCCATCCTAAAATTGACACTTGGCAAGTGATCCTGAAACAAGTTCAGGATGACGTATACCGTTGACCGTTGACCGTTGACCGTTTACATATTCCTTCTGTACTGCCCGCCGACCTCGTATAAAGCGTGCGAGATCTGGCCAAGGGAACAATACTTGCAAACTTCCATTAACTTATCGAAAGTGTTTTCGCCGGCTGTTGCGGCTTGCTGTAGTTGTTTTAGCAATGTTTCGGATTGTTCCGCGTTCCGTTGTTGAAACGCCTCAAGATTGGAGATCTGCGCCTGCTTTTCTTCTTCCATCGCGCGGATGACTTCGGACGGCACCAATGTGGGTGAGCCTTTTTTATTCAGGAATGTATTTACACCGATAATTGGGTATTCGCCGGTGTGCTTCAGGGTCTCGTAGTACAGCGACTCTTCCTGAATTTTGCTGCGCTGGTACATGGTTTCCATCGCGCCTAAAACACCGCCACGATCATTAATGCGCTTAAATTCTGTCAGTACGGCTTCTTCAACCAGGTCGGTCAACTCTTCTATAATGAACGCACCTTGCAACGGGTTCTCGTTTTTAGCAAGGCCCAATTCTCGATTGATGATCAACTGTATAGCCATGGCCCGCCGTACCGACTCTTCTGTCGGAGTAGTAATGGCCTCGTCGTACGCGTTGGTATGCAGCGAGTTACAATTGTCATAGATTGCGTAAAGTGCCTGCAACGTAGTACGGATGTCATTAAAGTCAATCTCCTGCGCGTGCAGCGACCGGCCACTAGTCTGGATATGATATTTCAGTTTTTGCGAACGCTCATTACCCTTGTACTTATTCTTAATGGCTTTTGCCCAAATGCGGCGCGCTACACGGCCAATAACAGAATATTCAGGGTCGATGCCGTTGCTGAAGAAGAATGACAGGTTAGGCGCAAAGTCATCTATATGCATCCCACGGCTTAAATAGTACTCAACATAGGTAAAGCCGTTAGATAATGTAAATGCCAGTTGTGTAACCGGGTTGGCACCTGCCTCTGCAATGTGATATCCTGATATAGAAACCGAGTAGAAGTTACGCACCTTTTCATCGATAAAATATTGCTGGATATCACCCATCAGACGGAGTGCGAACTCTGTCGAGAAGATACAAGTGTTTTGCGCCTGGTCTTCTTTTAAAATATCGGCCTGTACCGTACCGCGAACATTTGATATAGCGTAGGCTTTAATTTTAGCGTACACATCTGCAGGTAAAACCTGGTCGCCGGTTAAGCCCAGCAACATCAGACCAAGTCCGTTGTTGCCGGGGGGGAGAGTGACAGCCTCACCCAAACCCTCTCCAAAGGAGAGGGCTTTTATGTGCTGATTTAAATTTGCCTCACCCAAATGTTCTCCATTTTTGGCCTCACCCCAACCCTCTCCAAAGGAGAGGGCTTTCTCTTCATTGTTGGTGATTCTGTCGGGTTGTGATCCAAGTCGCCTTTTTATTTTTGATACTACGCCATCAGGGTCATTTAAGACTTCCAGATCTGTAAAGCGAATAACATCAAAGCCTTCATAGTTTAGAATGGCTGTACGAATTGCATCTTGTTCTCCAGTTTCGAGGTGATAACCACCATCTACCTCAATTACCAATCCTTTTCCTAAGCAGACAAAGTCAGCGATGTAGCCATCAATCGCATGCTGCCGACGAATTTTAAAACCTGTTTTGCTATCTCGTAACAGTTGCCACAAGATATTCTCCGTTTCCGTTTGTGACTGCCTGTTAGCTTTTGAATTTGCCTTTAGTGCCTCCCAAATCTTTAAATCAGCGGTTTTATAACCAAAATTATTTTCGTTTTCGAACTCCCTCTCCTTTGGAGAGGGTTGGGGTGAGGCAACAGATTGAGGCATACCGTCAACCTCTGCATTCTCTGGAGAGGTCTGGGATGAGGCAACAGATTGAGGCAAACCGTCAACCTCTGTATGCTCTGGAGAGGATTGGGGTGAGGCTTCATACCCCGGCCTTTGCAATCCCTTATCGTCATAAACCTCTTTAAATTTCGCTTCAACCACATGCTCAAGCTTGTGTTCAATGATGTATTTTTCGCATTGCTGGTCAATGGCGGCGTTCATAAAAAAGCCAAGCAGCATGGGCGCAGGACCGTTAATCGTCATGGACACAGAAGTAGACGGGCTGCACAGATCGAAACCCGAATACAGTTTTTTGGCGTCGTCCAGCGTAGCTATGCTCACACCCGAGTTGCCGATCTTGCCGTAAATGTCGGGGCGAATGTGCGGGTCTTCGCCATAAAGCGTCACCGAGTCGAAAGCTGTAGACAACCTGTGCGCCGGCTGCCCCATCGATACGTAGTGAAAACGTTTATTTGTACGTTCGGGTCCGCCTTCACCTGCAAACATTCGCGTAGGGTCTTCGCCTTCCCGCTTTAGCGGGAATACGCCCGCCGCGTACGGGAACTCGCCCGGCAAATTTTCTGTCAGTAACCAACGCAAAATATCGCCCCAGGCTTCGTATTTCGGTAAGGCAATTTTTGGTATACGTAATTGGGACAGTGAAGTAGTAGTAAGCGGCTGACGTATTTCCTTGTCGCGCACTTTATATACAAAATCTTCAGCCTGGTATTTGGCAACGGTTTCGGGCCATTCCTTTAATAAGCGTTTGCAATCGGCATGCAAATGATCTTCCAGGTGCTGATAAATTTCTTCAAGCCCACTTTTAATCCCCTCTTGAGAGGGAACAGGGGTGTGTCCTTCAACAAGGCCTATTGCACCCTTAACCTGGAACATTTGCTGCGCAATTTTACACTGCTCATTTACCCAGGCGTCATAAGCAACACTGCTCTCGGCAATCTCTGCCAAATAGCGGATCCTATCCGGCGTAATGATGTAAGTCTTTTCCTGCTGTATGTTTTCCTGCGGAATGTTCGGTTTAAAGTCGACACCGGTTTTTGTTTTGATGGTATCCATCAAAACGGTATATAAGCTGTTCATCCCCGGGTCGTTAAACTGCGAAGCCATAGTGCCGAAAACCGGCATGGCGTCGTCACTAGCGTCGAAAAGCTGATGGTTGCGTTTATACTGACGGCGAACATCACGGATAGCATCCAATGCGCCGCGTTTGTCAAATTTGTTGATCGCCACTACATCCGCGAAATCCAGCATGTCTATTTTTTCAAGCTGGGTTGCTGCCCCGAATTCCGGCGTCATCACGTATAGCGATACATCGCAATAATCGGTGATCATGGTATCGCTTTGTCCAATGCCGGATGTCTCGACTATAATGAGATCATAACCCGCGGCTTTGCAAATATCTATCGATTCCTGCACATATCCCGATAAAGCCAGATTTGCCTGCCTTGTCGCCAGCGAACGCATATAAATGCGGGGATTGTTTATAGCGTTCATGCGGATACGGTCGCCTAAAAGCGCGCCGCCTGTTTTGCGTTTAGACGGGTCGACCGAGATAATGGCCAGTGTTTTATCTGTTTCGGCCAAAAAGCGGCGTACAAATTCATCCACCAATGATGATTTACCCGCGCCGCCTGTGCCGGTAATGCCAAGTACAGGGATAGCTCCCTCTCCTTTGGAGAGGGCGGGGGGAGAGATGAATTGTTCCGGGTGGTTCTCTGCCAGTGTAATTAACTGCGCAATAGCCTTTGGATCTTTTTTCGGTAGGTGCTTTAACTCGCCATTCAGCACAGTTTTAGTTTCAAAATCGCAGATCTGCATCATGTGATTGATCATACCTTGCAAACCCATACGGCGGCCATCGTCGGGAGAGTAGATCTTCGCGATACCGTATTCCTGTAACTCATCTATCTCTTGTGGCAGAAACACGCCGCCGCCGCCGCCAAATATTTTGATATGCCCCGCGCCGCGTTGCTGCAGCAAATCATACATGTACTTAAAGTATTCGATGTGCCCGCCCTGGTAAGACGTCAACGCGATGCCTTGTACATCTTCCTGGATAGCGCAATTCACCACCTCGTCCACAGATCGGTTATGCCCCAGATGGATCACCTCGGCCCCGGTAGACTGCAGTATGCGGCGCATGATGTTTATGGTAGCATCGTGACCGTCAAAAAGTGAGGCAGCGGTTACAAAACGGACTTTGTGTACAGGACTATAAGCAGGAACGTTCTCCATCAGGCAGGACTAATTGGTAAGAAATCAAAATTACAGTTTTTCGGGCTAATGCTATGCACGCATAATAATTAGTGAATTAAAGAATGGTGAGTTGTTGAGTAGTGAGTGGTGAATCAGTAAATAGATTGCTGATCTGTAATAACATTGGCGTGATTCTTTCCTATCGGCGTAATCCCTTCTAATCAGTGAAATCCGTGACAATCAGTGAAATCCAAAATCAGTATCTTTGCACCTGTTATGATGTTAACACAATCGGCAGCGGCGCAGTGGGAGAAGGGCTACAATAATTATGGCCCCTGGCTAAAGGAAAAATACAATGGCCAGCGGGTATTTAAGGTTATTGTTGATGGAGGCTTCACCTGCCCAAACCGCGATGGCTCAAAGGGTTACGGCGGCTGCACGTATTGTAATGTCGACTCGTTTACACCATCTGTATCGCGTCAGGCACCAACCCTGCGCGAACAAGTTATCCAGGGAATGGAACGTGCCCGTAAAGGCAATAAAGCCGATAAATTCATCATCTATTTTCAACCCAACACTAATACTTACGCACCCGTGCATTATTTGAAAATGATGTATGATGAAGCATTGAGTATAGAGCCCGAAAACATTGTTGGTCTTTCTGTCGGTACACGGCCCGATTGTATCGATGCTGAGAAGATAGCCTTGCTGGAAAGTTATACCGACAGGTTTGATGTTGACCTGGAGATGGGCATGGAATCTATTTATGACGATACCCTGTTACAGATAAACCGCGGCTGTTTGCACGGCGACCTGGTGAAAGCGTTAGAACTTACCCGCAATAGTAAACTGGACATATGTGTGCATACCATTTTTGGCTTCCCATGGGAAACTAAGGAAATGATGCTGCGCTACGCGGATGAGATCAACCGCTTTGATCACATCAAGTTTGTAAAGTTTCATCACCTGCACATTGTTGAAGGATCGGTAATGGGTGTGAAGTATAAACGCGAGCCGTTTAAGCTTTTTAGCCTGGAAGAATACGCCGACTTTTTATGCGAGTTATTGCCGCTGGTGAGGCCCGATGTGGTGATCCAGCGCCTGTTCGGCTTGTCTGACAGGGAATTGTTGATCGCGCCTAACTGGCAGTTAAGAAAGTCTGAGATACAACATTTTATAGATCAGCGTATTTTAAGCAAGGGTGTGGTACAGGGATCTGCACTAATGTAAATTACCACCATGTCATTGCGAGGAACGAAGCAATCCCGGCATCCTGATCGACCTATCTCAAGCCATGCCCTAAATGAAGGGCGGAATTTACCCAACTACTTTCCCGTTTTAACCGGTGTAAGGGCTCTCGCAGCTTACCTGGTATTTATCTCGCATTATGAATACGCTTTTGACGGGAGCCTTCCTCAGGGCGTAAAGCGCTACCTGCAGGAGTTCCATTTCGGGGTGACCATATTTTTTGTGCTGTCCGGATTTTTGATCGCCTACAGATATTACAACAATTTTGAGCATAGCTGGCATTGGTTGGGTAAGTATATCCGCAACCGTGTGGCCCGAATTTACCCGATGTATTTCTTACTTACCATCGGCACTTTTATTTATTATTACTATTCGGGAGACAAAACCATTGTCGGTGATTTTTCCAATCCTTTGGGACTGCTGGCGCTCAACCTCACTTTTTTACGTGGCTTTTTCAACGACCTGAAGTTTACCGGCATTGCCCAGGGCTGGTCGCTTACGGTTGAAGAGTGCTTTTACATTTCCGCGCCGTTTATTTTCTATCTCGCCAAAAGGTATAAACTGTTTTGGGTACAGGTGCTATTGTTGACAGGTTTGGGTTTTCTGTTAGTGTTAATGTTTGGCCACACCGGTTGGTATGGCTTTTTCGGTAACGATACATTTATGATGGTCTATACGTTTTTAGGCCGGTGCTTCGAGTTTTTTGTAGGGGTGAAACTGGCTACGATTTTTCTTAAGAAACGTATTACGAGTTCTGAGACACCGAAATTCACTTATTCCGGATTGCTGCTTGTTTTTACAGCGCCGCTGATCATGTCATTACTCACCATCCCAAGAGGCTGGACTGCAGGTTTGCACAATCCACGGGGTATTATTACCAACAATTATTTTTTGGCTATTGCGATAGCATTGTTTTTCTATGGATTGTTAACTGAGAATACTTGGCTGAAACGTCTATTGGCAAATCGTTTTGTAGAATTGCTGGGCAAGAGCTCCTACATCTTTTACCTTATACATCTGGGCGTTGTTGCCCGTTTTCTGCAATGGGGTACGGATAAACTGAATGACCAAGTTTTTCAGCTATATGACAAGCTAAACCTCGATTGGCATTCGCCGTTTGAGAATGACACGCTCAATGTGCTTTGGTTGTTCATCGCGCTGAACGGCATTTCCACTCTGTTGTTCAAATTGGCAGAGGAACCGTTAAATCATTTGATACGTCAGACCCCACCCCAACCCCTCCCCAAAGGAGACGGGCTTTCTACATAACGAGATTGCCAAACCTTTCTATGATCGCTTTTTCGCGGTATTGGAATATTTGCTTTACTTTCTTACGGACTATCAGTGCATTAGCCAAACCACCGATGGGTGCCGGGGCAATGGCATAAGTTAGTTTATCTGTCATGTGCACACCACCTTCTATTTCTTTAAAAAAGTGTTCGTGGTGCCACATAGCGTATGGCCCAAAGCGCTGCTCGTCTATAAAATACTTGCGGTCTTTTATATGGGTAATCTCTGTAACCCAGTTCATCTTGATACCCAGTAACGGGGTGATCTTATAGCTAATGAGCATACCCTCGTACATCACAGTGTCTTCGGTATAATCAGACGTTATCTTAAAGCCCATTTCTTTAGGCGTTATCTTGGCTAGATTGAGCGGCGAGGAAAAGAATTGCCATGCTTCATCCAAAGTGATGGGCATATCCTGTTCCCATTTTAACTGATACGTTTTCACGTACGGCTAACAAGTGTTACCCGTTAAGGTTTTTTTAGGCCTCACGCTATTGCACCATCTTGTTTGCGCAGTATGAACTGGCAAATGCTTCGGGTTTAGCCTTAAATACAAAGCCCATGCTTAGGATGTAACCCATTGCCTCGTGCAGCGCCTGATTAGACTTGAACATCGGGTTGGTATTAATATCGGCATGCACTTCCAGGTCAACTTCGTAAAGGTCAAGCAAGTCGCAAAGTTTGTAGGCAATGTCGATAGACTTTTGCACCTCTGTGAGCATGCGTTCTTTGATGCTCATTTTAATGGAAGTACGCTCCTGGTGGATGTACATAAAACCGCCGCGCTGCTCGCGCAGGAATACGATCACGGTAGCAAAATCGGTTACCGAGCCTTTAACCTGCGAGTCTGTACCAATGCAAACTTTTAGTTTGTTGCCGGCAAGCGTTTCGCGCTCGATGGTTTTTTCTACTTCTTCAATGATGGGGGTTTGCAGCACTTCGCCGCTAAATTTTCTCCAGGTCATATCGTGTAATTAACTTTTGCCGAACCCGGTATTAGGTTCATTAAAAGTAAGCTATTACTTTCCCGAAAAACAGCGGTTTGTGGTTATTTATTTGTTAACAAATTGGTGGTTGTTAACAGGTTAAAAGAAAAGCCGCTCAATGAGCGGCTTTGAATATTTAGGCCCCACCCAACCCTCCCCGGAAGGGAGGGCTTTAAGATCGCCTTTTGCTTCTTGCCTCTTTTCTCTAACCCTACCCCACCAGCTTTTTATACTTGATCCGTTTTGGCGCTATATCACCCAAACGCTT
Organism: Mucilaginibacter ginkgonis; assembly: GCF_009754905.2. Lineage (NCBI taxonomy): Bacteria > Pseudomonadati > Bacteroidota > Sphingobacteriia > Sphingobacteriales > Sphingobacteriaceae > Mucilaginibacter > Mucilaginibacter ginkgonis. The sequence continues at coordinate 2,162,003 of NZ_CP066775.1, read as the reverse complement.
TTTGCGGTTCTCTTCATAGTCTGAGTAATTACCTTCAAAAAAGTAAACCTGTGAATCTCCCTCAAAGGCCAGAATGTGCGTACAGATACGGTCGAGGAACCAGCGGTCGTGGCTGATGACTACAGCGCAACCTGCAAAGTTCTCCAATGCTTCTTCCAGGGCGCGCAAGGTGTTTACGTCGATATCGTTTGTTGGCTCATCCAGCAACAGTACGTTGCTGCTCTTTTTTAGCGTAATGGCCAGGTGCACGCGGTTGCGCTCACCGCCCGATAATACCCCCACTTTCTTTTGCTGGTCAGCACCGTTGAAGTTGAACTTAGAAACATACGCCCTTGAGTTGATGGTACGGTTACCCAGGGCAATATTATCCAATCCGTCGGTAACGTTTTCCCAGACTGATTTTTCGGGGTCAAGGTCGTCGTGGTTTTGGTCTACATAACCCAGGGCTACCGTGTCGCCTACGCGGAAGGTGCCTGCATCGGGCTCGGCTTGCTGGGTAATGAGGCGGAACAGCGTAGTTTTACCCGCGCCGTTAGGGCCTATAATACCTACAATACCCGCAGGCGGCAATGAGAATGTCAGGTTTTCGAATAATACCCTGTCGCCGTAGGCTTTGGTAACGTTATTGGCCTCTATGACCACATTGCCCAAACGCGGGCCCGGCGGAATAAATAACTCCAGTTTGTCTTCGCGGTCCTTAGTTTCTTCTGAAGCAAGTTTATCATAGTTAGACAATCGCGCCTTTGATTTGGCGTGGCGGGCCTTTGGTGCCATGCGTACCCATTCCAGCTCGCGCTCCAAAGTTTTCTGGCGTTTGCTTTCCGTCTTTTCTTCCTGTGCCAGGCGCTTGGCTTTCTGGTCAAGCCATGACGAGTAGTTTCCCTTCCATGGTATACCTTCGCCACGGTCGAGTTCCAGTATCCAGCCGGCCACATTATCCAGGAAGTAGCGGTCGTGGGTTACGGCTATCACCGTGCCCTTGTATTGTTTAAGGTGCTGCTCAAGCCAATCTATCGACTCTGCATCCAGGTGGTTGGTTGGCTCATCCAGCAATAACACGTCGGGCTCTTGCAGGAGCAAACGGCATAAGGCCACACGGCGCCGCTCACCGCCCGATAGTACTGCGATCTTGGTTTCCGGTTCCGGGCAGCGCAAAGCATCCATCGCCCGCTCCAGTTTAGTATCCAGTTCCCAGGCATTAACCGCATCTATCTTATCCTGCAATTCGCCCTGGCGCTGCATCAGCTTATCCATGGCATCGGCATCCTCATAATACTCGGGCAGGCCAAATTTTTCGTTGATCTCTTCGTATTCTTTCAAAATGGCGGTGATTTCGGCCACACCTTCTTCCACCACCTCGCGAACCGTTTTTTCCGGGTCGAGCTGCGGCTCCTGTGCCAGGTAGCCAACGGTATACCCCGGAGAAAAGACAACCTCACCCTGGTATGATTTGTCCAGGCCGGCAATGATCTTTAGCACCGATGACTTACCCGATCCGTTTAAACCAATAACGCCGATCTTGGCGCCGTAGAAGAACGAGAGGTATATGTTTTTTAAGACTTGCTTTTGCGGCGGGTAAATCTTGTTTACGCCGGCCATAGAGAATATGATCTTTTCGTCTGACATGGTAATATGTGTAGAAGCCAAATATCAGTTTTATAAAGATGGCTTACAAGGCAAATCCGCTGATCCGTCAGCTGACGGACGGGTGTAACATGTGACAGTTTTTATAACAATCCTGACTTATTGGTATCTGACAAGATCATGTCACCGCTGTAAGTAATTGTAAATCAGCGATTCACGATCACGTCAGTGTTTCAACTTTGCCTTTTTTTACTCAAAAAGTGTCACACACTGTCACATCATGTTACAGCGGTGTTGAAGTGTTAGCAAGTCCCTAAAGCGATTTTTCACTCCGGTATAATCGGCATACCCAATGGGACCTCACCCCAACCCCTCTCCAAGGGAGAGGGGCTTATGCAAATTTTGAAACATCTTTTTTACCGATTCTACGTTTGTTTTTTAAAGGAGGATTGGGGAGTTATCAAGAGATCTGTCTACTACTGACAAAACAGTGCCACGAAAAGGAATTTGCAGGCTGACTAAGTTTGTGCCATAGCAAACTTTTATGAGCAACAGATTTTTGAACATTACTACCAATAACGGCCGTGCTGACGACCACCTGTATATTGAAAGGCCGCCGCAAATTGAGATGATACGGTCTATGATTCGCGATGCGGCGAACCCGACAACGAGGCATAAGGCGGGTTGGCTTGACGAACAATATGATTGTGCGGACGACCTGATGGTGATCCGCCCGGCTAACGACTGGCATAGCGACACGCGAAACATACAGAAGCCCAAAATGGTATTTGATAATTTTTGGTTTGAGAACGAGCTTTGCGTATTATTTGCCGATACCAACGTGGGCAAGTCTATCCTGGCTGTGCAGCTGGGAAATACTATCGCTGCGGGCGGCGATGTCAGAGGTTTTCAAATGCAGATACCCGCGTGCCCGGTTATCTACTTCGACTTTGAGCAAAGCGGCAACCAGTTCGAGGCCAGGTACACGCTGGAGCGCGAGAGATTTAAGTTCAGCCCCAATTTTTACAGGGCAGAACTAAATGCCGCCGCCGGTGATGTGCGTAATTACCTTGACCGTGTGCATGCCTGCATTGAAGAAGGGGTAAAGAAAACAAAGGCGAGTGTGCTCATCATCGATAACCTTACCTACCTTGCCAACGAGGCAGAGAAGGCGCGCGATGCGATGGTGATGATGAAGTTTTTAAAGAAACTGAAGAGTAAATACAACCTATCGATACTGGCACTGGCGCATACACCAAAACGAAATACGGCCAAACCCATTACCAACAACGATATGCAGGGCAGCAAAATGCTGGTAAACTTTTGTGACAGTGTTTTCGCGATGGGCCGGAGCAGAAAGGAGCCCGATATGCGGTACCTTAAGCAAATTAAACAACGCAATGCAACAGAACTCTATGGCGAAGACAGGGTGTGTCTCCTGCGCATAATACGGTCCGGCGATGGTAATATTTTTATGGACCATGCCGGCTACGATGCAGAACAGGAACACCTTGACAAGGAAAAATATGTATCTGTAACCGATAAGCGGCATATAGCAGACCTGAACAAAGAAGGCTTATCATGCCGCAAAATTGCCATGCAGATGGGGCTATCGCATACTACCGTGTGGCGGGCGTTGAGCAAGATGGCCGAAGACTAAACAAAGAGTTTTATTACCCTGACTTTTACAGCAAACTCACGTAACCGGAATAAGGCTTAGAACCGTTTTTTAGATCGATCACATAGTAATAAGTGCCTGCCGGTAACTTTTGCCCCTCATAGGTGCCGTCCCAGGGTTTACTGTAACCGATGGAGTGGAAAACCTGGCGGCCATTGCGGCTATACACATCAACCGTGCATTTATTAAAGCCAACCAGTATGGGTATGTTCCAAAGATCGTTATAGCCGTCGCCGTTAGGGGTAAAGGTGTTTGGCGGAGGTACAAAGGCGCTGATCACTTTTACGGTTACCGGTCCTGAAGTGGTATAACACCCCAACGCCGAAATAACGGTAAGGGTGTATTCGGTAGTTGTACCGGGCGCGGCAACCGGGTTGGCAATGTCCGTGCGGCTTAACCCTGCCGCCGGCGACCACTGGTAGGTAGCCCCTCTGATCACATTTACCGGGCTGATGGTAACGCCATCGCCTGCTATTACCGTATAAAGCGTGTTTGGAAACCGTACAATCGGAGGGCTTTCAACCGTTACCGATACGGCGTTTGCTACCACCGTAACCGGTACGTTGCAAATGTTTGTTGTGCTGGTGATAGCGCATGTAACTGCATCCTTATCGGCAAGGCCTGCGGCAATAAATGTAGTGCCTGTCTCACCTGTAGTTTTTCCGTTTATAAACCATTCGTAACTCAGGCCTGTAGCAGTACCGCCGGCCGCCGCTGTAAAAGTTATAGTTCCGCCGGCGCAAATTGTTGTCGACGACGCACTTACAGTGGCTGTCAGCGGGTTGAGCAAATTTACAACCAATGCGTTTGATGTTACTGGCACGCTGCATGGCAGGTTAGTGATTAGCACGCAGGTTATTACATCGTTATCCTTTAATGCAGCAGTAGTGAACGTGCTATTGTTAGCTCCGGCGTTTACACCGTTAACCTGCCATTGGTAAGCGGGTGACGTACCGCCGTTCACCGTAGTTGCTGTAAATGTAACCGGTACGCCGGGACATGTGTTATTCGCAGACGCAGTAATATTTACTGCAGACGCCGCCGGAGCGTTTACTTTTACCGTTAGCGCGTCTGATACCACCCTGCATGATGCAAAGCCTGTATTGCCGTCATCTGCCACCAGTACCCGGTAAAGGTAAGTGCCGGCAATTAATGCAGACGTAGTGTAGGTTGCCGTTGTTGCAGTGGCGATGTCTGTCCACGTAGTGCCATTGTCTGTGCTCTGCTGCCATTGATAGGCAGTTTTCAAGTAACAGGCATCGGCAGTGGCAACTAATTTGAGGCCGCTGCTTGCCGACTCGCACACAGTAGCTGTATTGCCCGTTACATTTTGGATGCCCACACTTATGGCCGGCCCGCTGGGCCTAAAGGTAATATCATCTAAAGCCAGGTCATTTCCTACACCCCCGGGTGCATTGTTACGCATACGCAATACAACCGAACTTACACCGGCCGGCATGGTAAAGTAAAATGAAAATGGTAGCCAGGTTGGTGTAGACGACATGGGAATGTCCTGAGTGTCAAGACTTTTAAGTAGGGTACCATCTGTTTTTTCGATACGAAACGTGATACGCGGAGGAATTCCATATCGACCTACCATATTCATGATCCATGCACCAAACTGGTATGTAGTACCGCTGCAAAGTCCGTTAACTGTTTGCGTATAAAAGTCGCTTGGCGCAATAGATGCGTTCGCCACCA